>DASYAA010000057.1:0-9613 GCA_036501565.1 Verrucomicrobiia bacterium
AGACAAGACCGTCGTCAATATGTTGCAGGACATGGTCAAGCATCTGGACGAGCGTGAAGCGACGATTTTGCGTTTTCGTTTTGGACTCGACGGCGGCTCGGAAAAAACTTTGGAGGAAGTCGGGGTAAAATTTAGCGTCACGCGCGAGCGCGTCCGGCAAATCCAGAATCTTGCGCTGAAAAAACTCCGCAAAATGATCGAGAAACTGGAAAGCACGAAAAAGAAGGATGAATAATTCAATCGTCACGCCAGCCGAGATCGAACGCGCCATCCGCAACGTGCCGGATTTTCCGAAACCCGGAATCCAATTCAAAGACATCACGCCCGTGCTGGCCGACGCGCGATTGTTCGCGGGAACAATTGATCTGCTCACGGAAAAATTTTCGCCCGGCTCGGTGGACGCGGTCGTGGGCATTGACGCGCGCGGATTTATTTTCGCCGCCGCCGCCGCGTTGAAATTGCGCGCCGGTTTTGTGCCCGTCCGTAAAAAAGGCAAATTGCCGCATAAAGCGCACGAGCAGGATTACGCGCTCGAATACGGCTCGGCGACCATTGCGATGCACATTGACGCGCTCAAACCCGGCGCGCGCGTGCTGCTGATTGACGATTTGCTGGCGACCGGCGGAACCGCCGCCGCCGCGACCGCACTTGTAAAAAAACTCGGCGCGGAAATCCTGGAAATCAGTTTTCTCATCGAACTGAAATTTTTGAACGGACGCGAAAAATTGAAAGGCTGTCCGATTCGATCGATTGTGACTTATTGAGCGCGCAATTCCGTTTTCCAAAATTTCTTTTCCCGCTACACTCGCACCAATGCACTGGCTGCAAACGCTCGACACGAGCCTCTTTTATTTCATCAACCATTCGTTGAGCAATCCGTTCTTCGACTGGCTCATGCCGCTTTTGAGCGGCGGCAACGGAGTGATGCGATGGTTCGTGCCACTGGCCATCGCGGTCATCGTCGCCATGTTGTGCTTTGGCAAAGCGCGTCTGCGGCTGTGCGCGTTGATGATTTTTCTGGTCGTCGCGCTCGGCGATCCACTCGTCGTCAACACGATTAAAAAAGCCGTCGCCCGCCCGCGCCCGTGCATCACGTTGTCGAACGTCGTCGAACGACTCGGCTGCACGCATACCGGCAGCATGCCGTCGGCGCACGCGGCGAATTGGTTCGCGGCGACGATGATCGTATTTCTATTTTATCGAAAAAAAATTTGCGTAACGCTGCCGATGCTGCTTATGGCGCTGGCCGTTTCATTTTCGCGCGTCTATAACGGCGTGCATTATCCCGGCGACGTTCTGGCCGGAATGATTTTGGGCGCGGGCTACGCGACGGCGCTGGCGATTGCTTTCGAATCCGCGTGGCAATTTTTCGGAAAAAAATTCTTTCCGCTCTGGCACGCGCAAATGCCTTCGCTCGTGCCGAATTTGAAAATCGGAAATTCAAAAAGCGAATCGCCCGCGCCAAACACGATTGACGATTCACGATTCATGATTGACCGGCAATGGCTGCGTTTGAGCTACATTCTGATTTTCGTCATGCTCATTGCGCGCTGGATTTATCTCGTCAGCGGCACGATTGAATTGAGTCAGGACGAAGCGTATCAATGGACGTGGTCGAAACATTTGGCGCTTTCGTATTACAGCAAGCCGCCCGGCATCGCGCTCATTCAATTCATCGGCACTCACATTTTTGGCAACACGGAATTTGGCGTGCGCTTTTTCTCCCCGTTGTTCGCGGCGATTTTAAGCATAATGGTATTGCGATTTTTCGCACGCGAAGTCAATGCGCGCGCCGCGTTCTGGTTGCTGCTGGTCGTCACTGCCGTGCCGTTGCTGGGCATCGGCGCCATTTTGATGACGATTGATTCGCCGCTGGTTTTGTGCTGGACGTGGGCGATGGTCGCAGGCTGGCGCGCGGCGCAACCGGATGGTAAAACGCGCGACTGGCTCGTCACCGGCCTCGCGATGGGACTCGCCTTTCTTTGCAAATACAATGCGTTTTATCAAATAATTTGTTTTGGAATTTTCTTTGCGCTCTGGCCGCCCGCGCGAATTCATTTGCGAAAACCCGGACCTTGGCTCGCGTTGCTGATTTTTGCGATTTGCACGCTGCCCGTCGTCATTTGGAATTCGCAGCATAATTGGATCACAGCCGCACACGTCGCGGGCAACGCCGGACTTCGCGGCCAATGGCATCCGACGCTCCGTTATTTCTGGGATTTTATTTTTCAGGAATTCGCGCTGCTTAATCCAGTTTTTTTCATCGGCGCGATTTGGGCGATGATTGGCTGTTGGAAATTCCGCCGCGAATGTCCGCTCTGGCTTTATTTTTTCTGCATGAGCGCGCCGATTTTCTTCGGCCATCTAATCTGGTCGTTTCACTCGCGCATTTTGCCTAACTGGCTCGCGCCCGCTCTGCCGCCGATGTTTTGCTTGATGGCCGTTTATTGGGACGCGCGCCTGCGCGACGGCTCGCGTCTGGTCAAACCGTTTTTGACAATCGGCCTCGCGCTCGGATTTTTTGCCGTCGCAATCATGTATGACAGCAATCTCGCCGGAAAAATCACCGGACGCCTTTTGCCCGGCGAAAAAGATCCGTCGCGCCGCTTGCGCGCGTGGAAACAATCCGCTCAACTCGCCGAAACGGAGCGCGAAAAACTTCAGCAGCAAGGCAAACCCGCGTTTATCATTTGCAGCCATTACGGCATCACCGGACTCTATTCATTTTACATTCCGCAGGCGCGGCGCGACGTGACGACCTCCCAGCCGCTCGTTTATTCCGCGGATTCGGACACACCGGCGAATCAATTTTATTTCTGGCCGGAATATGATTATCGCGCCGACCGCAAAGGACAAAACGCCATTTTCGTTTCCGAATCCGAACTTTACAAACTTGAAAGCGACTGGCCGTGGAAATGGCTCGCGCGCCAACAAATAAATCGCACGACACCGCCGCCAACGCCCCTGCCGCCGCGCATCGCGCAGGAATTTGAATCCATCACCGACCTCGGCGAGCGCGACATCAAGATTGGCGACCGCGTTTTTCACCGCGAGCATTTCTGGGCGTGCTACAATTTGAAATAAAATGGCCGCGACGGAAATTATTTTTCACGTCCACGATTATGATCTGTCGGCGACGCTCAACTCCGGCCAGGTTTTCCGCTGGCAAAAGAAAAATGATTTCTGGATCGGCATTATCGGAAAAAATTTCGTGCGGTTGACGCAAACGCGCGAAGGAATCCTTGCCGAAACTGCCGCGCCTCAAAAAAACTGGAACTGGCTACGCAATTTTCTGCAAACGGAAATCGAACTGGAGAAAATCCTAAAAACATTTCCCGACGACGAGCCAATGAACAACGCCGTCGCCGCCTGCCACAGCCTGCGAATTTTGCGGCAAGACCCATGGGAATGCCTCGCGTCGTTCATTTTATCTTCGACAAAACAAATCGTTCAAATCCGCCAGATTGTTTCGCTGCTCTGCGAACGGTTTGGCGAACCAATTGTGGTAGGGACGCCGCGCTGCGGCGTCCGGACATCGCAGCGCGATGTCCCTACCTTCAACACATTTCCGTCCACCGAACGCATCTCCGCCTGCACCGAAGCCGAACTCCGCGCCTGCAAAATGGGCTTCCGCGCGCCGAACCTTCTGGCCGCCGCGCGGCAGATCGCCGATGGAAAATTTGATTTGGAAAAAATCCAGCGGCTGGATTACGCCGCCGCGCGCGCGGAACTGATGAAACTGCGCGGCGTGGGCGGGAAGATTGCCGACTGCGTTTTGCTCTTCGCCTACGGATTTGATTCCGCGTTTCCCGTGGATGTCTGGATTGAACGCGCGCTGCAACGGCTTTATTTCCCGCGCCGCCGCGCCAGCGGGCCACGCCTGCGCCGCTTTGCCGCCACGCATTTCGGCCCGCACGCCGGTTACGCCCAGCAATATCTTTTTCATTACATGCGGACGAAATTGAAATAGCTTTTGTTTGAACGAAATTCGGAAGTGCGCTTTCATAACAATATGCTAACAAATGCTAAAGTGAATTTAACCATGCACGCGCTGCGGCCTAATACTTGTTAAATATCCAGATGGACACCATCGTTATATTTAGCTTTTACAGCGCATTGATACTTCCGCCGATTGTGTTTGTTTGCACGATGTGGAAGTTTCGCCATCTCCGATTTGTGAGGCGTCTTCTTGTCAGCATCTTCTTTTCCAGCGCATCATTTACGACACTGATGATTTTGGCGGTAAGCATTTTCTTGAGGCACGGTATCGGGCCGGATAGTGAAATTTATGGCTTCGAAGCTTTTGAAATTTGCTGGACTGGTATAATTCTCGCCTTCTTTGTTGGAGCAGTCTTGATGCAATTCGGCGTAATGTTGTTGAGACCGGTTCAGCTTTGGATTGCAAGCCGTATGCGGCTGCCACGCATCATTTTATTTTTAGGATTACTGATCATTGCATCTTTCGGACTGTTCGCATGGCAACAAGTCAAATATCAAGCAGATTGTCTTAAACCGAACGTTTTCCCCAGTTCTTATCCAAAATGGCTGGATGTTTCTCCGACTGGGCATTTTACTTTCGGCACACATGAAGCTCACTTGATTAACGACTGGATTGCCACGCACCAAACTGATTGGGAACTTGGTTCCGAGGATGACTTCAATCCAAGCACATTCAAAGCACAGTTGCTGGGCGACAACTATGTTATCCAGATTCACGGCAATATAATCGTGTTCCAATACTACAAGACCGAAGCTGACCTGACTAATGATCCTTCTGACTCCTTTATTATCATCAAGCGGCCTCTTTCGCCTGAAGATCAAGTTTTTTGGAGCACGCTGATTTCGCAAATTAAGGAACACAACCAGTGGCTCAATTTTCTACATTAGCAATTTTAACTTCGCGTCCTTCGCGCGACGCAAAATGAAAATTGAAACCATCCTGACGCCGGCGGAATTGCCCGCGCTCGCCCAACGCGATTTGCGCGCGACCGCGTGCGTCGTGTTCGACGTGCTGCGCGCGACCAGCACGTTTGTGACCGCGCTGCACCACGGCGCCAAAGCCATCATCCCCGTCAGCGAAATCGCCGAGGCGCTGGCAATCAAGAAGGCAGAAGCCAGCAATGTCCTAATTTCATTGGTGGCACGCCTCGCGCTGCGAGGCGTGTCTGCTCGCAGCGCAAGCAGACCTACCAAATTAGGACATTATCCAGAATCCATTTTGCTCGGTGGCGAACGCAACGGCGTCCGCATCTCCGCCGACGGTATTGATTTCGACCTCGGCAATTCGCCGCGCGAATACACGCCGGAAAAGGTGCGCGGCAAAACCATCGTCTCCACGACGACCAACGGCACCCGCGCCCTGCGCGCCTGCGTCGGCGCAAAAATAATCCTGGCGTCGTCATTTTTGAACCTGGGCGCGACAACGGAATTTCTCCGGCGGAATGATTTTGAAAATATTCTACTCATCTGCGCCGGCACGCGGGAAAACAAAGCGGACGAAGATATTCTTGCCGCAGGCGCGCTCATCGAACTTCTAGGCGGAAATGAAACTATAATTTCCGATTCAGCCAGAATTGCGCGAACATTTTACACGGAATCAAAATCCAATCTGGCCGGTGTGATTTCAAATTCAGAAAATGCGCGGCGTTTGCTTTCAATTCCCGACTTGCGCGACGACGTGGCTTTTTGTTTGCAGCGCGACATTTTTCCTCTCGTCACCAAAATGGAAAACGGCGCGATCCGCCAAGGCTAAACCACGAATTCCAATTCCTGACGATGTGGAATCAGGCCGCGCTCGAAACCTTGATTCAAAAATCGGCGAATGCTTTCGCGTCCGCGTTCGCCGTAATCAAGCGTCCAGTGATTCACATACATCCCGACAAATTTGTCGGCAAGGTCGCGGCCCATGTCGCGCGCGTATTGCAGCGCGTGTTGAACGGCTTCGGCACGATGGTCCAAACTGAATTGGATGCTCGCGGTAAGTATGTCGGAAATTTTCCGGCGCGTCGCCAAATCGAATTTTTTGTGAATGACGTTTCCACCGAGTGGCAGTGGCAGGCCGTCATTTTGTTTTCCCCACCAGACGCCCAAATCTTCGCACAAAACCAGTTTTTCATTTTGGAACGTGAGCTGGCCTTCGTGAATGATCAAACCAACTTCGGCAATTCCATTTTTCACGGCGGCAAAAATCTGGTCGAACGGCACGACAACGTAATTGAATTCTTTTGCGGATTTTCCCAACCAAAGTTGCAAAGCGAGAAACGCGCTGGTCATGGTTCCGGGCACGGCGATTTTTTTCTTCGCAATTTCTTCACGCGAGAATTTTTGTTTTGCAACGAGCATCGGTCCATAGCCATCGCCCATGCTCGCGCCGCTGGGCAGCAGCGCGTATTTGTCAGACACGTAGGCGTAGGCGTGGATGCTGACAGCGGAAATGTCGAGTTCACCGCGCGTGGCGCGTTCGTTCAAAGTCTGGATGTCCTGCAAAATATGGGTGAAGTGAAATCCATGCGTGGGAATCAGATTTTTTGCCAGCGCGTAAAACATGAAGGCGTCATCGGGGTCGGGGGAATGTCCAAGCGTCAAAGTCGTTTGCTGCATGACTTGCAGATTAAACAATCTGTGGTGCGAATGCCCGAAAATTTTACGACAACGCGCGCCTCGCCTGGCTTCAACCGCAACCAACCACCTCCTTGGGTCTTCAGTCACAAACTGATTTACGGACAAATCCATCAAGGCGCGCGCGCCGTGTTCCTCCCCAGCTCTAATTTTTCACCTTCAACAAACTTCAGCACTGGCATTGTGTTAGCACCGTGCGTGCCGAATTCATCGGCGAACTAAAATTGTAATTTTTATGGAAAATTGGAGAAGTTTTTCGGTGACGGCTCGATTTTTGCGGCAATACGTTGTCTTTTTTTTCTCACAGTGATAAAAAATTCCGGGCGATTTGTAATTCAGGGCTTCGGGCTTCAACTGCGTGGGAAGATTGAAAGACTAATGTTGAATTATAAATGAATGATTCCGCGTTGGATTGCCGCCGTAACGGCCTCGGTTCGATCTCCAACACGAAGTTTTCCTAAAATACTTTTCAAATGGTCTTTTGCGGTGTTTTCGGTGATGTTCAACACGCGGGCTATTTCTTTGTTCGCCAAGCCCTTGGCAAGTTCATTGAGAACGCGAACTTCGCGAGGCGTTATTCCATCAACCGCATAATCGCATCCCCCGAAATGGGGATAGGCAAATTTTATTATCTGCATTGAGAACTTCGTTTTGGAAATTTGCGTGGCACTCACTGACACTTTCACTGACACTTTCACTGACAGTTAAACCAGAGTGTAACGCCCTGCCTTCTTCGTGCCGACACGTTTCACCAACCCGGCTTTAATCAGTGGCCGCAACAAATCCAGCGCGTCTTGTTTGGACACGCCAATCGCGTCCCAAAGCTCACGCGGCGTCATGCTCTTGTGCTCGGCATCGGCCATTTGGAGGTTTTTACGCACTCACGAATTCTCCGGGACTTACTACCCCACATGGCAGCCATGGCCAGGGCGCTGTTTTTCTGAAGCGGTTTGTTGCACGCTTAGAACTTCCGCCTTTCGATTTTGAAAATGCCGAGGTTACACCAGAAGTCGGTATTGGTGCTGTAACAAATGAAAGCGGTGGTCGCATCGATTTGGCCATCAGTGATGGAACCACGAAACAGATCATAATTGAAAATAAGATTTTCGCCCCCGAGCAAGCCAACTGGGTAAGTCGTTGTCTCGGTCATGCCCCGAGCGCCAAACTTGTATTCCTTACACTGTATGGCAAAGAACCGGAGAAAATGGAACCAGGTAACGCCAGTTTGCGTCTGTGTGAAAGATTAAATTCAAAAATTTCATCTTAAATTACCGTAGCATTCCAAAAGTATAAGAAATCCGTTTGTTAAGCATTCCAAAAATTTCAGACTCGTTCGATTTTCTCTGCATTGATTTTTGCTGGAAGATCATCGTTGAACATTTCAACAGCTTGGCCACTCGCTTCGCCAGCAAATGTTTTGCCGTCCAAAAGTTGTCATTGTCGCGATTCATCAATGATTAATCACGAAACCAGTCCGGTTTCAGCCCTATAGGAAACCACCGCACGAACATGCGGTGGCTGCGACGGAAAGATCGTGGTATGGGTGTTTGATGTCACCGACAGTACGAGAGTCGAATTCATGTTTTGATGAAAAACAAAAGGGATGGTTGTTGTCGTTTGACGGGTTGTTTTTATGGGTTAATTTTAATCACGCTCGAATTTTCAAATGAAAAATTCCTGAATCCGTCTCAACATGAATTTTTTTCACCGCCGTTCTTCGAACAGACTTTATTCGCGAAAAATATGGCGGCGAACTTCCGGTTGCTATTTTTTTTTCGCAATACTGTTTTCAGTCCTTCTAGGAAATGTCAACTCCGGCCGGTGTGAGGCAATGTTGGAGCTGTTCCAAACAACATGGCCGCAGATGACGCAAAAAATGCCGGAAATTGCCGAGGCGGGCTATGATAGTTTATGGTTGCCAAATCCGGCCAAAGGAAACAGCGGAGTCTATTCTATTGGTTATGACCAGTTCGATCCTTTTGACTTAGGCAGCACCAACCAGCAAGGCACGATCGCCACAAAATATGGCACGCAGGCTCAATTGATCCAGATGGTTGAGACAGCGCATCGCTTTGGCATTCGCATCTATTTCGACAACATAATGAATCACCGGGCATCCACCGTGCCCGGTTATCCGGGTTCTGGCACGCCGACCAATTATTATCCCGGTTTGATTCCCCAAGATTTTCACTTGAAAGCCGTTGTCGGCGGATTTGAGAACTGGCCTTCCATTAGCGATTGGTGCAATGTCCAGAATGTCGAAAACCAACCTCTTCTGGGTTTGTGCGATCTGGCACAAGAACCGGGCACGGTTAATTGGAATTTTGGAACCGCCTTGGGTACTACGACGAACAAGCCCGTGTTTGTCCGGTTTCCTAATCGTTCCGATTTGTATATGGATACCAACGGTCCATTGGTGGGCATTGGTTGGGGTGGAACAGGCTGGCGGCCTTTTGACGGACACGGCCAGCCGGTGCCGGAAGATGTTTCAACTTATCTTTGTCGCGCGGCAGCGTGGACACTTTACATCACCAAATGCGACGGTTTCCGGCTCGATGCGGTGAAACATGTTCCAGTTAACTTTTTTGGCGCAGAAACCGGACAGACAGATGATCCGTCCTTTGCCGGTTATACGGGTGCCATTCAAGCAACGTATGATTACGTTCACGGTTACGGTAATAATGTCACAGGCAACGGTTATGTGGAAACGGACGGCAACCGGAATAGTCTGTTCAACACCGAAGCTCCTCGCAATGACGCAATGATTTTTGGCGAATATGCGCCGTCAGCACTGTCCGCCGGAGATGATTTTTATGACTATCTTCAGTCGGGGATGCGCCTGTTAAACTTTCCGCTCTATAACCAGATGAACAGCGTTTTCAGCGGCACGTCCATGTCCGGCATGGATGGTCGTGACTACATTCCACCGGGGGCGAATTGCGATGCCAACGGTAATTTCAGCGCGGCTCAAGCCGTCAACATGCCGCAAACACAG
>DASYAA010000058.1:0-5563 GCA_036501565.1 Verrucomicrobiia bacterium
CTGGCGATTCTTATTGTCGCAATCCTTTATTATTTCCTTTTTGTCGCTCCTTATGAGTCAACGGACGACGCGTTCGTTGACGGCTACGTCACGTTGATGAGTCCGCGCGTGCCGGGACAAATTGAGAAATTAGTGGTCAAAGACAATCAGAAAGTTAAAACGGGAGACGTGCTTGCGGAAATTGATCCGCGCGATTATGAGACGAAGTTGGCGCAAGCGCGCGCCGATTTGTCCGCTGCGCAAAGCCAATTGGATCAGGCACAGGCGCAAGTAAATGTCAGCAAAACCAAAGTGGTGCAAGCGCAGGCGGCCGCGGTTTCCGCCGAAGCCGAATCCATGCGCGCCGCTGCTGATCTTAAGCGTTACGAAACGGTCGAAAGCCGCGCGATTTCCAAAAGCGCATTTGATTTGGCGCAAGCGCAGGCGCAGTCTGCCGCCGCAAATCTGGACGCGGCATACAGTCAAACCAATTCCGCCGAATCCGAAGTCACGCTGGCGGAAGCAGGAGTGGAAACGGCCAAAGCCGCCGTGGAACAAGCCGACGCCAAATTGCAACAAGCCGAACTGAATCTTTCTTACACGAAAATTATTGCGCCATTTGATGGGCGCGTCACGGCGCGAACCGTTCAACCCGGAAATTATGTGCAGCCCGGTCAGGCATTGATGGCTCTGGTTCCAAAAAATGTTTGGGTAACTGCCAATTTCAAAGAAACGCAGTTGACTTACATGAAGCCGGGACAATCAGTGCAATTGAGCATTGACGCTTACCCAAATCAGGAGTTCAAAGGCAAAGTGGACAGCCTGCAAGCAGGAACCGGCGCGCGATTCAGTTTGTTGCCGCCGGAAAATGCCGTCGGCAATTATGTCAAAGTCGTCCAGCGCGTGCCTGTGAAAATTATTTTTGATGAAACGCTTCCGACCAATCTGGACATCGCGCCGGGAATGTCCGTCGTGCCAAAAGTGAAAGTCAAATGAGCGATGCCGTTGCAACGACTGAATGGCGACCGCACGCCAATCCGTGGCTGATTGCGCTCGCGGTGATGCTGGCCACGTTCATGGTCATTCTCGACACTTCAATTGCCGTCGTCGCTTTGCCATATATCGCGGGAAATCTTGGCGCAACGCAGGACGAATCCACATGGGTGCTGACAAGTTATCTGGTCGCCAACGCAATTATTCTTCCAGCGAGCACCTGGCTTTCCGGATATTTTGGACGTAAAAATTTTTTGATTGCCTGCACTTTAATTTTCACTGCGGCTTCGTTGCTTTGCGGTTTGGCGACAACCATGCCGATGCTCGTTGCGGCTCGCGTGCTGCAAGGTTTGGGCGGCGGCGCGATGCAGCCGTTATCACAGGCAATTTTACTGGAAAGTTTTCCACCGGCAAAACGCGGCGCGGCAACGGCTTTATTTGGCATTGCGATTGTGGTCGCGCCAATCCTTGGCCCGACGCTGGGCGGCTGGCTGACGGACAATTGGTCCTGGCGTTGGACTTTTTACATCAATCTTCCCGTGGGCATCCTCGCGTTCTTTTTGATGTCGTGGCTGGTGGAAGACCCGCCTTATATCCGCGCCCGACATACGAGCCGCTTTGACGGAATCGGCTTTGGCTTGATTGCGCTGTCGCTTGGGACATTGCAAATCGTTTTGGATAAAGGCCAGGACGCGGATTGGTTTGATGCCGTTTGGTTGCGCTGGTTTGCGGTAATTTGCGTTCTGTCTTTGGTTGGATTCATTGTGCGCGAACTTTACATCAAACATCCACTTGTGGATTTGCGCGTTTTCAAAGACCGCAATTTCACCGTGAGTTGTTTTTTGTTCGGGCTTTTTGGCGTGATGCTTTATGCTCTAATCACGATTCAACCGCTATTTCTTCAGACATTGCTCGGTTACAATGCCTTCAATTCCGGGTTAAGCGTCAGTCCTCGCGGCGTCGGCGCATTCGTGGCGTTGTTTTTCGTCGGCGCACTTGTCGGCAGGGTTGACTCGCGTCTGCTGGCCGGACTCGGCTTTGCGATGATGGGACTGGCCAGTTTTCTTTTGTGCCGGTTAAGCCTGCAAATGGCGATGGGCAACATCGTTTTTGCAAACATTTTTGCCGGCTTCGGCACGGGCTGCATCTTTGTGCCACTGACAACGTTGTCTGTCGGCACGTTGCACAATGAACAAATCGGCAACGCCATCAGCTTGCAAAACTTGATTCGCAACACCGGCGGCAGTATCGGACTTTCTCTTGTGTCAACGCTACAGGAACGTTTCGCGCAAGCTCACCAGTCAATGATGGTCGGACAGTTATCTCCATTAAATCCGCAATACCAGCAAAAATCGGAAATGCTTCAAAATATTTTTGAGCAGCGTTTCAGTTCTGCCGACGCTCTGGCGCGAACGCATGGATTGCTTTATCGCACGCTGCTCCAACAATCCAATTATTGGTCGTTCATCAATCTTTTTTTCCTGCTGGCTTGTGTTTGCGGCATTTGCGTTTTTGGAATTTTTCTTTTTGCCAAACCAAAAAACGTTCACGCGATGGCTGCGGCGGAATGATATAATGATTTATGAAACAGATTTTGCTCATTGACCGCGAATTCGGCGCGGGTTGCAGCGCCATGAGTGAAGAAATCGCCACGCGATTGAACTGGAAGTTATTCGACGAAGAATTAACTCAGGAAATCGCGCGGCGCGCAAAAATTCCGGTGGATGTTTGCCGAAAACACGAGGAACGCACCGACCCGTGGCTGCAGCGGTTGGTCAATGTGATTTGGCGCGGGAGCTTTGACCGGAATCTGCCGTCGCCGGATTTGGCCATTTTGAATTCTGACCGGCTGGTTTCCATCATTCAAAAAGTTCTCGAAGAAACGGCGAAACAAAAACCATGCGTGATTGTGGGTCGCGGCGCGTCGTATTTTCTGCGCGAGCGCACTGATATTTTTTCAGTTTTTTTGTATGGCTCGCGCGAAGTCAAATACCGCCGGATTCTCAAGCGCACCGGCAACGAGAAAGAAGCCCTTCAACTGCTGGACACGATAGACGATGACCGCCGGAAATTTGTGAAACACTATTTCGGTCACGAATGGCCCAACCGCCAGCTTTTTCAAGTCATGCTCAACACGGATGTCGGCGCCGAAATTACCATCGAAACGATTTTGAATCTTTTGAATGCAACCAATCCAATCGAGGAGACCGCAAAAAAATGAAGCTGACATCCGTTGCAGCGATAATGTGTCTGGCTTTTTTCGCGGGCTGCGCCGTTGGACCTAATTACAAGCCGCCTCAGGCAAGTGTGCCGTCGCAATGGGCAACGCCGCTGGCCAACGGCGAAACAAATTCTTCTCCCGATCTCGCCGAATGGTGGAAAAACTTTAATGACACCAATTTGGATTCGCTGATTGAAACTGCGGTGAAATCCAATCTCACGCTTCGTGTTGCACAAGCCCGCGTGCGCGAAGCAAGAGCCGAACGCGGAGTTGTCGCCGGAAATTTGTGGCCGTCCGTTGGCGGCACGGCTTCCTATTCGCGAAATCGTTTCGGACAAAACAGTTTTCCGCCGCTGCCGCCCGGCACAACGCTGGATTACAATCTTTACAACGCCGGTTTTGATGCCGCATGGGAATTGGATATTTTTGGCGGCACTCGCCGGGCTGTGGAAGCCGCCAATGCTGAAATTGGTTCAGCCGAATTTGGCCGGCGCGATGTGCTGGTCTCATTGCTTGCGGAAGTGGCGAGGAATTACATCGGCGCGCGCGCTTTTCAACAGCGCCTCGCCATCGCTCATCAGAACATTCAAGTTCAAAAGGAAATTTTGGATTTAACCACAAATCGTTTTCAAAGCGGATTAAGCAGCGACCTCGACGTGCAACAAGCCACGGCGTTGCTTGCCGACACCGAAGCGCAAGTGCCGACGCTCGAAACCGGCTTTCAGAAATCGGTCAATCATCTCGCCGTTTTACTCGGGCAAACGCCCGGCGCGTTGACCGATGAAATATCCGCGCAAAAAAATATTCCGCTGACGCCTCCCATTGTGCCAGCCGGATTGCCGTCGGATTTGTTGCAACGCCGGCCGGATGTTCAAAAAGCCGAACGGGAATTAGCCGCAGCCACAGCGCGCATCGGCGTCGCCAAGGCGGATTATTTTCCAAAATTTTCACTCACAGGAATGGCTGGTCTGGAAAGCATTTCGGCGAGCGACTGGTTCGACGCCGGCAGCCGGTATTGGTCCGCCGGGCCGACGGTGCAATGGCAATTATTCGAAGCGGGACGTCTTCGTGCAAACGTCCGCGTCCAAAATGCGCGTCAGGAAGAAGCGTTGGAAACATATCAACAAACCGTGCTGACGGCGTTGGAAGATACTGAAAATGCGCTCACCGCTTATGCGAAGGAACAAATTCGTCGCAAATCACTTTCTCAATCGGTAAATGCAAATCAGCAGGCGCTGGAAATTTCCACGCAACTTTACCAAAGTGGCCTGACGGATTTTCTTCATGTATTGGATTCAGAGCGCTCGCTTTACGCGGAACAGGATGACATGGTGCAAAGCGATCAAACGGTTTCCACCGACCTCATGCAACTTTACAAGGCACTCGGCGGCGGCTGGGAAAAAGGGGGCGCTTCGGTTGTTGCGGCAGATGGCAGTCAAAATAAATGAAGTATATGTGAATAAAACAATCAGGAAAAATCATGGAACGGCAAAGCTTATGGTTGATTTTCTTGCTGCAGGCGCTTACGGTTTTGCCGGTTTTTCTGAAATTAAAATGGCACAAAAAGTGGCGCGTTCAATTGTTTCTAAATTTTTAAAGTTGCATGTGATTCAATAATGCCGGTGTGGCGAAATGGCAGACGCACAGGACTTAAAATTGAAAAATTAGCACTTTCTGGCCGTTTCTTGCGACTCCTTTTGATACTCAAAAACCGTTTATTTTATTGAACAAAACTCGATTTTTGCCACTCTTTACGCGTGACCATTAACGTCGAGGTTCCAACCCCAACAGTAGCACAGAAAGTAGCACAGCCGATAAGTCCTGTGCGCCTAAAATTTTAATATCCTTTGCTACTGAAAGCAGGCTCAAAGACTTTTGGGCTGACTTGCTACACCGTCACACCAAAGGACTTTTGCGCCGGGAATTTGGCTGACTCCGCTAATTTCCGGCCAGCTCCACTCCACTCCATTGCGCGGTCAACAACGACCCGGCAGCCGCCATTGATCCGCTCCACTTCACTCCGTTTCGTAACCGGAATTCACCTGAGACAGCCACCGGACTTTGCGCCAGCCCGGACCCGCACCAAAGGTCAGCGACCTCTGGACTCCTTTCAGAAAACAAACCATTGCAAAACAAAACCGGGGCTTCCAAGCGTAGCATCGCCAGACAATCTGCCATCAGAATAACAGGATATGAAAGATAAACAGGAATCGGCTTCAAATGACAATCATCGCAGCCATGACGGGCAACCCGGCATTTCCCGCGCCGACAATCCCGCCGGCAACGGTGACGACCCGGCAAACGACGTTTCGCAACGCGCTGGCAGCGGCGGCGAACGGCGGCACGCAATTGACGGCGGTGAAAAATCAG
>DASYAA010000059.1:0-3805 GCA_036501565.1 Verrucomicrobiia bacterium
TAGGCGAGATTGTGAATCGTCAGGCACGTCGGCGGTGGATTCTCCCATCCCCCGGCATTTTTTTGATGAAATATCAAAGCGGGCACAAAAGCTGTTTGCCAGTCGTGAACATGAACGATCTCCGGTTGCCACGGCAAATAACGCGCAAGATGTGCGATACACTTGGAGAAAAAAATAAACCGTTCCGCGTTGTCCGCATAACTGATGTTGTTCTCCAGATAATATCCGTCGCGATTGTAAAAATCCGGTTGATGAATGAAATAAACCGTCAGATTTTTTTCGATTTCGACCGAAAATAATTCCGCCTGCTCGCGATTCGACCCCAAAGGCAAATCGAACCACCAATCCACGCGCCGCATTTTTTGGAACTGTTCCCGGATACCGCGATACAGCGGCGTGACGATTCGCGCCTCGTGACCAGCGTGCGCGAGTGCTTTGCCAAGCGCGCCGACCATGTCAGCAAGACCGCCGGTTTTTGAAAACGGATGAACTTCGCTGCTGGCAAGAAGAATTCTCATCAACAAATTACGCCCCGATTCGCTCCGTTTTCAAATACGGCTGAAGTGGTTTTGGAATTAAAACGCTTCCATCTGCTTGCTGATGCGTTTCAATCAACGCGACAAACAACCGCGCCAGCGCCGTGCCGCTGCCGTTCAGGATGTGCGGAAATTTATTTTCGCCCGCTTCAGTTTTGAAACGCAGATTCATCCGGCGCGACTGAAAATCTTCGCAGTTCGAGCAGCTCGAAACTTCGAGATAGCTCCCCTGCCCCGGTGCCCAAACCTCAATGTCGTAAGTCTTCGCGCTGCCAAAACCCATGTCGCCCGTGCAAAGCAGAATCACGCGGTAATGGAGGCCGAGCAATTGCAAAACTTTTTCCGCGTTCGCCACGAGTTTTTCCAATTCATCATAACCGTTCTCCGGTTTCACAATTTTTATCAATTCCACTTTGTCAAATTGATGCACGCGGATCATGCCGCGCGTGCCGACGCCCGCCGCACCCGCCTCGCCGCGAAAACACGGCGTGTAGGCGCAGTATTTTATAGGCAATTGTTTCTCCGCCAAAATTTCTTCGCGATGAATATTTGCCACTGGCGTTTCCGCCGTCGGAATCAAATAAAGTTTTCCCAATTTTTCTTTATCGTCGCCCTCCGCCACGCCGTAATACTGGTCTTTGAATTTTGGAAATTGTCCGACGCCTTCCAGACATTGCGGCCCGACCATGAACGGTGGCGACATTTCCGTGTAGCCGTGTTCCGTGATGTGCAAATCCAAAAGAAATTGAATCAACGCACGTTCGAGTCGCGCGCCCCAATTTGTGTAAAGTAAAAATCCGCTGCCTGAAAGTTTTGCGCCGCGCGCGAAATCCACAAGCTTGAGCGATTCGCAAAGTTCGACGTGCGATTTAGGTTTGAAACCGAAATTTGTTTTCTCGCCCTGAATCCTAACAACCGGATTATCTTCGGCAGTTTTTCCAATTTTGACCGATTCGTGTGGAAGATTCGGCAATTGCAGCATCAACGCATCGCGTGCGACTTCGCTTTCTGCCGCCTGTTTGTCGAGCGCCGAAATTTTTTCGCCCAAATCTTTTGTTTCCGCTTTTTTTGTTTCGGCTTCGGCGATTTTCTTTTGCCCCATCAGCGCGCCGATTTCTTTGGAAACTTTGTTGCGTTGCGCTTTGAGCGTTTCCACCTCCGCGAGAATTTTCCGGCGCTGCTCATCCAATTTCAACAATTCATCAATCTTCGTTTCATCCCCTGCCCCGCGCGTAGCGAGGCGCTGGCGGACAAAATCGGTTTTTTCGCGGATCAATTTGATGTCGAGCACGCGGCAATTATAGAAATAAAATCCATTGCGGCAAGGTTGAAGCCTTTTGCGTTGTGACGAGCGTCCTCGCGAGCCGAAATTTAATTCTGTAAATCCTGTTAATTCTGTCTAAATTACCTGCATGACAAAATCCGTTTTCACCGGCCCGGTTTATGTCGTGCGCGACAACATTGACACCGACCAGATCATCCCTGCGCAATACCTGAACCTCGTCCCGACGATTCCCGACGAATACGAAAAGCTCGGCAGCTATGCTCTCGACGGCCTGCCGAAATCACTTTACGCCACGCGCTTCGTCAAAGAAGGCGCGCTCGACACCGAATATCCCATCGTCGTCGGCGGGAAAAATTTCGGCTGCGGCAGTTCGCGCGAACACGCACCCATCGCGCTCGGCTCGGCCGGATGCAAAATCGTGCTCGCCGAAAGTTTCGCGCGCATCTTCTTCCGCAACTCCGTCGCCACCGGCGAACTCTATCCGTGCGAAATCACCGAACGCCTCTGCGACACCCTGAAGACCGGCGACGTCGTGACCGTTGACCTCGACGCCGCCACCGTCACCGTCAAGGCGACCGGCAAAGTCATCCAATTCAAACCGCTCGGCGACGTCCGCCCCGTCGTGGACGCTGGCGGCCTGTTCAATTACGCACGCCAAACCGGGATGATTGCCGCGCAAAAATAATTTTGAATCACGGGCAAAATCCGGCGTGTCGGTTTCATATTTTTTACTCCGTTTTTGACCACAGTTTTGCATCCAGCAAAAAATGGGTGCTTAAAAATCCTGTGAGCCGCCTATGGGGAGCAGGTGTAAGGTCAATCCCTTCGACCGGAATTTCTCTTTGGCAACGGCATGGTCAATTTTGATCGGCGGGAAGGTATCGTAATGGACGCCCACTATCTCTTTGCATTGGACAAGGCCAGCAGCACGGATAGCCTCATCTGAATCCATCGTCAAAGTGCCGCCGATACAAAGGACAGCAAATTTAAGTTTGGTTGTTTCGGGCGGGACGAGCCTGCACGTAACCCACGCCGTTGCGGTTGTTTTTGCTATTGGTTGACGGGCACAGAGGTGGCAGCCTCTTCAATGAGCTTGGCTGTTTCCTTCGGGAAAGACATAAAGGCCACATGGCTCGACTTCACTTCGACCGTCTTGGCCTTGGCGCGCTTCGCCATCATGCGCTCCTGTTCCGGATTGATCGATCGGTCTTCGGTCGCCACCATGTAAAAGGTGGGCTTGTGCTTCCAAGCGGGATTCTTAACTTTGTGGGTGAACGAATCGGTCGAGATCGGCACCTGCGCTATAGCCATGAACTCCGCCTCCTCCCGTGGAATGTCCGCTGCGAAGTCGGCGGCGAAATGCGCCTGGTCAATCCACCAAAGCCCGTTGCTGTCTGGCGTGAACGCCTTGGACGCTTGCGGCACGGCCTCTTCGATCGATGCACAGCTTTCGCCTTCATCGAGGGCAAAGGCGGCAATATAGACAAGCGCTTTAACATTTGGATGATTGCCGGCCTCGGTGATGACTGACCCGCCGTAGCTGTGGCCGACCAGAACCACAGGGCCGCCCATGGCGTCGATCGCCGCCTTCGTGTATTTTTGGTCGTCGGCGTATGAGGTCTCAGGGTGCTGCGCCACCGACACCTTGTAGCCATCGTTCTTGAGGATGTCGGCGACCCTCTTCCAGCCGGAGCCATCCGCGAAAGCTCCATGCACCAGGACCACGTTTTTGATATGCTGTGTCATGATAATTCTCCTTTTCAGTTATTTGTTTTTATTTGTTTTTTTTGATTTGTTTTATACACAGGCATCTACCGAAGGGGCAATGCGCCCACCCTAGATGAGTCACTTAATCTAAAACCGAAAAGGAGAATGGTCATGACACAGCCTATTAAGAACGTGCTCCTGGTGCATGGAGCTTTCGCGGACGGCTCCGGCTGGAAGAGGGTCGCTGACATCCTCAAGAATGATGGCTACAAGGTAT
>DASYAA010000060.1:0-28980 GCA_036501565.1 Verrucomicrobiia bacterium
ACTGCAAAATTGCCCCATGATTTTAAGCAGAAACAACGGATTGTTTTTGAAATAACGCATTGCCAGTCGTCGCGGTTCCCGGCACAAACGGTGGAGCCATTCCAGTCCCCTCTGTTGCATCCAGCGCGGCGCTTGTTTGACGCGACCGCTGTGAAAATCAAATGCCGCGCCCACGCCGATCATCAACGTTACATCCAGCTTTGATAAATACTGGGCCATGAACTTTTCCTGTTTCGGTGTGCTCAAGCCCACCCATAAAATGTCCGGCCCGGCGGCATGAACTGTCGCTTGCAATTGTTTTTCTTCCTCCGCGTTCAACGGACGGAACGGTGGCGCGAACGTCCCGGCGACTTGCAACTTCGGAAATCGCGCCTTCAAGTTTTTGGCCAGCAGTTCAGCCACGCCGTCTGCCCCGCCATAAAAAAAATGGCGGCAGCCGTTTGTCTCGCTCCACGCACAGACATCCAGCATCAAGTCCGGCCCGTAGACGCGGCTCATTTCGCGATGACCATTTAATTTACCAGCCCAGACCATTGGCATTCCGTCTGGCGTGCAAAGAAATGCTTCGTTCAAAATTTTTCGGAAGGTTGCATCTTCCTGCGCTTCCATCACGCCATGCACACCGGTCACGCAAATATAACCTTTGCGCCTTTCGCGCACAGCATTTGCAATGGCATCAAGCGCCGTCTGCAAATTCAGCACGCTGATGCCAACACCGAGAACATTAACACGTTCGATTGCCATGAAATTAAAATCTGCCATTAGCATATGGAATGAAAATCAAAATGCCAGCCGAACCGTTTGGTTTAAGCAACGCTTACTATAAATTAGTTGCGTATCACATGGCCTCTGCCTATTTTCAATTTTTAATTTTGTGAAACGTATTATTGTCACCGGCGGTTCTGGATTCATTGGCACTCACCTGATTTCCCGTCTGCTTGAGCATGGCCATCAGGTTTTGAACTTGGACAAGAATGAACCGTTGGATTTGAAGCAAAAGACTTTTCATCGCAAGATTGATATTCTTGACGCGGCTGCTCTTCACGACACATTCGACGCGTTCCGTCCGCAATGGCTTTTTCATCTTGCCGCTCGTGCGGATTGCGATGAATCAACCACTATTGAAGTTGGATACGCGGCCAATACGACCGGTGTGGCCAATGTTCTGGCTGCCGCAGCCGCCACTTCAAGTCTGGAACGGGTTTTAATAACTTCTTCCCAATACGTCTGCCGTCCGGGCCACCGGCCATCCAGCGATGAAGATTATTGTCCTCACACAGTCTATGGATGGAGCAAAGTCGAGACGGAGCGTGCCACTCGCCGCGCCAATTTGAAATGTCCATGGGTGATTGTCCGGCCTACAAACATTTGGGGGCCGTGGCATTTCCGTTATCGGACTCAAGTATGGCGGGTTATCCAGCGCGGCTTTTATCTGCATCCTGGCGGCTCGCCGATTGTCCGTTCCTATGGGTATGTCGGCAATGTGGTAAGACAGATGATCGGCTTGATGGAAGTGGATGCTGAAAAAATAAATGGGAAAGTCTTTTATGTCGGTGATGCTCCATGCGATTTGCGTGATTGGGTGAATGGATTTTCTCTTGCCCTGCGTGGACGGCCTGTGACCGTGGCACCCAGGGTTTTGTTACGCAGCATCGGAGTGGCTGGTGATCTCATTGGCAAATTGAGCGGGCGCGAATTCCTTATACACTCCTCGCGGTATCGAAGCATGGTTACTTCTGAGTCCGCACCCATGACTGCGACTTTTGACTTGCTTGGCCCAAGTCCGATTTCCCTTGATCAAGCCGTGAGTGAAACTGTTCAGTGGCTGCGCAGTTATGATGGCGGCGATGGCCTCAAGTTTTAATTATTTTTTCAGCGCTCCATCGAAAACCCGCTCGATTTTTTGAGTCATTTCAGCAAGCGAAAAATTCTTATGGAGTCGTTCTACTGCTGCGATTCCCATTCGTTGTCGCAATTCAGGATTCTTCATTAACTTCTCAATGGCCTCGGCCAATGCTTCTGGATTGGCAGGTGGAATCAAAAAACCTGTGGCTCCATCCACGACTTGATCCAGTGAACCGCCGATATTAGTCGCAATCACCGGCAGTCCCATTCCCATGGCTTCCATCACTACGTTGCCAAAAGGTTCCGGCTGGGCCGAAGTCAATGCCAGCACATCCATCGCTGCGTATGCTGCCCGCGTGTCGGGCAATTCTCCCGTGAAGACAACATTATCTTCAATTCCCAGTTCAATGACCATCCGCCGGATTTGTTCCAAATGGGATTCATTACCGGGGAACGTCACGCCAACAATCAACGCTTTTATGGACAAACCACGTTGTTTCAAAAGAGCTGTCGCCCGCACCAAAAATTCCTGCCCCTTGCGCACCAATTTGATCCTTCCCACACAGCCCACAACAAAATGTCCAGCCAAATGATAACGAGTTTGGAATTCCGCGCGCAGATTTTCCTTCGGCACCAGAAATTCTTCCGGAGAAAATCCATCATGAATGACCACGATATTATTAAGTGAACGAAATTGATTTGCGATTGGATTGGAAACGGCGATGACTACGAATGAAAAATGCGTTATGAACCAAGAAAACAGAGGCCAAAAATTTTGAAATTCCTGGAACGACTCGCGGATATGCCAAACATGAGGCACTCTCGCCAGCCATGCTGCCAGTGCAGGGGAAACCATCACACCGGTATTGGTGTAGACCAGATCAATGCGCCGTTGCCGGGTCAACCGCCAAAAAAAAAATACCGAAACCGGATAATTTAATAAAAACAGAATGATTCGCCACGAGCGAAAAACCGGGCGGGTAATCACGCTCAACCGTGGATGCAAAATGACGTCAACTTTTTCCGCCTCAAGCAGTTTTTTTAGCGGTCCATCTTCCGGTAAAACAACAATCGTTTCAAACCGTCGTCGGTCCATGCTTTTCACCCAGCGTAACAACATCCGGCTGGCTCCGTAAATGTCAGCGCTATTGTGAACGTGTAATACCCGTTTTGGCAAAGCGGCGATTTGTGATTGGCTCATGAAGCGACCGATGGTTTCACTTTCAATAACAAATTAAAGTGCGCATGGCCAGCCATTTTGTTCAAGCAAATGATTGCGATGCTCTTTACAATAATTATCCTGATCCCATTGAAAATTGGTCTGCTTCAACTCAATTCGACCGTTGGCGATTTTGCGGCGAATCGCCAGAAACTCGTTGCCGGTTACGAAAAGGCCTGCGTGCTGGGCGCGGAATTCATTCTCGCGCCGGAATTATTTCTTTGCGGTTATCCGCCGCGAGACTTGCTTTTGCGCGCCGATTTTATTGACGTCAATCTCATCGCGCTTGCCGAAACAGCAAAAAGCATCGGAGTAATTCCATTGTGCGTCGGTTTCGTGGACAAAAATTCCGAGCGGCCCGGACGCGCGCTGCGGAATTCCGCCGCTGTCTTGCAAAATGGGAAAATCATCTGGCGCACGCACAAAAGCTTGTTGCCGACTTACGATGTTTTTGACGAAGACCGTTATTTTGAACCGGCCAAAAACGCTGCGCCGTTTGAATTCAACGGACACAAACTCGGCATCACGATTTGCGAAGATATTTGGAATGACGAGGATTTCTGGCCGGAGCGTTTGTATCGCCGTGACCCGATTAAGGAGCTTATTTCGCAAGGCGCGGAAATGATTCTCAACATTTCCGCGTCACCGTGGCACGATGGCAAAGAAAAAACGCGCTTGGAAATGTTGTGTCGCGTTGCGCGCGACGAAAAAATTCCGCTCGCACAAGTCAATCTCGTCGGTGCGAACGACGAATTGATTTTCGATGGCCATAGCGTCGTTTTGAATGCTCGCGGGGAACTTCTCGCGTTGGGAAAAGGTTTTGCCGAGGAAATTTTGGTCGTGGATTTGGAAAAAAATCCGCCGGCGCAAAAAAATGAACTTCCGCCGCGCGAACAGCAGATTTTTTCCGCGCTGTCATTGGGCATCCGTGATTACGTTCGCAAGTGCGGTTTCAAATCGGTGATTGTCGGCTTGTCCGGCGGCATTGATTCCGCGCTCGTGGCTGTTTTGGCGGCGGACGCGCTTGGCGCGGAAAATGTTTTGGGCGTGGCGATGCCCGCGCGTTATTCGAGCGAGGGCAGTTTGACCGACGCCGAGGCGCTCGCGAAAAATCTCGGCATCCGTTACGAAGTTTTTCCAATTGAACCGGTTTTTCAATCAGTTGAAAAGCAATTGGAAAAAGCATTCGCGAATTTCAAGCCGAACGAAGCCGAGGAAAATGTGCAATCACGATTGCGCGGTGTGACGTTGATGGCATTGTCCAATAAATTTGGCGCGCTGGTGCTGACGACGGGAAACAAATCGGAGATGGCTGTGGGTTATTGCACGCTTTACGGCGACATGAACGGCGCGCTCGCGCCCATCGCGGATGTGTTGAAGACGGACATTTACAAAATCGCCCGCTGGGTGAACCGCGAAAAAATTATCATTCCCGAAAATTCCATTTCAAAGCCGCCAAGCGCGGAATTGCGGCCCGGCCAAAAAGATCAGGATTCACTGCCGCCTTATGAAGCGCTTGACGCGATTTTGGATTTGTATGTCGTGAAAAATTTGAGCAAGGCGGAAATTATTTCGAGCGGATTTGAAGCGGCGGTGGTCAATGAGGTGGTGAATAAAATCAATTTTAGCGAATACAAACGGCGTCAGGCCGCGCCCGCGTTGAAAATTTCACCGCGCGCATTCGGCATGGGGCGACGCATTCCCATTGCGCAACGATTTCGGACGTCCCAATAAGATGCAAACGAAAACGCCATGAAATTTTCCATCATTACGCCGAGCTTCCGCAATTCAAACTGGCTCAAGCTCTGCATCGCGTCCGTGGCCGACCAGCAGGGCGTGGAATTCGAACACATCGTGCAGGATTCTTGTTCGGACGATGGCACGCAAGACTGGTTGCCGCATGATTCACGCGTTAAGGCGTTCATCGAAAAAGACAAGGGAATGTATGATGCCGTCAACCGTGGATTCCGACGCGCAACCGGTGACATTCTCGCTTATTTGAATTGTGACGAACAATATCTGCCGGGCGCGCTTAAAACCGTTCACGAATTTTTTTGGGCAAATCCGAAAGTTGAAGTTGCGCTCGCCGGCAGCATCGTCACTGATGGCGAAGGAAAATATATGTGCCATCGCCATTCGCTTGTGCCGCATCCGCAACATATATGGTTCCGGTTCTCCGCGCTGACGTCGTCGCTGTTCATCCGACGGAACGTCATTCAAAAACACGGTATTTATTTTGACACGCGCTGGCGTGCGTTGGGTGATCTACATTGGGTGCTGGCGCTGATGCGGGCTGGCGTGCCAATGAAAGCCTGCGACGCGTTCACCTCCGTCTTCACAGATACAGGTGAAAACCTTGGGCTGTCTTCGGCTGCGTTGCGCGAGGCCGCCGAGACCGCAAAAATAATTCCGCGCGGGGTTCGTATGTTGAAACCAGTGTGGATCATCCATCATCGCCTGCGACGGCTGATGGCTGGACACTTTTCTCTTAAACCGACACATTATTCAATCTACACGCTTCAAAGTCCCGAAAAGCGCGTGACGATTGACGTGCTCAAGCCGACGGCGGTATGGTGGAACCGACTCCAAGTTAAGAAATGTGTCGCGTTGCCTCCATAAACTTCGGTCAGACACAGAGTTATCATTTGCCATGATGATGAACGAAAACTCGCGCATTTATGTGGCCGGTCATCACGGTTTGGTGGGGAGTGCCATCTGGCGGGAACTTGAGCGGCAGGGATTCAAAAACCTTATCGGCCGGTCACATTCGGAAATCAATCTGCTGGATGCCGTTGCCGTCCAGAGATTTTTCGCTGAAACAAAACCGGAATTTGTTTTCATGGCCGCAGCGAAAGTCGGCGGCATTTACGCTAATGATATGCAACCGGCGTCTTTTCTTTTTGAGAATTTGCAGATTCAGAACAATCTCGTTCACGCAGCCCGGCAAATCGGCGCAAGAAAACTTTTATTTCTCGGCAGCTCCTGCATATACCCCAAGCTCGCGCCGCAGCCACTCAAGGAAGAATATCTACTCACTGGCCCGCTCGAACCCACGAACCAATGGTATGCCATCGCGAAAATCGCAGGCATCAAACTATGCCAGGCATATCGCCGGCAATACGGTTGCGATTTCATCAGCGCCATGCCGACGAATATGTATGGGCCGAATGACAATTACGATTTGCAGACGTCCCATGTGTTGCCGGCGCTCATCCGAAAATTTCACGACGCGAAAATCAATTCCGCTGCGACTGTGACGTGTTGGGGAACCGGAACACCGTTGCGAGAATTTTTGTATGCCGACGATCTGGCGAGCGCGTGCGTTTTCCTGATGCAAAATTACAGTGACGAGGAATTCATCAATGTCGGCAGCGGCAGTGAACTTACTATTCGCGAACTGGCGGAACTGGTGAAACGCATCGTCGGTTTTTCCAGCGAAATTGTCTGGGACAAATCCAAACCTGACGGCACGCCGCGCAAATTGATGGACAGTTCGCGTCTGTTCGCGTTGGGTTGGAAACCAAAAATCAATCTGGAAACCGGCATCCGTTTCGCCTACGAAGATTTTATTTCCAAGCAATCGCGTGAAAAATAATTCAACTCGCGACGCGGCCTTTGCCGGCCAGATGGTCTTGCACTAGCTGGACGTCAGCATCCACCATCAGTTTAGCCAGCGCCTTGAAGGTGGTTTTCGGCTCCCAACCGAGTTTTTGTTTGGCCTTGGAATAATCGCCGATTAGCAAATCCACTTCCGCCGGGCGAAAATAATTCGGGTCAATCTCGACATGCTTCTGCCAGTCGAGGTCAGCGTGTGCGAAGGCGACTTCCAGAAATTCCCGCACGCTGTGCGTTTCGTTCGTAGCGATTACGTAATCATCCGGCTGGTCCTGCTGCAACATCAGCCACATTGCCTCGACATACTCCTTCGCGTAACCCCAGTCGCGCTTCGCGTCGAGATTGCCGAGGAAAAGTTTTTTCTGCAAACCGGCCTTGATGTGCGCGACGGCGCGGGTGATTTTGCGCGTCACAAAAGTTTCGCCACGGCGCGGAGATTCGTGATTGAACAAAATTCCGCTGCAAGCAAACAAATCATACGACTCGCGGTAATTGACCGTGATCCAGTGGGCATAAACTTTGGCGCAACCATACGGACTTCGCGGATAAAACGGCGTCGTCTCGCACTGTGGAATTTCCCGCACTTTGCCAAACATTTCGCTGGACGATGCCTGATAATATTTTGTCTTGATGCCGGTCTCGCGTATGGCTTCGAGCAAGCGCACCGCGCCCGTGGCCGTGATGTCCGTCGTGTATTCCGGGCTGTCGAAGCTCACGCGCACATGGCTTTGGGCGGCGAGATTGTAAATTTCTTCCGGCGCAATTTTCCCGATCAACCGCGACAGTGCGCTCGCATCGCTCAAGTCGCCATAATGCAACTTCAATGAAGATTTCTGAACGTGGGGATCGGCGTAAATGTGTTCCAATCGCGATGTATTGAACGTGCTGGCGCGACGGATAATTCCATGGACTTCATAACCTTTCGACAAAAGCAATTCCGTTAAATAAGAGCCATCCTGGCCAGTGATGCCGGTAATAAGCGCGCGTTTAGACATAAATTGAAGTTAATAATTGATGAGCCGAGTGGGCATTGCAAGTGAAACTGGTCTTGCTTCAATTTGGCGAACAGATTGAATCCAATCTGGATTGAATGTGGACCTATTTTTTAAGACTCAAAGAACTTCTAAATCGGAAGTTTTATCAAGGTATTAAAAACCATTTTTTTCGAGGTTGAGTAACTTTAATGACTAAATCATTTTGCCGTGTTACACGCCGACATTCAACAACTCACGTTCGTGCAAGCTGAGGTCAAAGATTCATAGACCACATTGACGATCTTGCGATAATGCTCCTCCGTATAAAGCGTGGCGACTTTTTTTGAGGCATTCGCGCCTTTCTCTGAAATGATTTTTCGGTCACGGTCAATTGTTACGGTGATATTTGCAATTTCTTCAGCCATCCGGCTTGGTATGGAGATCGAAATTAGATTGCCATTCTGTCATGCATTAGGCAACTTGAATTTTCCATGCAAAACAAAATTCTCGTCGCAGGCGCGGGCGGTTTCATCGGCGGCCATCTTGTTGCCGAACTGCTTCGTAAAGGCCATAGAGATATTCGCGCGGTGGACATAAAGCCGTTCGACGAATGGTATCAAAAATTTCCACAGGTTGAAAATCTGCAACTGGATTTGCAGCTTAAAGACGCGTGCGAAAAATCCGCCAAAGGCGCGGAAACCATTTACAATCTCGCCGCCGACATGGGCGGCATGGGCTTCATCGAAAATAACAAGGGACTTTGCATGTTGAGCGTGCTCATCAACACGCACTTGCTCATGGCCGCGCACGCTGCCGGAACAAAACGATTTTTTTACGCATCGTCGGCTTGCGTCTATGCCGGAGACAAGCAGACCGATCCAAACGTGACCGGTTTGCGCGAGGCCGACGCCTATCCCGCGATGCCCGAAGACGGCTACGGCTGGGAAAAATTATTCAGCGAACGTATGTGTCGCCATTTCACGGAAGATTTCAAATTAACAACCCGCGTCGCGCGTTTTCACAATGTTTATGGTCCGAACGGAACCTACGACGGCGGACGCGAGAAAGCGCCGGCAGCCATTTGTCGCAAAGTCATTTCGGCAAAACTCGCGGGCAAACATGAAATTGAAATCTGGGGCGACGGCCATCAAACGCGCAGCTTCATGTATATTGACGACTGCATCAACGGCATTGACCGTATCATGCACAGCGACAAGGTGACGTTCCCGATCAACCTCGGCAGCGCGGAAAAAGTTTCCATCAACCAGCTTGTGGACATCGTTGAGGACATCGCCGGGATTAAATTGAAACGCAATTACAATCTTTCCGCGCCCAAAGGCGTCAATGGCCGCAACAGCGACAATGAACTCATCAAAAAAACGCTTGGCTGGGAGCCGAATCTGCCGTTGCGCAAGGGTATGGAAAAAACCTACGCGTGGATTTACGACGAGATGACAAAGCACAAGTGAATCTTTCCGTTGAACACATCGCCATTCCTGCGGCTGACGTCGTTGTTCTAAAAGATTGGTATGTTCGCACGCTCGGCGCGCGCGTGATTTTCGATAACGGTCAAAATCCGCCAACTTTTTTTGTCGCGCTAGCAAATGTGTGGTTTGAAATTTACGCCGCTGAAAAAAACCTGCCGGAACTCGGCGACAATAAATTGCAGGGCTTTCGCCACCTGGCATTGCGAGTGGATTCAATTGACGCGGCAAAAATTGAATTGGAAAAGAGCGGCGTGAAATTCACGGAACAAATCAAACCGGCGGCGGGCGGCGGACGCGTTTTATTTTTTGAAGACTGCGAAGGAAACTTGCTGCATTTGGTCGAGCGACCGAAAGATTCGGATCTTGGCAAAAAATAAATTATTTTTTCTCCGCGCGGACGAGAAAAATCGGGATGTGCGTGCGGTGGCGGACTTCGGTGATGGTGCTGCCGTGAAAAATGTCGCCGAACAAACGATGCCCATGACTGGTCATGGCGATCAAATTGCAATGTTCAGCCTCGGCGACTTTCAAGATTTCCGTGGGCGGACTGCCGAGCGCCAGCGTCGTGGCAACGGTTAGGCCGTGCTCGCGCAAATGCGCGGCGGCTTTTTCAAGATATGCGCGGTCGCTTTTCATTTCATCGGACTCGGCAAGCTTGAGCCGGTTGAAATTGCGCGCGACAAAACCGTCGGCGACGTGCAACAATAACAATTCCGAGCCAAGTTTTTTGGCCAGTTGCGCAATCTGCGGCAGCATGGTTTTATCCGCCGGGCTGTTTTCGAGCGCCACTAAAATTTTTTTGAACATAAATTCTGGTTTATTGCGTCGGCAACGGCAAACCAAGATGCCCGTAAAAAATTTTCAGAATGGAAGCGGGCATGAACATATCAAAAAGCAGTTTCACGTTCAGAACAATGATAATCGCCGCAGTCGTCCAGCCGAGAATTTTTATCCAGATTGGATTCGCAAATTCGCCCATTTTCTCTTTTTCACCGGTGAAGCGCATCAGCGGCCAGATGGCGAAACCGAGTTGCATGGAAAGAACGACCTGGCTGGCGACGAGCAGTTGAGTCGTTTTGCTTTCGCCGAAAAATCCGATGACGCAGACGGCGGGAACGATGGCGATGGCGCGCGTAATCAAACGCCGCAGCCACGGGCGCAATCGAATGTTGATGAAACCTTCCATCACGATTTGTCCCGCGAGCGTGCCGGTGAGCGTGGAGTTTTGTCCCGACGCGAGCAGCGCGAGTGCGAATATAACGCTCGCCCCGGTCACGCCGAGCGCCTTTGGCAATAATTTGTAGGCGTCCTGAATCGCCGCCACGTCCTGATGTCCCGACCAGTGAAACGCCGCCGCCGCGAGAACGAGGATTGCGCCGTTGATGAACAACGCGAACATGAGCGCGACGACGGAATCAATCGAGGCAAATTTTATCGCTTCGCGTTTGCCGCCAGCGTTTTGTTCGTATTTGCGTGTCTGCACGATTGAAGAGTGCAGATACAAATTATGCGGCATTACGGTTGCGCCGATGATGCCGATGCTGACGTAAAGCATATCGGGATTTTTCAAAATTTCCGGACTGGGAACAAAACCGAGCATCATTCCCACGAAACCGGGCTTCGACCAGAAAATTTCCGCCGCAAAACAAGTGCCGATAGTCGCAATCAGCGTGATGACCAGAGCTTCGATGTAACGGAAGCCTTTGTTTTGCAAATACAGCACGGCGAGCACATCCGCCGCCGTGATGACGCAGCCCCAGACGAGTGGAATGCCGAAAAGCAATTGCAAGGCGATTGCCGAGCCTACGACTTCCGCCAAATCGCACGCGGCGATGGCAATTTCGCAAAGCACCCAGAGAATCCAGACTGTCGGCGTGGAATAATGATCGCGGCAGGCCTGCGCCAAATCGCGTCCGGTGGCGATGCCTAGTTTGATGGACAAATGCTGGAGCAAAATCGCCATCAGATTTGAAATCATGATGACCGACAGGAGCGTATAACCAAATTGCGCGCCGCCTGCCAGGTCTGTCGCCCAATTGCCGGGGTCCATATAGCCGACGGCGACGAGAAAACCGGGACCGGAAAACGCGAGCAGTTTCCGCCAGAACGAAGCCGTTGTCGGAACAAGAACGCTGCGATGCACTTCCGCCAGCGAGGCTTGCCCCGCCGGTTTGCGCCATGCGATGTCTGGCGCCGACTCCGGTTTATTTCCATGCTCGCTCATAAATTGTAGATTTAGTTACAATATAAAATCCAGACCGTCAACAAAAATGTAGCTTTGGATACAAAATAAAACCTCGACTAAAAAACTGAATTGAGATTCACTTGCAAATATGCCGCGTCCCGCCCGCAAATCATCCGCCGTGCGCAAAATTGAAGTGCGCCCATCGTCGCAGCAGGCCGAGAACTTGCGCCGTTCGCGCCGCGACCGCGCGGTGGAAACAGCGCAGGATTACGTCGAGGCCATCGCCGATTTGTCGGCTTCGCTGGGGGAAGCACGCGTAGTGGATTTGGCAAGACGGCTGGGCGTGACGCATGTGACAGTCAACCGTACGCTCGCGCGCTTGAAGCGGGCGGGATTCGTGAACACGAAGCCTTATCGCGCCATTTTTCTCACCGGCGCGGGGCGCCATCTCGCTGATGAATGCAAGCGCCGTCACGAAACGGTCGTGGCTTTTTTACATTCGCTCGGCATTTCGGAAAAGACAGCCGAGATGGATGCCGAAGGAATCGAGCATCATGTCAGCCCGGAAACTTTGGCTGCATTTGAGCGTTTATTGAAAAGAAAAAGTTGATGCGACCGACGGACATTCAGCAAATCGGCGGCGAACTGGCGATCAAGTGGTCAGACGGCAGCGAAAGTTTTATTGCGCTGGAAAAATTGCGGCGGTGCTGTCCATGTGCGAGCTGCAAGGGCGAGACGGACATTATGGGAAACGTATATAAAAACCCCGAACAAAAATTTTCTGCAGAGGCATTTGAATTAAAACAAATCGTCGGCGTAGGTAATTATGCGATTCAGCCGTTGTGGGCGAATGGCCATGCCACTGGAATTTTTTCTTTCGACTATTTGTTCCGAATCGGCCGCGAAAATTCGAATGCTTAAAAAGAGCAACGGCGCGTTCGGGTGAACGCGCCGTTGGATGCGATTGATTTTAATTTAATTGTCCGCGCATTCGTCGTCTCTTATTGAGATTCAGCTGCGTTCTGGTCAATGGCTTTCAGATACGGATCCGTGTTTCTTGGATTGCTCCAGTCATGAGGTTTAGCGCTGTTCCAAGCTGTTTGGGCATTCATTGGTTTTGCAGGCGCCATGGGGCTTGATTTCAAGAAGCCTGTTGTTGTCGGTTGGAAGTCAGTGTCTCTTACAATTGTGGGCGTGATAAAGATAAGTAAGTTGTCTTTGTCGAGTGACTTGCTTTCATGGCGGAACGCGAGGCCAAGCACCGGAACATCACCCATGAATGGCACTTTCGTATAAATATTCTTGGTATTGTCCTTGATGAAACCACCCATGACAAGCGTATTCGAATTCGGAATCAAAACCTGAGTGGTAACGCGTCGCGAATCGTATTCATCAGCTTGGCTGACTTGACCGGCAACAGTTCTCGTGACCGTGTCAAATACATCGGAAACCTCCGGTGCGACGAGAAGCGAGATGTAATCGTTGGCCGAAATGTGCGGTGTGACATCCAGAATCGTGCCGAGGTTGGTGTATGTGACCGTGGAGCCGCCGGGTGAACCTTGCGTGCCAGCAGTGTTATTAAAAATAGGAACTCCTCGCGTGACTTCAATATGAGCGGTTTCATTGTCCAACGTCACAACTCGGGGCGTGGCGATGACTTGGGCGTCAGAATCTTGGTTCAAGAAAGAAAGCACAGCTTTGACGCCGTCGGCATTAAGAAACATAGTGCTGGGATTTAACCCATTTGCCGTATTAGCAAGTAATCCGGGTCCGCTGTTAAGAACTCCGCCAATGACACCTTGCGTTGCTGGCTGCGCGAGTGTCGGCGGTGGTCCGGCAGAAGCTGGAATTGCTGCTTGTGGTGCCAAACTCGGCAACGCATTGTTTCCGAATGAAATATTTTGAGCGGCAAGTGTGCCTGCCCAATCCATGCCCTTGGCAGTGCTCGGGTTGCTTGAAACTTCCATCAAGCGGGTTTCTATCAAAACCTGCTTGGTCGGTTTATCCAGTTCGTCAATGAGCGTGTCCACCGCCGTCTGTTCCCTGTCAGTTGCCACGACGACCAATTGGCTGGTGCGATTGTCCGCCACCACTTTGCTGCGTTTATCGGTAAATGTATTTTCAACGGCCACTTCCATATTTGACACGCTTGTGTATTTCAATTGAACAACCCGGGTGATCAACGGCGGCAGCGCGCCGGGTTCCTTGACGGTGATCCGCCCAATTTTGGTTTTCGGGTCTTGGATTAATTGGAGATTATAATTGTCGAGCAACGCGAGCAGCGCTTGTTCAGCAGTCACATTTTCCCAACGGATGGATAATGTCGGTTCAGGTATGGCCTGACCTTTTTCGTCGGGCTGGCCATAGTTGATTTTTGGATCCAAGAGATAATTGATGTTAGCCTGACGAGCCAGATTTTCAATGGCCGTGGTGATCGGCACATCTTGAAATTGGATCAGCGGGATGACCGCCGTGTTGGAAGTCGTTTCCGTGCTGGTCACTTCACTGGTGGAATTGGTTTTCGAAACGCCGGACGGTTCGTTAGCGGTAGTCGTCACTTCGTTGCTGACAACGGTGGTGACATTGCTGCTGACGGTCGTTACAGTCACGTTAGTATCTTCCGGCGGCGTGACGGTTTGATTGGTCATGGCAACATCTGGCGGCTGGTTGCTGACGGTCTCAACAACCTGATTGGTTGTGCCGGCATCAGTGTCAGACGCGGTGGCCAGGTTCGTTTGAACCGGCGACGCCGGCTCAAAGAGTGAATTAGAGTTTTGGGCAAAGGCCAAGTGAGTCAGCGCAAGCCCCAAGGTTATCGCAACGACATTTTTTTTTGCATTCATGTTATGTGCCTGTTTTTTCTAATACGACGATTTGTTTTTTTGTTTAAACTTCAACAGCTTGAACCGACTTTACATTGATGCAGTGAAGGCAAAAATCATGCCAAGACATTTTCTTTTGCAATAATGCGGTTGTATGAGCTTATTTTGCGCGGAAATTATAAAATTGGTGCAGACTGTCCAATTTCCCGATAGTGCGGAGATAAAATAGGCAATAGGCGATTAACGCGGCAGCGATAATTCCACGCGCTGACCATCTGCTTCAAGGATGGCTGAGTTTGGTTTGATTTCGATGCAACGGACATGAATTCGCCCTTCGCGCGTGATGACGTCGCCTTCATCTCCTGCTGCGAATGTATGATTGTTGACAATCACAAGACGATACGGCGGATTGCCTGAAATGCCCTTCAATTCAAGAGAAGTGACGGCGGCTGAATGGTGATGTGCGATTGTTGCCTCGGCATAAGGCCTTGTTGAATTTGGAAAAAAAGGATCGCAGCCTTCCTGCGGTTTGGTGGGCATGATAAATACAGATTTAGGCGCCTCCGCAGGCGCGGAATTGGTGTTGAGGTCCGCCGCCGCCAACCATTCACTCGTGCTCGCAAGCAGAAGCAAGCCGACAATTGCTTTAGAAATCAATAGAATGAGTGGTTTCATTTTTGCTAGGAGGAATTGGATTTTATCAAGGCAATAATGTCCATTCTAAAGGAAAGTTTTTCGGTGCTTCCTTCGGGACCCGCCGGAACCGGATCCATCGTGAGGTTCACGATGCGAATATGGGGAAACGTGTTTTCAAAAGCGGCGATGAATTTGCCAAAGTCGTGATAATACGCCGTGCCATTGACGGTGAACCTGACTTGTTTGTAGGGAAAATTCGGCAGCAAATCCACATCATCCATTTCCGGCTGTCCAATTTCCGGAATGTCCACTTGGTAGGGAACTTTAAAGCGGCGGATTGTGTCATAAGTCCACGAATAAATATCGCCGGAAGCCATGTCCTCTTCCGCATGAGACAAGGCATTAGTCACTGCGGTCAATTCCGTTTCGGTCATATCCGTGTGCTTGATGGTGTCATTGATCTGCTGAAGTTTGTTTTGAGCATCTCTTACATTTACCTGGATTTTTGAAAGAGTCTGAAGTTGGGGATGAATGAGACTAAAAACAATTAACACCAGCACCGCAACGGTGATGATCGTCACAAGCAGCAACTGGTTGCGTTTTTCTTTAGACATATTTATCGGTGAATGTATGCGGGGTAATGACATTCGACTGTGAACGAGACAAACGGTTTGCCATCAGGACCGGATTGCGGAGCAGACAAGCTGGTCAAAAGGACTCCGTTGGTCAGATCCAACATCGTTTTGAAATAGGGTTGATTGGCGATGGCATCCTTGAATTTATTGACCTGATCGCCTGGGTTCGCGCTGGAATCCTGCGCGTCAAGAGCAATCACAATGTTTTCAGTGACGGTTGCCGGCTTCTTGAGCTTGGTGTGACCGCTATCGTCCGAGGAAGCGGCTTCTTCCTTTGAGAGTTGATAGGATTGTTGCACCCGCAAGCGAGTCAACGCCACTCCCTCCACGGTGGATTGTTGAAGTGCATTGAGCAGGTTGCCTTGAAGAAAACGATTGACGGTCAGCTTTTGCAACGCCGCCAATTTCATTTTTGCCGCATTGATTTCTTTTTGTTCCGACTGCACCCGCTGCGACCCATTGGAACGGTCGAAAATTTGCGCCTGGACTTGGGCGAAGTCTCTATTTGCGAGCATGACTTTCAATTGCAACCAACTGCTCGCCGCCAGCGTCAGCGCCACAATAAGTGCGCCGACATAAGCGAACCGCTTCACCGGATCCCGCCGCCGCAAATTTTCAGCGGCTTGGGTCTCGGCAAGTAAATTGATGCGTATGGGCATAAATTATCTTCTATTAAAAGGCGGACAATGCGGCGCCAATTGCCACCGCCAATTGTGGCCCGACATATTCAACTTCTGCCGCCTGCTGGCCCGGCAACGCCAGTTGGAGCGGAGCCGTTGGATTCCACGTTTTGCAATCCACGCCCAGTTCGGTGCGCAGCGTTTGCACAATCAGTTCCGATCGCGCTGAACCACCGCTGACGTAAATCTGTGTCACCGGCCTGTCCTGCTGATGCTCAAAGAAATCCAGGGACGCCCGCAGTTCGCGGCCCAGCGGCGCAACCTGGGTTTCAATCAAGGATTGCGCTTCCGGCGCCAAACCGACTTTGATGCCTTCGGCCTCGGCGTAAGTGATATTCATTGCCTCGGCGAGCCCCGCCGTAAAATTATCGCCGCCGATGTTCACGACGCGACTTAATACCACTTCGCCCTGGTCCACCACGCAAATTGAAGAATGTTTGAAACCAATGTCCACCAGCGCAAGAGATTCGCTTGCGAATACTTCCGGCTGCGCGAGTTCCAATGCGTTCATCGGGCAAACCAATCCGGGGACAATGTGGTCGCCGATCAATCCCGCATCCTTGATCGCCTTGTAAAAATCGCCAATCAATTGTTGCCGCGCCCCGGCGGCCAGCACTTTCAATTTGGGAATGGAACCGGCTTTGATTGTTTCAGCCGTTTTGTTGGAACCCTGTCTCGGCGGAAAAATGTGGCAGTCAAAAAAATGATTCGGCAACTCCTGCTGCAAATAACCTTTTGTGTTATTTTTCAACACAAGCCGCATTTCCTCCACCGGAATCTGCGGCAATTCCACCAGTCGCACCACTGCGTCGTCCAACCCAACGGCCAGCGTGACCTGCCGGGCTTTGGTGTCCAATGCTTGAACCACGGCTTTCAAATGTTCTGCCAGCACTTCGGGAGAAATCGTTTTTTCATAAACCGGCGTGTCCAGCAAGGCATAACGCAGCAGCGCCAGCGTCTCGCCGCGCCGTTCCAAAAGCACAGCCTTGGTCGTGCGGCTGCCCAAATCCACCGCCAGCACCTGGCTACGTTTTTTTCTCGAATCTCCGTTCAAAAATGGCAGCGCCATGCGTGTTCCTTATCTTGTTACAATTTTCGATGCAAGCAGCAATTCGCACTATAAATGTTTCACTCATTCAGCAAACGCCGCGCCAAACGAACTTAGCGATGGAAAAAATAATTGTTAGAGCCGTCATTGTCCCAACCCAAGCCGCTGTGTCTTGAAAATTGGCGCGCGAATGAATTTATCAATTCGCGTCGCCTGAACGTTGATGATACGCTCCGCGCGAAATTAATCTTGCAAAATTGATGATGCGGAATGATCAGACTAAAACCGTGGCGCGACCCAAGTCCGGTCTTCGCAGTTTCTGGTTCATGTTTGTCGTCGAATTCCAAAATGCTTTCAGCGATAACGTCCTTCGCTGGCTCGTCACGTTTATCATTGTCGGAATGACGCTGTCGGAAACGCACCGCAATCAACTCGTGCCGCTCGTCGGCGCGCTTTTCGCATTGCCGTTCATTTTATTTTCGATGGTCGGCGGATTTTTCGCCGACCGTTTCAGCAAACGCGATGTGACCGTCACAATCAAATGCGCCGAAATCGCAATCATGTCTGTCGCCATGATTGGCCTGTGGCTGAACGAAATTCCGTTGATGCTCGCGAGTGTTTTTTTGATGAGCACGCACAGCGCGTTTTTTGGGCCGTCCAAATACGGATTGCTGCCGGAACTGCTGCCGGAAAAAAAATTGTCGTGGGGCAACGGAATGTTCGGCTTCGGAACTTACGCCGCCATCATCACCGGAACAACTTTTGCAGGAACACTTTCGGATGCTTTTGGCAAAAAACAACTTGCGTCCGGTATAATTCTCATCGCACTGGCGCTGATTGGATTGACTTTGTCGCTTCGCGTCGAGCGCATTCCCGCCGCCGATCCGCAGAAAAAATTCCGCGCAAACTTCCTTGGCGATTTTATTTCGCAATTGAAATTGATCCGCGCCGACCGGATTTTATTTCTCGGCGTCGTCGGCAACGCGTTTCTCTGGTTTCTCGGCGCGCTGCTTCAACCGACGATTCTTTTTTACGGCAAGGACATTTTGCATTTGGACGACACGCACAGCGGCTGGCTGCAAATTTCGCTGTCCATTGGCATCGGCCTCGGCAGTTTCGCGGCGGGATTTTTGTCCGGCGGAAAAATCGAATACGGACTGATTCCGCTCGGCATGATTGGCCTGACGATTTTTGCCGCGTTGCTCGCGCACGCCGGATTTGAAGTCACCGGCGTCGCGTGGAATCTCGGCCTGCTCGGTTTCTTCGGCGGATTTTACAACGTGCCCGTCAACGCCATCATCCAATATCGTCCTGACGCCACGAATAAAGGCAAGGTCATCGCAGCGGCCGCTTTGTTAAGCTGGATTGGAGTTTTGGTCGCGTCGGGAGTTTATTATTTGCTGGCCGCTGTTTTTCATTTCAAGCCGCCGCAAATTTTTCTCGCGGGCGCGGCGCTGTCGCTGGCCGGAACAATTTATTGCGCGTGGTTGATGCCCGATTCGCTCATCCGGCTTTTGTTGTGGCTTTTGACGAAAACGATTTATCGCATTCGTGTCGAAGGCCGCGACAACATTCCCGAACGCGGCGGCGTGCTCTTCGTCTGCAACCACGTTTCGTTCGTGGACGCGCCGCTGCTCATGGCCGCGACCGACCGCAAAATCCATTTCATCATGGACAAAAGTTATTACGAACGGTGGTGGATCAAGCCGTTCGGCGGAATTCTCGGACTGATTCCCATCGCGTCAAATTTCGGCCCGCGCGAATTGATAAAATCGTTGCAAACCGCCGGCGACAAAATCCGCGCTGGCGAAGTCGTTTGCATTTTTGCCGAGGGCCAAATCACGCGCACCGGTGAACTGAACGAATTTCATCGCGGCTCCGAGCGCATCATGAAAAATGTGGCCGCGCCGATTGTGCCGATTGCGCTGGTTGGCGTTTGGGGAAGCATTTTCAGTTTCGAGCGCGGCAAATTTTTCTGGAAATGGCCGCGCCACATTTTTTATCCCGTGACGGTTCGGTTCGGAAAATCCCTGCCGCCAGATTCCACGCCCGACCAAGTTCAGGAGGCTGTGAGCGGATTGTTGAATGCCAATTAAATTTTCCCGCGCGCATTTCCCAATTCTGCGATCAAATCTTGCATGACCCAATTTGACCGCGCGGCTTGCAACGCATCCGCCGCCGCACCGTGTTGCCAGACGGCGTAACACATCATTTTGCAAACATCATTTTGCAGAGTCGGTTGAGCCAGCAAACCCGCGAGAAAACCGCCCAGCACATCGCCGCTGCCGCCTTGCGCCAGATGCGGATTGCCGGATGAATTCACGAAAATTTCTCCTTCGCTGCGGCCAATAAGCGTTTGATGACCCTTCAACACGACCCAGCACTTGCCAAATCGTCCCGAAATTTCGCGCAATGCCAGCACGCGATTTGCCTGCACTTTTTCCGTTGTCGTGTCGAGCATCCGCGCCGCTTCGCCGGGATGCGGCGTGACGATGCGAGTCAAATTTTTGACCAGCATATGCGACACAAGCCAGTCCAATGCGCTCGCATCCACAATCAGCGGCAGTTTCAAATCGCGCCAGAGCCGGCGAATGTTTGTTTTCATTTCATCCGCCATATGCGGCGCGGCCAGGCCGGGACCGATTAACATTGCGCTCGCCGATTCCGGCAATTTCATTTCCGGTTTCCAGACATTGACCATCACGGCCTGTAGTTGCGTCGCTACGACATGATAAACATTCTCCTGCGTGAACACCGTGACCAGTCCTGGCTGCGCGCGTTGCGCGGCGCGCGCGCATAAAACTCCTGCGCCGTGAAAACCAAAACTGCCCGCGACAATCGCCAGATGTCCGAATGAACCTTTGTGTCCGGCGACGGCGCGGCCTGGCGGAAAATTTTCAAAATCCTCCGGCAACGTCCAGTTCAATTCGCTTTTGTGCGGGCAAGAAATCAAACCAACGTCGTCCGCGACTTCGAGCCGACCGACAAACGGCCAAGCGTTTTGCGCAAGCAAACCGGTTTTCGGCGCTCCGATGGTCAGAGTGATTGTAGCTTCAATCGCCGCGCCAAAATTTTCGCCTGTATCGGCATTCAAGCCGGATGGCACGTCCACGGCGAGAACGGGAATTTTCGATGCGTTGACTGTGGCAATGAATTTTTTCCATCCATCATCAAGCGTGCGGTTCAAGCCAATGCCGAACAAGCCGTCAATGATGAGCGCGAGTTTTTGTTGCAACGCTGTTTCAAGTTTTTGCAAATCACTATCCGGCGCGGTGACGTCGAGGATTTCAACGCGCCGATTTTCCAAAGATTCCTGCGCGGCGCGGGCGTCGTTCCCGTTATTGCCTTTGCCGGTGAGAATCAGAATCAAGTCGCCGGAGCGGGTGAGTTTGCGCGCGCGTTTGGCGATTTTTTTCCCGACGCGCCGGATGACTTCAGTTTCTGTCTGGCCGCTCGCCCAAGTGGCATTTTCCCATTCGCGCATTTGGGCGATGTTGATGACCGGAATCGGCATGGCGCGAGCGTGACAGAATTTTTCTTGGGATAAAAGTAGAATTGACGGCATCCTGATCTTGATTGTCGTCTTTAGACCGCGAAGCAACTTTCAAAAAAAGTTTTTGACACTTTTCAGTTTCTATATCAATTTATCCGCATCCGTTGATTTGACGGACTCATGACGAGTGGTCGAGGGACTGGCCCGATGACACCACGGCAACCGATTGAACTTTGGTTTCAATGTCAGGTGCCAATTCCAGCTCAAGCACCATTGGCTTGGGAAAAATGAGAAGAGCACATATATTTTTTGTCGCCCCTTCTCCTCGTGAGCCGGGGCTTTTTTGTTTTTGAATAAAAAAATAAAAAAGCCACAGAGTCACCGAGGCACAGAGAAAATAATTTGAATCATCTCGGTGCGCTCTGTGTTTCTGTGGCAAATAAATCTAAATAAAATTTATGAGTGAACAACACGGTTTCATGAAGGCGCTCAAGTGCCGCGAATGTGCGCGCGAATATCCGCTCGAAGCAACGCACGTTTGCGAATTCGATTTCGGCCCGCTCGAAGTCGCCTACGACTACGACAAAATTAAAAAAGCGTTGTCGCGCGAAATTATTGCATCGCGGCCGAAAACGATGTGGCGTTATCGCGAGCTGTTGCCCATCGCGGGCGAACCGACCGTTGGTCCGCTCGTCGGGTTCACGCCGCTGGTCAAGGCCGACCGTCTGGCGAAGTCCCTCGGCATCCGCGAACTCTACGTCAAGAACGACGCCGTTAATTATCCGACGCTGTCGTTCAAAGACCGTGTCGTCAGCGTCGCGTTAAGCCGCGCGAAGGAACTTGGGTTTGAAACCGTCGCGTGCGCCTCGACTGGCAATCTCGCAAATTCCGTCGCCGCCAATGCCGCGAGCGCGGGACTAAAATCCTACGTTTTCATTCCGTCCGATCTGGAGCAGGGAAAAATTTTGAACTCGCTTATCTACGGCGCGAACGTCATCTGCATCAAAGGTCATTACGATGAAGTGAACCGTCTCTGCGCCGAGATCGCGGGCAAGTTCGGCTGGGCGTTTGTGAACGTGAACATGCGGCCGTATTACGCCGAAGGCTCGAAGAGCATGGCGTATGAGATCGCCGAGCAACTCGGCTGGCGGCTGCCGCAGCACACGATCGTGCCGATGGCGTCCGGCTCGTTGCTGACGAAAATTCACAAGGGCTACCAGGAATTTGTGAAACTCGGCCTCGTCGCGAATTCCGAGACGCACATCCATGGCGCGCAGGCCACGGGCTGTTCGCCGATTTCCGTCGCGCAAAAGGCCGGGCTCGATTTCTTCAAGCCGGTGAAGCCCGACACGATTGCGAAATCGCTCGCCATCGGCACGCCCGCCGACGGTTTTTACGCGCTCAAAGTGATGCGCGAAACCAACGCCTCCGCCGACGACGTGACCGACGACGAAATCCGCGACGCGATCAAATTGCTCGCCGAGACGGAAGGCATTTTTGCCGAGACCGCCGGCGGCGTGACCGTGGGCGTGGCCAAGAAACTCATTGCGTCCGGGAAAATTCCGCGCGATTCTTCCGCCGTCATCTGCGTCACCGGCAACGGATTGAAGACGCTCGACGCCGTGCAAGGTCATGTCGGCAAGCCGCGTGAAATCAAGCCGAGCCTGCGCGAATTCGAGGCGCTGCTGGCGCATGAAGAAAAAGTGAATGTGTAATTAAAATGTCCGACGAAACAAAAACGATGTATCAAGACTGGCGCATTAAGCGCTGGGATTCTCCTATTTCGGATACGCGAGCAATTGCAATGGTTTCGCTCATTGACACTCAACAACGATTGGAAATTATAGTCGAAGCCTACCGATTGCCAAATCGTCCGCGCTGGAAATTTACGTTTTCCAAATATCCGGCTTATCGAAATATTTTGGAAGAACATCGGCTTACTCTTTGGAATCATCTCAAAGAAACAAATCAGTTCTGCGGCCACACTTTTATCATCGAGGAATCGCCGTGGATTGCATCATTTGAGCCGGAAGAGCCATTGCTTGCACTGAATTACAAAATGCTGCGGCATTTTGTTATTTCAACTGATGATGTGATTGACGTGCTTTCCAATGCTGAACCGAAAATCGAAAGCATTGAACCAGCATCTACGGATGCACCAGAACCAGGCAAATCGCAGAATTTGTATTTGCCAGCAGACAAAGATAAGGTTGATGACTTGATTGAGAAAATTAAAGGACGTCAAAAATCCCTTACGCCGGAAAAATAAAATTTATGCCAAAAAAAGTCCACATCCCCACGCCGCTCCGCAAGTTGACCAACAATCAGGAGCTGGTCGAAATCAATTTGTGATTCGCTGGATTGCTGCTACTTTCCAATTATGAGTGTTTTGGAATTAACCGATGAGCAAGTCATCTCGCTGGTGCGCCAACTGCCCGCCACGCGCAAGCGCGAGGCGTTGCTGGCATTGGCCGAAGACGCAGAAGTGCGAAATGGCGAGCGGATGCGTTTTGCCGAGTCTCAATTGCGCCGTCTTTGCAGCGAACGCGGATTGAACTGGGATAATTTGCCGGAAGACCAGCGAGAAGAATTTGTGGATCGCTTGCTGCATGAGAAATGAGCGCGCCACTCACCGTTGTTTTTGACACGAACATCCTTTTTTCCGCCACCGGCTGGCGCGGAAAACCGTTTGAATGTGTCGAGCTGGCGAGGACGGGAAAAATTCAGACTGTGACTTGCGCGGAGTTGATGGATGAACTGGCCGAAAAACTGGAATTGAAATTTGGATTCTCGCCAGAACAGAGCGCAGAGACAATTGCGCGTTACCTGCGGTTTTTCAGCATGGTCAAAATTCCAAATGTGTTGAACGCAGTGCCGCGCGATGCAGATGACAATGCTGTTCTCGAATGTGCCATTGAAGGCAAAGCTGGATTCATCGTCAGCGGCGACAAGGATTTGTTGGAATTGAAAAATTTTCGCGGCATTGAAATTGTCCGAGCCAGCAAGTTTTTAGAAATTTTGCAGAAGCAGAAAAGTTGAAGCATTTGAAAATTAAAATTTAATTTATGCCAAAAAAAGTCCGCATCCCCACGCCGCTCCGCAAGTTGACCAACAACGAGGAGCTGGTCGAAATCAACGCCGCCACCATCGGCGAGGCGCTCGTCGAATTGCAGACGCGCTTCCCCGGCATTCAGGAACGTCTCGTGGATGAAAAAGGCGAGGTGCGCCGCTTCGTCAACGTCTATGTCAACGAGGAGGACATCCGCTTCCTCAAAAACCGCGAGACACCGCTCAAAGACGGCGACGAAATCAGCATCATCCCCGCCATCGCCGGCGGCTAAAATTTATGGCCACGAAAAAAATTTCCGCAACGAAATCTAATTCGCCCACGCAGCAACGGCTTTGGCTGATGTATCCGCCCAAGCTCATCCAGAAGCCGTTCATCCACGAGATTGGAAAAAAATTCAAGGTCGTGACGAACATCCGTCAGGCCAGCGTGACCGACGAAATCGGCATCGTGTGCTTGGAGCTCGACGGCGCGCGCGACGAAGTAAAGGCCGCCATCAAATGGCTGGTGAAACAAGGTGTGAATGTGGAGCCGGTGGAGATCGGCGTGATTGCCGGCTAAATCTGCAGGAGACGACGCAAGGAGTTTCTAACTGATTTCTGAAAATGGAAAATTTGAGACTCGTTACCACGTCTCCTACAATAAAAATACAAACGGCGCGAAAAATTCCGCGCCGTTTGTTTTGTTTTGCAAAATTTATCTATGCCGGCGTTTGACTTTGAGCTGCGCGAGTGAATGAGCCAAAGCCGCGTTGACCATGGCAGCGTCTTCATCCGTCAATTTTTCTGCGAGGCGGGCTTCGGCGCGTTGACGGGCCTCTTCGGCCTTGGCTTCGTCAATATCCTCGGCCTTGATCGCCATGTCGGTCAGAATTGCAACCCGGTCACCGGTGACCTGCACAAAGCCGTCACCAACGGCGAGGAAGATGTTTTTGCCGTCCTTGCGCGCAATGATTTCACCCGCCACCAATCCGGTCATCAACGGCATGTGCAGCGGCAGGATGCCCATTTCGCCGTCGGTGCCGGTGAGCGTGACCATGTCCACGTCCTCGGAGTAGGTTTTCGCCTCCGGCGTGACAATTTCAAGTTTGATCGTGGCCATTTGCTGTTCGTTAAATCGTTGCCTTGTTGAATCGTGAATCGTAAATCAACCTACTGATATAACGATGCAACGGTTCACAAATTTACGCTTCGTTAATTTCGTCAATGCCACCGCGCATGTAGAAATTCTGCTCGGCCACATCGTCGTGTTTGCCTTCGAGAATTTCCTTGAACGCACGCACCGTGTCTTCGCGGGAAACCTGCTTGCCTTCGCGGCCGGTGAAGACTTGCGCCACCGTGAACGGCTGGCTCATGAATTTCTGGATTTTGCGCGCACGGAAAACCGCCGTCTTGTCTTCGGCGGAAAGTTCATCCATGCCGAGAATCGCGATGATGTCCTGCAAATCCTTGTAGCGTTGCAAAACTTTCTGCACGCCGCGCGCGACATCGTAATGTTCCTGGCCGACAATCTCCGGCGTGAGCGCACGAGAACTGGACGACAGTGGATCCACGGCGGGGAAAATGCCCAGCTCGGCGATGGAGCGTTCCAAGACGATGGTCGCGTCCAAGTGTGCAAACGTCGTGGCGGGCGCGGGATCGGTCAAGTCGTCGGCAGGCACATAAACGGCCTGGAACGACGTGATGGAACCTTTCTTGGTCGAGGTAATGCGTTCCTGCAAGTCGCCCATTTCGGCGGCGAGCGTCGGCTGATAACCCACGGCGCTCGGCGTGCGGCCCAGCAACGCAGACACTTCCGAACCGGCCTGTGAGAAACGGAAAACATTGTCCACAAACAGCAGCACGTCCTGGTTCTTTTCGTCACGGAAATATTCCGTCACGGCGAGCGCGGACAGCGCCACGCGAAGACGCGCGCCCGGAGGTTCGTTCATCTGGCCATACACAAGACCGATGCGGGAGCCGGGTTCGATGATCGGCAAACCGTTTTCGCCAATGACCGGATGACCTTTTTCATCCTTCTTAACCTTGATGACGCCGGCCTCGATCATTTCATTGTAAAGATCGTTGCCTTCGCGCGTGCGTTCACCGACGCCCGCGAACATCGAGATGCCACCGTGCAGCTTCGCGATGTTGTTGATGAGTTCCATGATGACGACGGTCTTGCCGACGCCGGCACCGCCGAACGCGCCGACCTTGCCGCCCTTCAAGAACGGACAGATCAAATCAATGACCTTGATGCCGGTCGCCAAAATCTGCGGGCTGGTGGATTGATCCACGAGCGGCGGCGCAGCGCGATGAATGGGCAGATATTTGTCGGCCTTCACCGGACCTTGTTCGTCCACGGCCTCGCCAGTGACGTTGAACACGCGGCCCATGACGGCTTCGCCCACGGGCATGGAAATCGGCGCACCGGTGTCGGTGGCTTCATAGCCGCGCTTGAGACCTTCAGTGGTGCTCATCGCGACGGCGCGGACCCAGTTGTCGCCGAGATGCTGCTGCACTTCGAGCGTCAGCTTGACGGGCTGTCCTTGCACGGTGAAGTCCACGGTCAGTGCGTTGTAAATCGCGGGAAGCTGGCCGGAAAATTCCACGTCCACGACCGGGCCGATGATTTGAACGATTTTGCCTTTGTTCATAAAATAATTTTAACCCACCGCCATTTGTGCGGTGGTGATTTCCAACAATTCCTTCGTGATGTTCGCCTGACGCAGCTTGTTGTATTCAAGCGTCAAATCTTTTATCAACTGCTTTGCATTGTCCGTCGCGTTTTTCATCGCGACCATGCGTGCGCTCTGTTCGCTGGCCTTCGCCTCGAGCAAAATCTGGTGCATCTGAAAATTCAAGCTGTGCGGCAGCAATTCGCTCAACACAGTTTTTTCGTCCGGCTCAAATTCAAACGAATCCGTCCGCACGCCGGCACTTTGTAATTCCTGCTGCGGTGCGTTGACGCCAGCTGTGACGGCTTGAATTTTTCCGACGGGCAAAAATGGAATCGTTTTCGGCTGCTGCACCAGGGTCGAAACGAATTTCGTGTATAAAATGTCCACGGCATCCGCCTCATTCTTCAAAAACAGATCCTGCGCGAATTTTGAAATCGCCCGCGCCTCGGCAAATGTCGGCGTGTCTTTGTAAGTGAACTCCGCCGCGAGTTGCCGCTTCGTGCGCGCAATAAATTGCGACGCCTTGCGACCGGCGGTGATAAAAATAGTCGTGTTGCCTTTGTCCAGTTTTCCGATTTCGCGAAACAAATTGCTGTTCAAGCCGCCGCACAAACCGCGATCCGAACTGACGACGATAATCGCGCGTTTTTTTACTTCGCGATTTTCCATCAGCGGATGCTCGAACGATGCGATGCGCGGGCCAGCCTCGGCGAGAATCGCGTTCATCAAATCCGCATACGGACGCCCGACCAGCGCGGCCTGCTGCGCCTTGCGCATCTTGGCGGCGGCGACCATCTGCATCGCCTTGGTGATCTGGGCGGTGTTCTTGACCGACTTGATGCGTCGGCGTATGTCGCGCGTGCTGGGCATGAAAAATTAGCGGTAGCTCTGCTTGAATTCCGTCACAGCCGCTTTCAATTCCGCCGCGATGGCGTCGTTGATGGCTTTTTCAGTGCGAATCTTCAGCAACAAATCCGCTTTGCGCGTGCCCAGAAAATCCGTGAGCTTCGTCTGGAAATCTTTGACCTTGTCCACGGCCACATCGTCGAAGAAATTATTCTGCGCGGCCCACAACACCGCCGACTGCACTTCGACCGGCAACGGATTGAACTGCGGTTGCTTGAAAATTTCCACGACGCGCTTGCCGCGTTCGAGAATCGCCTGCGTCTTCGCGTCGAGGTCGGAACCGAACTGCGCGAACGCCGCGAGTTCGCGATATTGCGCCAAATCACCTTTGATACGACCGGCGACTTGTTTCATCGCTTTGATTTGCGCGGCAGAACCGACGCGCGAAACGGACAGACCAACGGAAACAGCGGGACGAACGCCCTGATAAAACAAATCTGTTTCCAGATAAATCTGTCCGTCCGTGATTGAAATCACGTTCGTCGGAATGTAAGCCGAAACGTCACCCGCTTGTGTTTCAATAATTGGCAAAGCGGTCAACGAACCATTTCCATATTTTTCCGAAACACGCGCGCTGCGTTCGAGCAATCGGCTGTGCAAATAAAACACGTCGCCGGGATATGCTTCTCGGCCGGACGGACGTTTCAAAATGAGCGACACCTGGCGGTAGGCGACGGCGTGCTTGGAGAGATCGTCATAAATGATCAACGCGTCCATGCCGTTGTCCATAAACCATTCGCCGATCGAAGCGCCCGTGAACGGCGCGAGGTATTGGTTCGACGCGGAATCCGAGGCTGCGGCGACGACAACAATCGTGTAAGGCATTGCGCCCGCTTCTTCTAAAACGCCGATGACACGCGCGATACTCGACTGCTTCTGCCCAATCGCGACGTAAATATTGTAAATGGGACGAAAACCTTTTTCGCCAGCAGCCTCGGCGGCTTTGTTGATGCGCGCCTGATTGATCATCGTGTCCACGCCGATCGTGGTCTTGCCCGTCGAACGGTCGCCGATGATGAGTTCGCGCTGGCCGCGGCCGATCGGGATCATCGCGTCAATCGCCATGATACCCGTCTGCACCGGCTGGCTGACGGATTTGCGCCGGATGATGCCGGGCGCGATTTTTTCCACCGGATAAAATCCCGTTTCCTTGATCGGCCCTTTGCCGTCAAGCGGCTGGCCCAGGACGTTGACCACGCGGCCAAGCAAACCTTTCCCGACCGGCACTTGCAAAAGTTTTCCCGTCGTGCGGACTTCATCGCCTTCTTTAATCTTGGTGTAATCGCCCAAAATAATCGCGCCGACTTCGGTTTCTTCGAGGTTGAGCGCGAGGCCGGTGACGCCGTTGCCGAAATCCAACATCTCGTTAAGCATCGTGTCGGTCAGGCCCTCGATCTTCGCCACGCCGTCGCCGATTTCGCGAACGGTGCCGACGTTCTGTTTGGACGTCGCGGTTTTCGCGCCGCTGATTTGCGCTTCAATTTCCTGTAGCAAGTTACTCATAAAATTTCGTTAAAAGCTTTCTTCCAATTTCTGCAACCGCATTTTCACGCTGCCGTCGTAAAGGTCGCTGCCGACCTGAATCCGCAATCCGCCGATGAGCGACGGATTCTGCGCGAACGAAATGCTCACGCCCGCGCCATATTTCTTTTTAATTTCATTCGTCACGTCCGATTGCAAATCAGCCGACAACGGCAACGCGCTTTCGA
>DASYAA010000061.1:0-13572 GCA_036501565.1 Verrucomicrobiia bacterium
CGGCGGTTCGCCGGTTCCATGCAAAAGAATTCCTTTGCTTGTGGTTCCTTGGGCGAGATAGTTGGTTGAACCTAATGATTCAAGAATGTTGTGTGCTCCGGCCCAGAGCGTGGCGCTGTCCTGCATATTCGTGACCAATTGGCTAAGCTGCACCAAGGCGGACAACGTGATAGCCGCCGACGAAGAATCGCGCGGCGCGTTTGGAATGTCGGGCGCGTCAAAATCCCAATACGGCACAAAATCGGATGGAACGTTTGTGAGATAATAATTGGCCGTCCGATTGGCGGCATCGAGAAATGGCAGAAAACCGGTTTCGCGATAAGCCATCGTGAATCCATAGATAGCCCAGGCCTGTCCCCGGGCCCAAGTGGACGTGGCGGAATAACCCGCGCGCGTGCCTTGATATGTCAATGCGCCGTTGACGGTGCTATAAAGGACTTTCTGAAAAGTGCTGTTGTCAGCGCGGATTTGATTGGTCATTGCCCTTTGCGCGTGACTAAACGCCTTGTCGGAAAAATTTGTGTCTCCGTTGATGTCAGTGGCGTGATAAAGCAATTCCGTGTTCATCATTGTGTCTATAATCACTTCGAAATTTGTCGGCGGAAGCAGTTGGTCATCGGCCAGACAACCCACAATACGATTGTACCGATTCGTCAGTGAGCGCGCGGCGCGGAGCACCACTGATTGATAGGTTGGATCGCCGGTTATCCGATAACCATTTCCGAAGCTGTCGTTAATCATGAAGCCAATGTCATCGGTGTTGGTGTTGAATTGCTGTGACGAGATGCCTGCCGTCCATTCTTGCGCCCACTTTTCGAAATTGGTGTCGCCAGTCTGTTCATACAAATACCAAAGACAGCCGGGAAAAAATCCACTCGTCCAATCGGTGTCATTGACAGTATTCCAACTGCCGTTGGTCTGCGTGCTGCGCGGATAAAGATTTGTATTATTGAGTTGCACGACAGTATTGCTCAATTGCACGGCGGCGAATTGGAACAGGCGGGATAATTCTGGCGTCGTCACCGGCGTATTTGAATTGATGACCAAAGTTCCATGAGCCGGCGTACTCACTTGAAGAATTGTCAGTTGGTTGCTCTCCGTGTCGGAATCGTTCGCGAGCACCGGAATCGTTACCGTCTGATTCTGGCGGGTGACTGCGAAATCATTGACGGCGTTTGGCGGATCCGCACGAACCGAGCCGGCAAACCAAAAGACAGTCAAAACAGCAATCCGCACGACGGTCGAAAAGCAGCGCCTCTGTCGTCGTAAAACATTCATTCTTGGAAACATTGAAAATTTTCCACTTCTCCGAACAACAGCCGGAACCTCAATCCCAACTCTTCACGAGCATAACCACTCGCGTTGAGAATGCAATATCACTTGTTAAACGACATTTAGGATTTGACCTTCATCAATTGCCACGTTAACTTTGTTACCGTGAATCAAAACTTAAACCTGCTGCTTACGAACGCGCTGCTGACCAGCGCGGCAGTCGGGTTTTGATTCGTTCACGAAATTTATCAACCCACTGCCAGACGGCGGTGGGTTTTTTATTTTAACTTCATCGCCGGACGGCAATAATCAGAAAGCCAGACACCATGCAAAAAGATCCGTCGAAAAAATATCAGCCGTTTCAACACGCGCCGAAGTTGCCCGACCGCCAGTGGCCGGGCCGCGTCCTCACGCGCGCGCCGCGCTGGTGCAGCGTGGATTTGCGCGACGGCAACCAGGCGCTCGCCGTGCCGATGAACGTGTCGCAAAAATTGGAATTGTTTAAGAAACTCGTAGAAATTGGCTTCAAAGAAATTGAAGTCGGCTTTCCGTCAGCTTCAAAGACAGAATACGATTTCAACCGTTTACTTGTTACAGAAATTGCGGAAAACAAAATTCCGAGGGCGGACGATGTCTGGTTGCAGGTGCTCGTACAGGCGCGCGAGGATTTGATCGAGCGCACCGTCGAGTCGCTCGTCGGCGCGAAGAAGGCGATCATTCATTTGTATAATTCCACTTCGCCCGCGCAACGCCGCGTCGTGTTTGGAAAATCGAAAAAGGAAATTGTCGAGGTCGCCGTGCGCGGCGCGCAATGGATCAAAGACCGTTTACCGAAACTCAAAGGCACGGAAGTCATGCTCCAGTATTCGCCGGAAAGTTTCAGCATGACGGAAGTGGAATTCGCGAAGGAGATTTCCGAGGCCGTCATGGACGTGTGGCAACCGACGCCGGAACGCAAAATGATTTTGAATTTGCCGGACACGGTCGAGGTCGCGATGCCCAATGTTTATGCGGATCAAATCGAATGGATGTGCCGCAACATCAAAAACCGTGACTCGCTCATCATTTCTTTGCACACGCACAATGACCGTTGCACCGGCGTGGCGGCGACGGAACTTGGTTTGCTCGCCGGCGCGGATCGCGTCGAGGGAACTTTGTTCGGCAACGGCGAGCGCACGGGCAATTTGGACATCGTGACCGTGGCGTTGAATCTTTACATGCACGGCATTGATCCAAAATTGGATTTCTCGAATCTCAATTCGCTCATCGAAGTTTATGAGCGTTGCACCGGCATGACCGTGCCGCCGCGCCAGCCTTACGCTGGCGAATTGGTGTTCACCGCCTTCAGCGGCTCGCATCAGGACGCGATCAAAAAGGGTCTCGCCGAATGGGAAAATAAAAAGCGCGAACACTGGGACGTTCCCTATTTGACGATTGATCCAACTGATATTGGCCGCGAATACCACGAAGTCATCCGCGTCAATTCGCAGAGCGGCAAAGGCGGCGTGGCATATTTGCTTGAAAGCGAATTTGGAATTTCCTTGCCGAAAGATTTTCAACGCGAATTCGGCCCGATTGCAAATGACGAAGTGGACAAACTCGGTCGCGAAGTCTCCGGTGCTGAACTCAAGGCAATGTTCTGGAAAGAATACGTCGAACGCAATTCACCGTGGCAATTGCAAAGTTTTGAAACCGAAAGCAAAAATGGAATTGTGAAATGCCGCGCCAAATTATTGCGCGACGGAAAGCCAGTTGAATTTTCCGGCGAAGGCAATGGTCCGCTCGCAGCGCTCGTTCACGGATTTTCACAAATTGGAATTCCGAAATTTGAAATTTCAAATTACAGCGAACATGCGTTGAGTTCCGGCGAAGAAGCGGCGGCGATTTCCTACATCCAGATCAAAACTGCCGATGGCAAAACCCGATGGGGCGCGGGCGTGGACACGAACATCGAACTCGCGTCTGTGCGCGCGGTTTTGAGCGCGTTGAATCGGTCATAGTTACTTCTAGTCAAAAATTCGCGCAGCAATTATGCTTGCATGGTTATGAATGCCATTCGTTATTGGATTATTGTTCCCGCATTCGTTGTCGTTGCAGTTTTTCTGGGGTTTGGTTGCATAACCAAACCGGAAAAAAACAATGAGAGCGTTCAAACAACAACGAACGTTCCGCCGTCGCATCCGGTTTCGTCGGTGACAAATTATCCTGTTTCGGCAGTTGTCGCGACACCGTCGGTTTATGTGCCGAGCATGGCGAAAGCGTCGGGGCCGTTGTCTGACGGCATCCTTGTTTGGGATGGCACAACGAAAGAGACAAACGTCGTTGCGGATGCCGCGCAGGCACATTTCACTTTCAGTTTTACGAATATTTCCGCCAATCCCGTCGTTATTTTGAACGTCCATCCTTCGTGCGGCTGCACGACTGCGCAATTGCCAACGTTGCCGTGGACGCTTGCGCCCGGCAAAAACGGCCACATGAACGTGACTGTGAATCTCGCCGGAAAAAGCGGCACGCTTTTCAAAACCGTGAACGTTTCCACAGACAAAGGTTCCAAAATGCTCATGCTTAAAATCACCATTCTGCCGCCGGTGATCCCGACTTTGACCGATGCCGACCGCGCGCGCGGCGTGATGATGGCAAAAGTGGATCGGCAGGCCGTTTTCAAAAACGACTGCACGACCTGCCATGTCAAAAACGGCGAGGGCAAATACGGCAAGGCGCTTTATGACGCCGATTGCGCCATTTGTCACGAAGGCGAGCATCGCGCGACGATGGTGCCCGATTTGCACGCGCTCAAGATTTCGACGAATTTCGAGTTCTGGCAGACATGGATCGCGCATGGCAAACCCGGCTCGCTCATGCCCGCATTTTCCACGACTGACGCCGGCCCGCTCAACGACATGCAAATCGCTTCGCTCGCCAATTACCTGAATTCGGCGATTCCATCTCACGTTTCACCGCCGGTTCAATAAAGCTTTGTGTAAGGCAGGCTTTTTTTATTTGCAAAATCGCTGCTGAACATGTAAGATCTTCAAGTATTATGACGCGTCCGGCACCTCGTAAGATTCTCCCGTTTGTCGTTTATCATTTTTTTGAGGACTACCGCTTAAGATTCTCCTGGTCCTGGTTGTTTCTGCAATTTTGCAATTTCTCAACTTTGATTGTGCTGGGAGCTTTAAGCTACTTACTGATCAGCCATTTTATTTTTCAATCCGTCAGGGTTTCCGGAAATAGTATGTATCCTACTTTGTTCAACGCTGGAAATTATTGGTTGAAACGGTATGCCTATCTTGAGCGCAACCCACAACGGACCGATGTCGTCGCCCTCAAGGACCCGCAAGACGGCACGCTTGTCGTCAAACGCATCATTGCGCTGCCCGGCGAATCCATCTACTTCAACAACGGCAACGTCTATGTCAATGGCAAGCGGCTGAACGAGCCTTATCTATTGCCGCACACGCCGACCTATGCCTACGAAAAAAGTGAAAATGAAATGATTTGCTGCGGCGAAAACCAGTTCTTCGTCATGGGCGACAACCGCAACAACAGTTGCGACAGCCGCACTTTCGGCCCCGTTCCGCGACAGGACATCCTTGGCAAAGTAGTCGAATAAATTCGCGGAATACTTGCACAAACGGTTTGTGGCATTATGCTGTCAACCATGACGGCGAAAACGGTTGACGCAAGCAATCATCAGAAAATTTCCACGCTCGGAGAATTTGTTTTGTCCGGCGGAAAAATTTCGCGCGAGGACGCGATGTGCCTTTTCAATCTTGAAGCGTCCGCCGACATTTTGGATTTGCTGTCGTGGGCAAATCGCATCCGCGAACAGTTCAAAGGCAACAAGATTCATCTCTGTTCCATCGTCAACGCCAAGGCCGGCGCGTGTTCGGAGAATTGCAGTTTCTGCGCGCAATCCTCGCATTATCAGACCGGCTCGCCGAAATACGGTTTCATCGAACCCGAACCGGTGAACGAAGCCGCCGACGAAGCGAATAAAAATTCCGTCACCGCCGTCGGCCTCGTCGCCGCGTGGAAAGGACTAAACGAAGGCCCGATGCTCGATGAAGTCTGCGACCGCATCCGCGAATTGAAGGCCGGCGGCAAGACGCGCCCCGACGCTTCGCTCGGCATCATCAAGAAACAGGAAGTCGCCAACCGCCTGAAAGAAGCCGGGCTTGAATGTTACGGTCACAATCTCGAAAGCTCGCGCCGCTTTTTTCCGCAAACCTGCTCCACGCACACGTTCGACGACCGGCTGGAAACCATCGGCTATCTGAAAAAGGCCGGCATCAAGATTTGTTCCGGCGGCATCATCGGCATGGGCGAGACGCGCGCCGACCGCTGTGACCTCGCGTTTGAATTGAAAGCCATCGGCGCGAACGTTGTGCCCGTCAACATCCTCAACCCGATTCCCGGCACGCCGTTTGAAAAACTCGCGCCGCTGCCCGTCATGGAAATTTTGAAGACCATCGCGTGCTTCCGATTCATTTTGCCGCGACAGGAAATCATGATCGCCGGCGGACGCACCGTGAACCTGCGCGACGCGCAAAGCATGATCTTCATGGCCGGCGCGAGCGCGTTGATGGTCGGCAACTACCTCACCACGCTGAACCAGCCCGTCGAAAAAGATCTCCAGATGCTCAAAGACCTCGGCCTCGATCCGAACTGGGACAGCCACGATTTCAGCGATCAGGAAGAAGGCGGCTGCGGGTGCGGAAAAGAAAATTGTGAAACGGCGACGGCCTCAATCATCTGAAATGGAAAATCTTCCCAAAGCACTTCGACCAACTGCCGTTGAACGAATCAAGCTTCCAATACGCTGGTTTGTAGAAATTAAAAAGGCGAATCCAATTTTCAAACGGTGGACTGGTAAAAAGGTTGAAGACACATATAACAACAAAGCGGTTTTAGATTTTTATGGAAAACCCGAATTTGCAGAACTTGGAATTCTGCGAATGATGAATCGTTCAGGTTGGCAGGGAGTTTGGGTTGATACTTATCGAGATAAATTCAGAACACAATACTGGCCAAAAAATGAAATTGAATTGCCGCTTAAACAAATGAAGCTTTTGAAACGTAAGTGAAGCGACATTGCTATCAGTGGTTCAGTTCTGTCAATGAGTATTTTATTTGCGTTAATTCGCGCAAATTCACGTCAAAGTTTCCCAGCGCCGTAGGCGCGCCATCTTTGTAGAAACCCAAACCAAAAATTCCCCAGCCCCGTCGGGGCGGCATCATCCGTCCTTTGCCAGAAAATTTCCCGAATGCTTTGCATTGAAATGAGACACGTCGTGCCGAAAATCCGGCTCGCAACGTCCAAAGTCGGACGTGGACTCGGTAGAGTCTGACGCAGATTGGGCAGAGTCCGACGCAGACTCGGTAGACTCCCGCACGGACTCGACAGAGTCTGACGTCAACTCGGCAGACTCCCGCACAGATTCGGCAGAGTCTGACGCAGACTCGGTAGAATCCAGTTCGCCGATCGAAGGCAGCGGACGATGGACTGTTCGCTTTATTTCTTCTCGAGAGATTTCGCGAACAAGTTGTCGAGCGACGCTTTGCCCGCGCCGCAGACGATGACGACAAGCGCGAGGCCGATGGCGAGCAGATGATATTCAAAGCCTTCGCCTTTCTGTGTGCCGAACCAGTTCATGAAAAATCCGTTCGCGGCATGAACGGTCAAAATGGCGACGACCATGTTCGTGGCGATGCCGAACGCGGCGATCCGGCTCAAGCAGCCGAGAATCAAACCGATGGAACCGGCGAATTCCGCCGCGATTGCCAGAAATGCCAGCGGCGCGGGAATGTGCATTTGCTGCGTGAAAAAATTCATCGTGCCACTGAAGCCGTAACCGCCGAACCAGCCGAGTGCCTTTTGCGCGCCGTGCGGGAACATGACGATGCCGAGCGTGAGCCGCGCGATGAGCGGCGCGAAACTGTTGCTGGTTTTGACGAGGAGTTGGATTGCTTTCATAGTTTCATTTTGCTTTGGTTGAGGGTGAGGTTTAATTTCAGACGTTCAGGAAAATTTGTTCGCGCGCGAAACGCACTTTTGGCGCGCTGGCGTATTTGTCCGTCGGCAGACGATAACCGAGCGTGGCGATGACGGCGCTGGAATAGCCCTTTGCCTTCAGGCCGAGAATTTCGTCGTATTGCGCGTGGTCGAAACCTTCCATCGGGCAGGCGTCAATGCCGAGCAGTGCGGCGCTCGTGAGCAAATTGCCGAGCGCGATGAAAGTCTGGTTGCGCGCCCAGGCGTTGCGCCCGGCTTCATCCTGACTTTGAACGATTCCGCCGACCAGCATTCCGCGCAGCGGAGCCAATGCTTCGATGGATGCGCCTTGAACTTCTGCAATGTGTCTTATGTGCGCATCCACGTCGGCTTCGTTGAGATTATTTTTCGCGGTGAACACGACCAGATGCGACGCATCCGTGATTTGCGCCTGTCCATAAGAAACTGGTCGTAGTTTGGCGCGAAGTGCCGGGTCTGTAATGACGATAAATTTCCACGGCTGCAAGCCGCCGCTAGACGGCGTCAATCGTAGCGCTTCTTCGAGTGTCGTCCAATCGGCTGCGCTGATTTTCCGGTTTGGGTCGAATTGCTTGGTCGCGTAGCGCCAGTTCAGTTGTTCCAACAGTTGGTTTGAGTTAATGGTTTTCATTTTTTATTTTGGTATTGGTTTCGGTTGAATAAAAAAGAAGGCAATCGGTTTCACGATTGCCTTCATGGTTTAGTTGAGGTCGAACAAAAGGACTTGCGACGGTTTTTCGGCGACGAGTTCAATCGCCGATTCATTGTCAATCGCGAAAGCATCGCCGCCGGACAATTTCGTGCCGTTCACTTCCACTTCGCCTTCCGCGACATGAATCCACGCGTGACGGCCTTTGGCGAGCGGCTGGGCGACTTTCTGCCCGGCGTCCAGTTTCGCGAACGACAAGTCCGCGTCCTGATGAATCGCGATGGAGCCATCACGTCCGCTTTTGCTCGCGACGAGATTTAATTTCCCCGTCGGCGCGTTTGCGAAATTTTTCTCCGCGTAGCGCGGCTTGACGCCTTTCACGTCCGGCTGAATCCAGATTTGCAAAAGTCGCAACGGTTCCGTTTTCGACGGATTGAATTCGCTGTGCTGCACGCCGGACCCGGCGGCCATGTATTGAAATTCGCCCGCGCGGATGACACGACCGTTGCCCATCGAATCCTTGTGCTCGATCGCGCCGCTCAAGACGTAGCTGATGATTTCCATGTCGCGATGCGGATGCGTGCCGAAGCCCATGCCCGGCATCACGAGGTCGTCGTTGATGACGCGCAGGCTGCGGTAGCCCATCCATTGCGGATCGAAATAATCCGCGAAGCTGAAAGTGTGATAGCTGTCCAGCCAGCCGTGTTCGGCGTGGCCCCGTTCGTTTGATCGTCTAATAATTTTCATATGCCAAACTATGCGCGCGGTTCGCGGACTTGTGAAATACCATGTTTCTTGCCTGACAATAACTTTTGGCTATGCTCGCGGAAATGGAACTGCGCCACCTCCGCTATTTCATCGCTGCTGCCGAGGAGGAAAATGTCTCTCGCGCGGCGTTGAAATTGCACGTCTCGCAGCCGGGCATCAGCCGCCAAATCCGCGACCTCGAAGACGAAATCGGTTTCAAACTTTTTGAACGCAGCGCGAAATCATTAAAGTTGACCGAAGCGGGAAAAATATTTTTAGCCGAGGCGCGCGCTGTTTTGCAACGTGCCGATGATGCGGTTAAAAAAGCAAAAGCTATTGCTGAAAATGCCGGTGGTGAATTGCACGTCGGTTATGCGCCGTCGCTGACGGTGAGGATTTTGCCGCAGGCGTTGCGCGCGTTTCAGACGCAATTCCCCAAAGTGCGCGTGTCGCTGCACGATTTGTCCACGGAAGAAATGCTCGCCGGATTGCGCGAAGGGAAGTTGCAAGTCGCGCTCACCGTTCAGCCGCAGAAAAAATTGCTGCGCGATTTGAATTTCAAATTGCTCGCGCGCTATGCGATGTCTGTCGCCGTCGCACCAAAACATTCTTTTGCGAAATTAAGATCCGTCTCGCTGGCGCAATTGGCCAACGAACCGCTCATTGGTTACAGCCGCGCGGATTATCCCGATTATCACGAGCATCTCGAACGGATTTTTTCTTCCGGTCGCGTGCCACGCGTCGCCGAGGAACACGATGGCATCGCCAGCATCATCGCGGCGGTGGAATCTGGTCGCGGATTTGCGCTCGTGCCGGATTTATTCGAATGCATGGTCGGGCCGCGGCTGAAAATTATTCCGCTGAATCCCAAAGGCGAGCCGATTTGCGTCGGCGCGATTTGGAAAAGAGGTGAAGATTCATCTACTATTGAAAAATTCGTCGCGGCAGCGAGTGAAGAGAAAGCCTAATTGCAAAAATCAAAAAAAGTCTATGCAGCGGCTTGGCAAAAACCTTGGCAGTTATCTTGGCGAGACAATTGATGTTCGCGCCGTGCTGCGTGACGTGGAAATTGCGGCGAAACGGCACGGCTGGACTTCTGAAATTTTTCATGACGCTGGAGAATTCAAATTAGCCGCGTGGCATCGCAAACCGCAAGCCGGAAGCCAGAAGCTGGAAGCCAGAGTTTATATTTCGGCGGGGATTCATGGCGATGAACCCGCCGGGCCGCTCGCGGCGTTAAAATTATTGCAGGAAAATAATTGGCCGGACGGCGCGGAAATTTATTTGCTCCCTTGTTTGAATCCGGTCGGCTTCACACTGAACAAACGCGAGAATGCCGACGGCATTGATTTGAACCGCGATTATCGCAATCCAAAATCCGCCGAAGTCCGCGCGCACATCGCGTGGCTCGAACGCCATGCGAGGTTTAATCTGTATCTTTGCCTGCACGAAGATTGGGAGTCGCACGGCTTTTACGTTTACGAGCAAAATCCAGATGCCAAGCCGTCGTTCGCGGAAAAAATCATTGAAGCGGTAAAAAAAGTTTGTCCGATTGATTTGTCCGAAACCATCGAAGGCCGCGCAGCGAAAGACGGAATCGTGCGCCCAAACATTTTGCCGCACGAGCGACCCGAATGGCCGGAGGCATTTTATCTCATCACGCAAAAATCGCGGCAGGGCTACACGCTCGAAGCGCCATCGGATTTTCCGCTGCAAACGCGCGTCAAAGCGCTTGTTGCGGGCGTGAACGCAGCGCTGGACATTTGTTAATCGTTTGACCCGCTGCCGATTTTTTGATAATGATTTTCACTGCGGTAAAATTCTATTGCTAAAAGCCAATGTAGCTCAGTGGTAGAGCAACGGTTTCGTAATTCTAAAACGAGGTTTGCCTTTGTTTGGTCGTATGTGGTCTGGCTTGTAATCACAGGTTTTTTTGATTTTAGCATTGCTCGCATTGGGTCGGGTTTGGCCGCAAAAAGTGCAACCCATATACAAAAGCGATATACAATTTGAATGCCGCCAAAATATATTAATCCTGCTCTTTTTTGTCCTCGATTTCGATTGTCTTGATCCAAGCGTCGCCACTGGACAATGACGAATAGCGTTGCGCCATCGGCTTGATGAATTCGACGTTGCGGGCTTGCAGGGCAATCCCCAGCTCGCGCAGATTTTTCCCGATGAGGCGAACCCTGTGGTTCAGAAAAAACATGGTGATGGTTTCCCCGTCTTGAGCCGATTCAAACTTGGTCAGTTCGACGTGGTGATAGGACAGCGTATAAAAACAATCCGGGCTGGTTTCCAGCCGCAGATTATCCATCGGCACGGGATCGCCGCCCACACTGCGGCCTAATTTATAGCAAAGGGAATTGCTCATATTCTCATGCCTCGACTTGGTTTGTTGGTTTGGCGCGGCGGAATTTCAATCCGCCGCCGGATGGTTTGGGATGTCTGAATTGTTCGTTCGACCGTCTCGGCCTGTTTCGCCGCTTCAGCCTGCCGCGCGGCTTGCGCTTGCAGTTCGGATTTTTCACGCCGCAACGCTTCTGATTGTCGCTTTGCGGACACGCGCTGCGAATGTTGGATATTGAGAACGTAAGCCACATCGCGCCCCCAAATCGTTGCCAGCTTGTAAAATGAACTTTGAACCATGTCCAAAGCCAAAGGTCTGTCGCCCGAATGAGCAATGTTCTGGCGAAGCTGGATTTTATCAGCCGTGAAGATTTTCACGCCGCGCCGCCCGCGCGAAATCGTGACATACCATTGCTGCTCGTTCGTGGCCGCTTTGACCGCCGAATCTGAAAACAAAACATAATCCACGGTTTTGCCTTGAGCGGCGTAGGACGTGACCGCATAGCCGCGCACGAACTGGCGATAATTTTTCGGCAATGTGCGGCCATCATTTAGGGCGATGCGTCCATCGCCATGAATTGTTTTCACCGTGACCAGTTCGCCGTTGGCGAGTCTGCGTCCATCCTCGCTTTGGGCATTGGCCTTGAGTTGCAATCTGTCACCGCTCGACAGAGAAAGTTCTTTCGGCTGGCAAACCGTGATGCGTTCCAAATCTTTGAATGGAACAGGCCGGATGCGGTTGTCGGCTTCAATCAGCAGATGCCTGTCGGTGACGCCGCGCAATTTGCCAGTGCTGCCGGATTTGAAACCGGCCGTAGGCCGGTTGAACACCAGCACGGAATCCGGCTGATAAAACCGCTTGTCGCGCTTTTGCGCGTCCGTCAAATCCTGCCGCTCCAATGCTGTGAGCGTTGTTTCGGTTTCACCAATTAACTTTTGCGCCTTGAGTCCGAGCCGGACTTGCTCATTCACTTTATGAATCTCCGACCAGCTTTGCGAGACGATCACCGTTTCATTTTTGGCGGTGACGAGTTCAAGAAAATGCTCCGTCAATTTCTGTTGTTGATCCGCCAGTGTGCAGGAAATGATTGCCCCCTGTTTGTTCAAACGGTCAAACGACGCGCCGAGTTTGCCTTGCCGCGCTTCATCCACCGCGAGCCGGTATTGTTCCAGCCATCGGCGTTCCGCGTGAGTTTTTGCCGCATCGGGATTTTGACGGCGGATGTTCGTCAGCTCCGCGTAGCCAAGACCCGAATACTGTTCAATCGCGCGCAACGCGTTTGACGCTTCCACCGCCCCATGCTGGCGCGTGTCGCCGGACAAAATGACCCGGCCACGATTGATTTGGATAAAGTCCAGCAGTTGCAACATTTGCTCGCCCCCTATTTGTCCGGCCTCATCCACAAGGACAACCGTCTCGCGCGGCATGGAACGTTGCGTGAGAAATGCGCTGACAGTTTGCACGTTGGCAAAGTCCCGTTCCAGATCGGCGACCTGCTGGCGTTGTGGCGCGAGGACTTGAACCGTGTGGCCCGCCGCCTTGAGTCCGGTTTTGACTTCCCGCAGTGTAAAACTTTTGCCCGTCCCCGCACCGCCGCGAAACAGGGTGACGAAATCATGCGAGGATAAAATATGTTCGACCACCTTGCGTTGTTCATCATCCAGCGAATTATTTGTGGGACGATAATTCGGCGAGAGCGGTTCATATTGGTGCGGCCGGTGTTGAGCCAAGCGGACGATGTTCAGTTCACGCTCCATGATCTCGCGCGTGGTTATTTTTCCCTGAAATTGTTTGTCGCGGATGTAGCCGCGCTTGCGAGTCGCGGCCTGAATTTCCACCAGCGATACAGCTTGGCCGCGCGTGTGTTCCAGCGCGTGACACCAAAGCTCATGCTCATGGACGACCGACCGCCGCTCGAACAGATGTTGCTCCGCCCATGACACGGCTTGATTCGCAGTTACGGTTGGTGACATTTCTGGCGAACGCTGTTTGTCCAAGCGGCTGATTTGCCACCATTCTTTCCATGACAGTTGCTTGTTCCAGATGGATTGCAGTTTGACGATGCCGACATCTTTGATCTTCCGCGCCCGTTCCTTGTGCGCGATGTTGGCGCGGATGACTTTGATATTTTGGTTCGCCTTGTCCGGTTCGCATTCCAAAAATTCTTTCGTCTTTTCGTCAATCTCGCGGTGACGCTTTGAGAAACGGTCAATCAATTCTTTGGACACCCCTTCAATCTCAAAATCGCCACGCGGATTGTTTTGCACCCGATACCCGAAATTTTGCAGCGACCTGACCAGCTCGTGATAATAGACATTCCTGACGAACTTTTGTGCCGTGACCATTTCACAGGCTTCCAATGCCTTCCAGCGGCCTTCGACTGAATCGCGCGTGGCATTGAACAGGATGCAATGACTGTGCAAGTGCGGGTCTAACGCTCTGGATGTATCGTGCCGGAACACTGCGCCCACCACGTTGCTTGTCACCCGATGCGCGCGTTGATTTTGTTTCCGAATGCGA
>DASYAA010000062.1:0-2929 GCA_036501565.1 Verrucomicrobiia bacterium
TTATGAAGAATTCTTGACTGAAACCGCTTGTGTGTTTGAATCGAATCAAATAGATCACTGAAAATACGGGAGCAACCTATGGCCAACTACATCATCATCGGCGGCGACGGCAAAGAATACGGTCCTATTTCCGCGGACGATTTGCGCACATGGATTTCTGAAGGCCGGATCAATGCGCAAACGATGGCCAAAGCGGAGAGCGACGCGGAATTCCGTCCGCTTTCGACATTTCCTGAATTGTCCCATTTATTTGCGGCCCAAGCGCCGACATCAACACCCCGCGTGTTGTCATCGTCATCGTCGCCCGGTGCCGTCCGTGAGTCAGCGTTAAGCGCGGTAAAAGGCCCGGCGATTGCGCTCAAAGTGACAGCCATTATAGGATTGGTATGCGTGGTTTTAGGTTTCGTCGTAAACATCGCCACCGTCACAGGACATCCATTATTTCCGCAACAAAAAATGCCCAGTCCAGAGATGCAGCATTTTGTTAATTCATTTGGGAGCGGATTTGGAATATTTCAAGATATTCTCGGCGCCGCTATCGGCGTCATCGTTTTAATTGGCGCGGGAAAAATGCAACGATTGGAAAGCTTTCAATTTTCCATGACGGCGGCGGTTTTGGCGATGATTCCGTGTGTTTCGCCGTGCTGTTTGCTCGGCCTGCCCTTCGGCATCTGGGCGCTGGTGGCTTTGAACAAACCAGAAGTCAAATCGAACTTTAATTAGGAATGCTTTCTCCGATTTTAAGCCGTAAACGAGCCATCACGTGCATCCTGGTTAATGTGGTGGCGACTCCGGGACTCGGTTCACTTTTCGCGCGGCGCTATTTTGCAGGAACGCTTCAATTGCTTTTGGCATTGGCTGGATTTTGCCTCACGACGGGCTGGATGCTTAAGCTCGTTTATAATTCCGTGCAGTTGGACGAAACTTACCGCGCATCCGCGCCGAATTGGATTTGGCAGTGGGGAACAATTTTCTTTTGTGTGAGTTGGGTGTGGTCGCTGTTGACCAGCGTCAGCCTATGGCGCGAAGCGATGACCACTGATAATCATAGTATTGCGTCTGCGCCGCCATTGTTGAGCAAATTGGAATCGCCCCAAATCACTTCCGCGCTGGCGGCAATTCCGCAATGGCAAAAAGCCGGGAATGTGATTTTCCGCACGTTTCAATTCAAAGATTTTCCCGCCGCGATCCAATTTGTAAACGCCGTTGCCGAAATGGCCGAAGCCGCGTGGCATCATCCGGATATTGACATCCGCTGGAACAAAGTGACGCTCGCCCTTACGACGCATGATGCGGGCGGTTTGACGGAAAAAGATTTTGCGCTCGCAAAAAGATTTGATGAACTGTCGCTCTATTGAATTGCCAAAAATTTAAAACACCATCGGCACGCCTTCGTCGAGAATTTTTATTTGTTTTGTCAGATTTTCTTTCATCGCCAATTCTAAAAGCCAGCGCGGAGGTTCATCCATTTCTTCAAATGACAATTTGAAAGTCCCATAATGCATTGGCACCAGCCATTTCGCGCGCAAATCTTTGAACGCTTTAATCGCCTCGTCCGGCCCCATGTGAACGTGTCGAAAACTTTCCGGGTGATATGCGCCAATCGGCAACAGCGCAAGCGTCGGTGAAAATTTTCCGCCGATTTCCGTAAACCCGTCGAAATATGCGCTGTCGCCGGCATGATAAATTTTCCGCCCCTGATGTTCCAAAACAAATCCGCCGTAACCGCGATGCAAATCGCGAATCGTCCGCGCGCCCCAATGTTTGCTCGGCACGAACGTGACCTTCCAATTTGCCGCCGCCTGCGAAAAACTTTCCCACCATTCCAATTCCACGACGCGCGCGAATCCCAAATTGTGCGCCAAGTCGCCGACGCCGCGCGGCATGATGCCGATTTTAGGATGCGGCAATTGCCGCAACGTCGGTTTGTGAAAATGATCAAAATGCGCGTGCGTCAAAAGAACCAGATCAATCGGCGGCAAATCGGAAATTTTCAGCCCGCTGCGCTTGATGCGTTTCAAAAGAAAAAGCCAATTCGCAAAATTCGGATCAATCAACACGTTCAAATCCGTAAATTGAATCAAAAAGGATGCGTGACCAATCCATGTCACGGCCACTTCACCATGTTTCAATTTTGGAAAAACAGGCCGCTGATGTTCGCCATGCCGCGGCGTGAGCAATGCTTTCAAAACCAATTCCTGAAAAAAAGTCGCGGGATTGAAATGTCCCGATGGCGTCAATTCTTTGAACGAACGCGGCAGTTTCCGTTTTGGCCAATTTCCCTTTGTCATGCGTCAGAAATAATTTAGCACGCACAACGTCGAGAACAAAAATAAATGTCGCGTGAAAGCTGCGAGGAAAACCTTTGCGCAGTTTCACGGTCTTCACGCGAAACAATTTGTTTTGAGATTAAATCGGAATTAAATTTTTACTCATGGCCGAAATCAATCAACAGCTTAAGACGTTTCTGACCAAAAAACCGAAGCTTGGTAAAGGCGTTTACATCGCTAAATCCGGCGTCGTCTTTGGCGACGTGACGCTCGGCGCGCATTCGAGCGTGTGGTATGGCGCGGTGTTGCGCGGCGACATCAATCGCATCGTCGTCGGCCACCACTCGAACATCCAGGACAACGCCGTGCTGCACATCGCAGACGATTTTCCATGCGTCATCGGCAATTGGGTCACCGTTGGCCACGGCGCCATCGTGCATGCGTGCAAGGTCGGCGACGAAGTGCTCGTGGGCATGGGCGCGGTGATTTTGGACGGCGCGGTCATCGGCAAACAATCCATCATCGGCGCCAAAGCACTTGTGACTGGCGGCACAAAAATTCCACCCGGCTCGCTCGTGCTTGGCGCGCCGGCAAAGGTTATCCGCGCATTGACCAAAGCAGAACGTGCCGGACTAAAATGGTGGGCGGAAAAATACGTC
>DASYAA010000063.1:0-8838 GCA_036501565.1 Verrucomicrobiia bacterium
TCGTTGGATCATCTGCGGTCTGCTGTTTTTTTCCACGACCGTTAACTACATGGACCGGCAGGTCATCAGTTATTTGAAAGAATTTTTTTGCACGCCGGAAGCGATGGGCGGATTTGGCTGGACGAATACAGATTTCGCCAATCTGACTTCGGCGTTCACCGCGTTTTACGCCGTGATGACCATCGGCGCTGGCTGGGTCATTGATAAAATCGGCACCAAGCTTGGCCTCGCCCTATCGCTCATCGTCTGGTCGTTTTTTGGAATTGCCAATGCCTTTGTCGGTCGGCTGGTAATAATGCACATGGCTGTGCGCAGCGCATTCGCCATCGGTGAAGCCGGCAATTTCCCCGCGTCCATCAAAACTGTCGCCGAATGGTTTCCAAAACGTGAACGCGCCTTGGCGACGGCCATTTTCAACAGCGGTTCCAACTTCGGAGCGATGGTCGCCGCGCTTTTTGTGCCTTGGTGCATGATTTACTTTGGCGATCAACAAGGCTGGAAAATGGCCTTTATTCTTACCGGCGCGGTCGGATTTCTCTGGCTCATTTTTTGGTTCTGGCTTTACGACCCGCCGAACAAACAAAAACGGTTGTCCAAAACCGAATACGATTACATTCACATAGACGATGAAACTGTTGGCGACCAGCAGACCGGCGATAAAACAAAGAAAATTTCTTGGTGGAAGCTTTTCAGATACCGCCAATTGTGGGCCTTCTCCGTTGGCAAATTCATGACTGACGGCATTTGGTGGTTTTTACTTTTTTGGCTGCCGGATTATTTGCACAAACAATTCAACATGACCAAGCACGACATCATGTTGCCAACGTTCATCGTTTATGGCGTTGCCATCATTGGAAGCATTTACGGCGGCAGCATTCCCATGACGCTGATCAAACGCGGAATGCCCGTTTATCAGGCGCGCATGACCACGATGCTCATCATTGCCGCGTGTCCGCTGGTCGTTTTAACAACGCAATACTTCGGCAACGTCGAACATTTTGGAAAAATGGCATCTATCCTGGCCGTTGCCACCATCTGCGTCGGGGCTACCGCGCATCAGGCCTGGTCGGCAAATTTGTTCACGACCGTTTCTGATATGTTTCCTAAAAAAGCCGTCGCCAGCGTCATCGGCATCGGCACGATGGCTGGCGGCATTGGTGGCGTCATCATACAAAAACTAGCCGGTCACCTTACCGACGCATTCAAGAACACGCCTCAAACCGCATACCTCATCATGTTCATCGTTTGCGCATTAAGTTATCTCATTGCTTGGTGCTTGATGAAAGCGCTCGTCCCAAGGCACGAGCCGATCACCGACCTGTAAAACTCCGAAAACAGAAACCCGATGAAGCATTTCACTTCAACGGGAGCTGTTCTTTATTGAATTATCAAATGGACATCGCGGCGAAACCGCCGTCCACGACAATTTCCGCGCCGGTGATGAAACTGCCTGCGTCCGACGCCAGCAACAACGTCGCGCCTACGAGTTCGTGCGCTTCGCCAAAACGTTTCATCGGCGTCTTGGCCATGATGGAAGCAACACGTTCTGGATTGAGAACTTTGCGGTTTTGTTCCGCCGGAAAAAATCCGGGAACCAAAATGTTCACGCGCACACCGCTCGTCGCCCATTCGCGCGCGAGATTTTTCGAAATGTTGTGAACCGCCGCTTTCGATGCCGAGTAAGTGAAAACGCGGGACAACGGCACAAGACCGGACTCCGAGCCGAGATTGATGATGCTGCCGGAGGCGCGCTCGACCATGTGCTTGCCGAAAATCTGGCACGCCAGCACGAGCCCCTTCAAATTCACCGTCATAATTTTGTCAAATTCCTCTTCGCCAATGTCAAAAAATGGCGTTGGCGAATTGATGCCCGCGCCGTTCACCAAAATGTCCACGCGATCAAGTTTGGCCAGCACGTCTGCCAGCAACTTTTGCAAACTGACTTTCGATGTTGTGTCGCAGGAAAAGAATTCCGCCTTGCCGCCGCCCTTGGCGATTTTGTCGAGCCGGTCTTTGGCCTTGGCCGCATCGCGTCCCACAAGTGCCACCGTTGCACCGGCAATGGCAATGCCTTCGGCCATCTCGCCGCACAGCACGCCCGTGCCGCCGATGACGACCGCGACTTTGCCTTTGAGTGAAAATAATTCCGCTGGTGTTTTCATAATTTATTTGTCGAAAATTCGTTTACCGCTGCACACGGGCGCTGCCGCCGCCGAAAGTTTTTTCAACTTCTTTGCGCGTCGCCATCGAGGTGTCACCCGGTGTGGTCGAAGCCAGCGCGCCGTGCGCCGCGCCGTATTCAACGGCTTTTTGCGCGTCGTTGAATTCGAGGAAACCGAATTGCAAACCGCTGGCAAAACTGTCGCCGCCGCCGACGCGATCCAAAATTTCCAGTTCAGGATATTTGCGGCTCTCGTGGAATTTTCCGTCGTGCCAGAGAATCGCACTCCAATCGTTCTTCGTCGCGGTGATGACGCGGCGCAACGTGGTCGCGGCTACTTTGAAATTCTTGAACTCCTTCACGGCGGTTTCAATCATTGCCTTGAACGCATCCGTCTCAATGTGGCTCAAGCTGTGGTCCGCGCCTTTCACTTCAAAGCCGAGCGACGCAGTGAAATCTTCTTCGTTGCCAATCATCACATCCACGTATTTGGCGATTTCGCGATTGACCTCCTGCGCTTTCTTCAAGCCGCCGATGGATTTCCAGAGCGACGGACGATAGTTCAAATCATAGCTGACAACGACGCCATGTTTCTTCGCCGCCTTCACTGCTTCGATGGTCAACGCCGCCGCCGTTTCGGACAATGCGGCGAAAATGCCGCCAGTGTGCAGCCAGCGTGTTCCAATTTTTCCAAAAATTAAATCCCAATCGAAATCGCCGGGCCTGAGTTGCGCCGCTGCGGAATTACCGCGATCCGGCACGCCGACCGCGCCGCGAATGCCGAAGCCGCGTTCGGTGAAATTCAAACCATTGCGGACGCTGCGACCGATGCCGTCGTCTTCGCGCCATTTGATGAAGTCCGTGTCCACGCCGCCCTGCATGATGAAATCCTCGATGAGATGTCCGACCTCGTTGTCCACGAACGCGGTGCAGACGGCGGTTTTGTAGCCGAAACATTTGCGCAGGCCGCGCGAAGTATTGTATTCGCCGCCGCCTTCCCAGACTTGAAAATTGCGCGCGGTGCGGATGCGGCCTTCACCGGGGTCGAGGCGCAGCATGACTTCGCCGAGCGAGATTTGGTCGTATTTACAGGTGGATTTGTCGCGGAGTTGAATTGCCATAAAGTGTTTTTAATTCTAGTGAAAAAGCGTAGGTAAATTCAAACAGGTTCTACTGCAATAAAAATTCAACGGTGAGGTTTAATTGCGAGCTTTTCATTTTCTATTTTTGGTTTCCGAAAAGACATTATGTTTTGGTGATGATGATTGATTTTATAAGCATAAGGATACCCAAAAGGGAAAAGCGGCTTCACTGGTTGCAACAAGACGGTAGTTCGCCAACAGTTGGTTTGGAAAATCCAGCCAACCTTTTCACTCCCTTGTAGGTCAAATAGCTCCAGTTGTTCGCCGCAAAACCAGTAAGAAAAAGAGGGTCTCTCATTTTTCTCAATTTTGCTTCGCGACCTGATCTTTTTCAACGCTGGCTGCAATCTGATTAAATCTGGTAATGAATTGCAATTCATCAAACGGGGTCGAAAGAACATCAATTATGAACGAACTTAACGGATTTAAATCAAACGCATACGCATTTCGACCAATTTTTGCTGCCTCAAAAGCTGCTACACCGCTGCCTACGAATGGATCAAGAACAATTCCGTTTGGTGGACAATAACGCTCAATGTATTGACTCCAGATATTGTGCGGCTTTTTCCCCCAATATTTCACTGCCCGATACATTGGCGGACGAGTGTCTTCGACAAGCGGATAATTTATTTCCGGTCGATTATCTGTCGTTTCTGGCAATGAGTTTTTTTTGGCTGGCATGTTCGTTGTCTTGATTTAATCACAACAACTCTTATAAAAACAATGGGCGGATGATACGCGGCGGCCAAAATGATACAAGCACGGCAATGTCATCATAATTTTTTATCGAATCATATCAGAGCAGGTAGGACAAAGGCTGTCCAAGCAATTTCAAATCTGCACCGATTTGAACTCACTCAAATTCCACGCCGCTTCGCCGACTTCGTGCGCGAGGTGATTCAATTCCTCGATCTCCGCCTTCGTGAACAGCAAGCCGCCATGTTGTTTGGAAAGCTTCCCGGAGTTTGCTTCCGGCTGGCCGGGCAAAAGACATTTTTCATTTCCGTGGCCGAGAATGTCCTCGATGATCGCTTTTACATTTTCTTTTTGCGTGCGGTTGTTCACGAAACCATTTCCGTTCATCGCGTCGGGATGAATGACTTGAAAGAAAAAAGTTGAACCGCGTTTTTCTTTTTCGTGGCCGAGTTTCGTTCCCCGAATTTGCGGCAGCGAACCGCCAATATAACCGGCATAAAGTTCGTCAATCAAACCGAGGCCGTAGCCTTTGTGTGCGCCGAACGGCAGCAGCGCGACGGCTTTGTTCGGATCATTTGTCGGTTTTCCTTCCGCATCCACAGCGCAATTGTCCGGCAATAATTTTCCTTCGCGTTTAATCACTTGCACGCGGCCCATCGCGATGGTCGAGGTCGCCCAGTCTATCACGATGGGAAAACCGATCGCGTCCTGCGTCGGAAACGCCCACGAATGCGGGTTCGTGCCCATCGTCGGCGTCTTGCCGCCGAACGGCACGACTTCGGACGTGGCCGACGTGCAGTTCGTGTAGGCGAGGTAGCCCTTGAGCGCGGCGTCCATGACGTAGCCGCCGCCCCAGAGATAATGCGTGGCATTGTCCACGCTCACCATGCCCACGCCGTATTTGTCGGCGAGCTTCATGCAGGTGTCCATCGCCTCGTAGGCGACGGCCTGGCCGAGCTTGTTGTGGCCGTTCCAGATTTCGGCGGCGGCGAAGCGCGACGGCAGCTTCTCGATCTTCGCGCCGGGCGTCCAGCGGCCGACCTTGCTGCCGAACAATTCGTCGAGGTGCAGCGCCTTGATGGCGTTGTGCGTGCGGATGCCGTAATACGCGGCGCTGGCGCAAAACCGCGCGCCGGCGGCGGCCTCGGCGGCATCGTAACCGCGCTTGAGATAAGCCTTCGTGACGAGTGAATCGTGTTTTTCTGCGGGAATGATGAAGTAGGTTTCGGGCATAAAAAATTATTTGCTCAACTTGCTTTTCAATTTGGAAAGAAATCTAACTCGTTGAAATTCGGTTAAGCCGGGAGAATTTCCAGATTCCCATAATGAATAAATAGAATTCGTGTTGAGAAAATTACTGACGTAAGGCACGGCTTTGCTTGAAACCAAATCTACAATTTCGCCGCTCAATTGTTCAAAATTTACCAAGCCACTTATCTGCCACCACTTATCTTGATGTTCAGGCAACAAAAAACCAATTCGCTGTGAAATATGCGCATCAACAATTTGAGCATCTTTCAATTGAGTAGTCGTTTGATCCAATAAATCACCGCAGACAACGCCCAAATTGATTGTGAAAGAAATGTTTTCTTTAGTATTTGAGACGCTGCGTTGAAAATTAATTAGTCCACAGTTGTTGTTTGCAATAATTCTGAAAACTTGGCCGCGTCGAGAATAGCCAAGCGGCTTGAGCTTTTCGCCAACAGCTTTGACCAATTCGGAAAACAATTCTTCTGTATCTATTTTATTCATTGCACTTTCTTCACCGGCACTTCGGGATTCACCTGCGCGAGGGGTTTTTCGCCGTTCAACGCGAGGATGAGATTTTTCACGGCGCAGGTGGCCTGCCGCACCACGCTTTCGTAAGTGCGCGACGCGACGTGCGGCGTGCAGACGACGTTCGGCAGCTTGAGCAGCGGATGATCCGCCGCCGGCGGCTCGTGATCCAAAACGTCCGTGCCGTAACCGCCCACCTGCCCGGATTTCAGCGCGGCCACCATGTCGTTGGTGTTCACAATCTCGCCGCGCGCGCAGTTCAAAATCAAAACGCCCTGCTTCATTTTCGCAAATGACTTCGCAGAAATCATGTCGCGTGTTTCCGGCGTTAAATTTGTGTGCAACGAAATGTAATCGCTCACGGCGAGCAACTCATCGAGGGAAACTTTTTTCACGCAGTATTGTTTGCCAAAGGCTTCGTCAAAATGATGGTCGAGCGCGAGAACTTTCATTCCAAAAGCCCGCGCGCGAATGGCCACTTCTTTACCAACGCGGCCAAGCCCGATGATGCCAAGCGTTTTTTCAAATAGCTCATGGCCAGTTTTACGCTTCCAGCCGTCCGCGCGCGTTGAGTCGGTGTGAAAGAGCAGATTTTTTTCGAGTGCGAGCAGCAGCAAAAAAGTGTGCTCGGCCACAGTTGTATGATTAACGCCGGGCGTGAATAAAACGGGAATGCCAAATTCGGTGCAGCACTTCACGTCAATTTTATCCACGCCGATTCCGTATTTGCTGATGACTTTTAATTTAGGCCGCGCTTTTTCCAGAACTTTGCGCGTGATGGCGTCGTCGCCGCAGATATATCCATCAACATCGCCGACGAGCGCAAGCGTATCCGCTTCGTTGAGCGGGCCGTGGGCGGTGATGATTTCCCAGCCGGTTTTTTTCAGCAAATCGTGATGTTCGCCGGGCGTGTCTTGAAAGGAAGTTGTGGTGACCAGGATTTTCATGCGTAAAGAATAAAAAAAAACAGCCTCTGCGCAATGACAGAGGCTAAACAAATTTTGCGGAGAGTTGAATTTTCCGCAATCAACCCGCAGTCGGTTGGGCGTAAGCCATCGAGTTCAAGCGCACCTGCGCCTGTTTTGACAGGCTGGTAAAAATCATCGAGACGCGGTAGCCGGTGTGCTTGTTGCCGGAACAGACGATGACGACTCCGCTGCATTGCAACTTGCCGCTGGCGCGCGGAGAAGAAATCGCCATCGTCATTTCCGTCCATTCCTTGAACGGCGTCGGGCTGTGAAATTCAATTCCATTTTTGTGAACGGAAACAGCTTCGACAGAAAGCTCCAAACGTGCTTCACGGCCTTCCATCGTGACTTGTTCGTTCAATGAATGAATGCTTCCCAATTTTCTTGCGCTCATAATAAACAAAGAATACCTGCACCTAATCTAACACGCCGCGTCCAATCGTCAAATGGCATTACCACTCGATCACGGCGGCTCCCCACGTCAGGCCGGCGCCAAAAACGATGAGCAAAATCAAATCGCCACGCTGGATTTTTCCTGATGAAACGGCTTCGTCCAGCGCAATGGCAACGGAAGCGGCGGAGGTGTTGCCGTATTTGTCGAGATTCACAAAAACTTGTTCCGGCGTCGCGCCCAGCCGTTCGCCCACGACCTCGATGATCCGGCGGTTCGCCTGATGCGGGATGACGCACTTGATTTGAGTAATGTCGATTTCGCAACGGCGCAAAACTTCCGTCGCCGCCGATTGCATCGCCTGCACGGCATTTTTGAAAGTTTCCTTGCCTTCCATCTGCAAGTAATGAAGTTTCGCGGCGACTGAATCCGCCGTCGCCGGGCAACGACTGCCTCCGCCGGGCATAAAAAGCAAATCCGCTTTTTCTCCATCCGCGCCCATCACGGCGGTCAAAAGACCGTGCGAATTTTCCCGGTTTTGCAAAATCGCCGCGCCCGCGCCGTCGCCGAAAAGCACGCAAGTGTTGCGATCCTTCCAATTCACAATTGAAGAAAGTTTTTCCGCGCCAATGACGAGAACCGTGTCGTAAGTGCGTGAATTGATAAATTGCTGCGCCACTTCAAGTCCATAAATGAAGCCGGAGCACGCCGCTTCCAAGTCAAAAGCCGCCGCGCGTTTCGCGCCAATTTTTTGCTGCACGAGACACGCGGTCGCCGGAAACGGCATATCCGGCGTGATGGTGGCAACGATGATAAGCTGAATTTGATCGCCGGTGACGCCCGCCATTGTCATCGCGCGCTGCGCGGCTTTCGCCGCCATGTCGGACGTAAATTCATCCTTAGCCGCGCGCCGGCGTTCCTTGATGCCGGTGCGCGTGGTGATCCATTCGTCGGTCGTGTCCACCATTTTTTCCAAATCGGCGTTCGTCAGAATTTCCGCCGGAACATACGAACCGACTCCGGTGATGGAACAGGTGCGGCCAACGAAATTGTGTTTGGCGCGTGGATTTTTGAAAATTTGCGTGGTGCTCATGAAATTTTTTTGGCGGATAATTTTTCATTCGCCCGCGCGATTTCACGGGCGATGATGTGGTTGACCTCATGCTGCAAGGCGTCCGCCGTCACGCGCAATGCGCTGGCTATGGCTCGTTCGCGCGCCGAGGCGTGCGCCTTGAAAACCATGCCGTTGAAGCCGAGCAACGGCGCGCCGCCATAAACTTCCGGGTCCATCCGTTTGCGTATCGAATGAAACGCGCCTTTGGCCAGAAACGCGCCGATTTGCCGCTGCGCCGAGTGCATCAATTCGCGTTTCAACATTGAAAACATCGCGACCGCGAGGCTTTCAGAAGTTTTCAAAACGATGTTGCCGACGAAGCCGTCGCACACGACGACATCCACATGATCCTTGAACAGATCATGTCCCTCGACATTGCCGATGAAATTCAAATCAAGCTGCTTGCAAAGTTTGAAGGCTTCGAGCGTCAGTTCGTTGCCCTTGGAATCTTCCGTGCCGATGCTCAAAATTCCGACGCGCGGTCTTTTGCGACCCAGAACTTCGCGTGAATAAATATTTCCCATCACGGCGAATTGCGCGAGATGGAACGGTTTGCATTCGATGTTCGCGCCGGCGTCGAGCAGCACAAA
>DASYAA010000064.1:0-13671 GCA_036501565.1 Verrucomicrobiia bacterium
CTCGCAAAATGTCTGGCCGACTACGGACCTAAAATGACGGACATATTGGTGCAAAACTACATAGTTGATCGCGAGTGTGAGCGTCGGAAAATCAATGTCAGTGAAGCGGAAATAGATCTTCAGATTGACGAACTGCGCAAACAGATTGCTCCCACCACGCTCGATGAAGGCTTGAAGAGGCATCACACGACGATGGATGGTCTGAAGTATGATTTTCGACAGCAGATTGAACGGACACAACTTGTAATTAATCGGGTGAAACCGGCAAAAATGGCACATGCCCGGATAATTTTTGTGAAGGTCGATCCCTCTGGTGCGTCAGGCACAATACGCACAGACGCCGACGCCAAGACATTGATTGCGAACATTCAAAATCAACTTAAGGCGGGAAAAAGTTTTGAGAAACTGGCGGGACAATACTCGGAAATAAACGACAAGAACAAAGACGGTGACATCGGTATTCTTTATGAAGGTATTCAAGGCATGGACACGGCTATTCTTAATACTGCCCTGACGATGAAGAAGGACGAGATTAGTTCGGTTCCTTTCAAGACATATGGTGGATATTTCCTGCTTCAAGTCATCAGCACCAGCGACAACCATGCGAGTGGCGAGGACGCAGCTTATGCGGAGGCGCTCGCAACTTGTCAGGAGCAAAAGGCACAGCCGTTGATTCCGCAAGCTATCGTTGATTTGATCAAGAAATCAAAAGTGGTTTACTATGTGCATTCGTAGGTGTCACACGCGAACGTTCATTTTCCCCAATAGCGTGTGCGCACGGAATAAAGCGAAGTCCGGGCGGCGATGAAGAGCGTTTTGTGATCTTCGCCGCCAAATACCAATTGGATCGGACGTTCAGGAACTTTGATGGTGCCAATCAATTTGCCAGTCGGGTCATAGACATAAATCTGGCCGGCGGCAATATACACGTTGCCGTGCGAATCCGCAGTCACACTTTCGCCACCTTGCTCGGCGAACAGCCGAAAATTTTTCAGGCTTCCATCAGGATTCACGTCGGCCACCCAAGTTCTCAACTCGGATTCGTCCGTGACATAAAAGGGTTCGCCTGGGACAGCACGGCCAAAGCCGAAGGAACGAATTTGCGGGCTGGATTTGACACCCCAACTGGTTGTTCCGTTTAGAAAGTCTTCGCCCACAGGCAGCACAGTTGTTCCATCAGGCGAAATAAAATCGGCAACCGGCTTGGAAAGCGAATCGCGATTTAAATGCCAGTCGCTGACGGGCAGAAATACATTTTTGCCGGAACAATTGGCAACAGGTTCAGGTTTTAACAGCGTGACTATGCCGTTTGTAGTCAGAGAATAAACAGCCCCATCTTCCGCGTAAGAAATGACCATCAGGTTGTCCGACTGGTCCACGGCTAGATTGACAGGCTCCAAAGGAAAATCACTGACGGTCGTAAGTTGTTTTGACAAGGGATTCCACCGATAGATTCGTTGCCAATGCGCATCCACAAAATAGAAATCGCCTTGCGGTCCGACAGCGCCACCGGAAATGTTGAAAAATCCGCCCACGAGTTTCTTTACTTTGGAGCCATATGCAATGACAGGGGACGTGACGGATCGTGGACGCGATACCCGAGTAGAGATGTCCAGCCACGCAAATTCATGTTGGCGGATTTCAACGTTATGTGTCTGGTCATAAATGGAAGAATCAAAGCTCACTTTGCTGTTGCTGTCGCAATGGAAGTTGCGGAAATGGATGTCGTGCGAGTTGGATACCTTGACGGCCCACGGAAAAGGCTGAAAGGAACTGATGACACGATAGCTGTGGAAATTGGCAAAAGTAATATCGTGGGATGAATCAATTTCAATCGGCAAAGCAAAACCGCTTTCGCCACGTTCTTCTTCGGTCTGCAACGCATAAAAACTCCAGTTTGCGGCATTGCGCACTTGAACTTCGTTGCGAACATGATGCTCGCTCGAAATCTGATAAGCGCGTCCTTCGGTTTCAGTGTCGGAGACGACCATGCCCGCTTGCGCAAAAGTTGACGGAGTCCAAATATCGAGAAACGTGCCGCCGCCGCCGTCAGTAACCCAGAGACTTGGATATTGACTGTCCCAATGACGGGTTGGATCGGGATCGCCGGTGTGGTTTTTGTTATACGGATTTTGACGGGAACCGTCCGGCAGCGGCGTCCCGTGGCCGCCGAGGAATCGCACGTCGTTCATCATTGAATTGGTTCCGGCTTTCCAGAGAGCTGCAACCGCGCGGCGATTATTTCCGCCCGTATAAAGCCCTACACCGATCACAATATTGCTGCCACCTTTGGGCGTTTCCAGCAAAGCTTTGGGACTACCGATGCCCTGATAAGCGGGAGTGTCGTCTAGCAAAATAATTTGCGTTGCGCCCGGATGCAGTCCGATCAATACCGAGTCAGGTCGGAGCTTCAACGTATCATGCACGACGTAAAAGCCGGAAGGCAGGTAAATGGCGCGGTGAGATGCAATTGCTTTCTGTAGCACTTCGGTGTCATCGGTTTGGCCGTCACCTTTTGCTCCCAAATCACGCAAATTCACCCAAGTGTCACAAGCGGGAAGACGAGCCAAATCGGAAGCGATGGGAGTTGGCATGGTATCCAACGGCTTGGCATCAAAATGAGTTTCGATTTCCGGCGTTGCTCCAATGTCGGCGTAATGAAGGCCGTGGGAAAAATTCGTTACCGCATAAATCTCTGCAGGAGCGATGAAATGCTTGCCACTATCGCGCAACGCTGCAAAGACCGGCACATTGCGGCAAGTGATCCCTTCCATGTTAATTTCGTTGCGCGGACTTTTCTCCATCCCAAAAATAAATGCCGGACCGGAAATGTCTTCGAGGCGGGCGTCCTTGACCCAAAGTTCGTCCACCCCTTCAGGCTCGATTTCAACGGCTGTTGGAACATGGTGGAAGTGTGGGCGAATCAACGTCAGTCCAGCTTCGTGTTCAAAAATGGCGGCCTCGCGTTGATCTTCAAATGAACAATCAACGAATGTGAATTGCCAGCCGGGCGAAGGCTTTGATGTCCAAACCGCGTGGGTGCCACCAAAGAAATGAACATCCTCAACCACATTGCCGCCTTCGTGGATGCCCGCCAGCGCCGAACCGAGACGAAAATCCATGTGGGCTAAAAAGCAATGTTGGGCATAGCGCGCCCGAACACCGACCGCCCCGGAATTGCCTTTTTCAACTTCTATATCAATGTTGGCGAGCGCGGAATAAAAAGTGCCGGGGTTCGCATCAGGAACAGGGTCCGTGTCATTTTCCGGACGCCTTCCGGCAAAAAAGATCATAACTTTTTCGTTCGTTGCATCTCCGAAACCCGGCGTATTGGCTGGCAGAACAATAACCGGACGTTCCGCTCCATAACCGATCAGCCGGATGCCGGGCCAAATATAAAGCGTATCACTGATGCGATATTTTCCCGGTGCAAGCAGAACAATTCCTTGGCCCGTGGTCTCTTGAACCCGATTCACTGCTTGCTGCAAAGTGGCGGTATCGTCGCTGTTGCCAGAAGGAGCGACATAAACCGCCTTGGAATCTTCCAATCGCTGTGTGTAAAAGGAGGCGGACCAAGCTGGCGCTGCAACGATGCAACACAGCAGAACAGGAATAAGAAATTTCAAGTCCTTCGCCAATTTTTCGGCGGCAAAAATTTTGAGCAGAAGCTTTTTCATAAACGGAAGCACGGTTAAAGCGTGCTTGAAACAGGGCTGCTGTTCAAGTCCTCAAAAACCATTGGTTTCATTGGTGGAAAATTAAATTGGTAGCGCGTACGGGAATCGAACCCGTCTTTCCGGATTGAGAATCCAGCGTCCTAACCGATAGACGAACACGCCGACTGAATGGATGCTAGTTGCGCTTTGGCGTGTGTCAATGCCGCCGCATTTTTTATTGCACGTCCTCGCCCAGTTCAACGTTCCAATACGCGAGGTCAATGAAGTGCCGCCAACTATCGTGGTGATGCAGGCTGAAACTGATTTGCACGAACGGCCGCCATTTCGGACGCTTCGGTTTGCGGATGAGGTGCATTCCGGCTTCCTGCGGCGTGCGGTTGGCCTTGCGCGTGTTGCATCCGATGCAGGAGCAAACGATATTTTCCCAAATCGTCGGTCCGCCACGGTCGCGTGGAACGACATGGTCAAGGTTCAAATCTTTCCGGTCGAAAACGTCGCCGCAGTATTGGCACGTGTTTTTGTCGCGCTCGAAAATGTTATGGCGCGTGAATTTCACTTCCTTTTTCGGCAGGCGGTCATAAACCATCAGCAGAATGATTCGCGGCACGCGGATGCGGAAGGAAATGGCGTGGACAGATTCCTCGTGCGGCGCGCCTTCGGAAACATCGCGCCATTCTTGAAAGTTGAAAGTGCGGAATGAGCCGTCGTCGGCGTTGACAACGACCTGCGCCTGGCCTTGAAACAGCAGCGTAAGCGCCCGGCGTGCGGTGCAGACGTTGACCGCCTGCCACAACCGGTTCAACACAAGCACATGTTGACTTAACGCGATATTCATGGCGCAGACGAATCGGAAGCTATCAGAATCAATGGCGCAGGTCAATTGCGCGAGTCAGCGTTGCCAAAGGGAGTCCGCATCGGCTATTTTATCGTTATGAAACGTCTTGTCGCATTAGCGGGTTTGTTGTTGGTTGTAATATTGCCGGAAGCGCGCGCGCAAAGCGCCGACGACCAATATGTCGTCATTTATAGTCTGATGCAGCAGGCGGATGGTTTGGAAAATTCCGGTGAGTCGCGGCAGGCATTGGCTCAATACGTCGAGACGCAGGCGGAACTGGAAAAGTTTGAGAAGATTTTTCCCGATTGGCATCCCAACATCATCACTTTCCGGTTAAATTATCTTGCGGAAAAAATTGCGGAGCTTTCAGCGAAGGTTCCGGTGACAAATTCACCGCCCGCGACAGCAACGACTCCGCCCGGCACGGTTGCTTCGACTGCGGCTACAGATTTGGAGTCGCAATTGAGCGCGTTGCACGAGCAGGTGCGGCAATTGCAAACGGACAACACAACGCTTCAGGTCAAACTCAAGGAAGCCTTGACCGCGCAGCCGGCAATAATTGATTCGAGCGAACTGGCCAAAGCGCAGGCGCAAATTCAATCGTTGATGAAGGAAAATGATTTGTTGAAAGCGGGCATTACCCAAGCCCAAGCCAGCGCGACAATTGCTTCCGGCGCGGCGGTTTTGGAACAACTTCGCCGCCAATTGGCGGAAGCGAATCAAAAATTGGCTCAACAAACGGCGCGCGCGGACAAACTGGCGTTGGAAAATCAGACGTTGCAAACGAAGATTCAATCGTTGCTGGTAAGCGCCAGCGGCGTCGAGGCGTTGCGCGAGGAAAATCAATTGTTGAAAAAACAATTGGCCGATTTGAAATCGGCTGCGGTGAATTCTTCTTCAACCGCTGATTTGAATTCCGAACTGGCGCGTTTGCGTGGACAACTTGCGGCGTTGCAGTCTGACGCAGAGGTGAGTTGGTTGGAAAAAGCGGCGCTGGAAAACCGTTTGCAACGGTTTCAATCCGCGACCGTGCCGCCGGGAAACGATGCGCGAGTGCGCGATTTGACCGGCCAGTTGGGAACATTGCGCGCGCGTTTGGCGGTGGATGAAGCGCGGGCTGTGCCTTACACGCCGGAAGAACTGGCCTTGTTCAAGCAATCAGAACCGCAACTGATCGCCAGTCCGGCGACGAACGCGGAAGCTGCAATCGAATCGCCCGCCGATACGATCACATTGGTCGCGGAGGCGCAGCGCGATTTTTCGTCCCGGCAATTCGACAAGGCCGAGGATGCTTATCTGAAAATTTTGCGCCGCGATGAAAATAATCCATTGACCCTTGCCAATCTTGCGACGATTGAAATTAATCTGAATAAATTCGATGACGCCGAAAAACATATCCGGCAGGCGCTCGCGCAAAATCCAAACGATGCCTACAATCTTTCCGTCCTCGGTCACTTGCAATTTCTTCAGGGAAAATATGACGCGGCGCTAGACACGTTGAGCGGCGCGGCGAATCTCGATCCACAAAGTCCGCAGATTCAAAATTATCTTGGCGTCGCACTGGCGCAAAAAGGTTTGCGCGCGCAGGCGGAAACGGCGTTGCGCAAGGCCGTCCAGCTTGATCCGAATTACGGCGACGCGCATAACAATCTTGCGGTAATTTATATCAGTCAGGAACCACCGATGGCCGAACTCGCGCGCTGGCATTACCAAAAGGCGCTGGAAGCCGGCCAGCCGCGCAATCTTGATCTGGAAAAAATGCTGGCGGAAAAAGGCGCGCCGGTGAACCCGCAGTGAACGGCAAAATGCTCCGCCAGTTTTTCCATGAACTGACTGTTCCGACGTGCGGACGCGGGCTTTACGAAATTACGCGGGAAATAGAGACGTGGATGGGCAGGAATAAAATTAGTGAAGGTCTTCTGACGATTTTTTTGCAACACACCTCGGCTTCGTTGTTGATTCAGGAAAATGCCGACCCGGATGTGCGGCGCGATTTGGAAGCATTTTTCAAACGGCTCGTGCCGGATGGCGATCTGCTTTTTATCCATACAGCCGAAGGCGACGACGATATGCCCGCGCACATTCGCACGGCATTAACGAGCGTGAACTTGAGCATTCCTGTGCGCGGCGGTCAACTTGCGCTGGGAACCTGGCAAGGAATTTTCGTGTGGGAACACCGCGTTCACGCCCATGTGCGCCGCGTTATTTTGCACCTGATTGGCGAATAAACTGGCCAAATGCGACCGCCGATGGCAGTTTGCTTCCGATTTATGCAAGTCATGAAATTTTTATTTTGCGCCGCGCTTTCAGCATTTTTTTTCAGCTTTGTTTCCATTGTTCACGCCGGAAACATTACGAACGCCTTCGATTTTACCGGCCATGAAAGTTATCCAATTGACGACGGAATCAGTCTGCTGCACGCGGCAGATTTGGACGGCGACGGTTTGAATGATCTGATTGTTGCCAACAATCTGCGCTCGAAAATCAATCTGCTCTACAACGAAACCGGCAAAACCAATCGTCCAACCAGTTCGTTGCGCAATCTTGAAATCAACGAATTGCCGCCCGATGCGCGTTTTCGAATTGATTCCATTCCCACTGACGAACGCATCGGCGCAATGGTCGTGACTGATTTGAATGGCGACGGAAAACCGGACATTGCCATTTACGGCGACAGCAAAGACCTCGAAGTCATTTACAATCAAGGCACGAACGGCTGGAGCGATCCGAAGCACTGGCACATTGAGGACGGACAGATGAATCCGAACGCACTCGTAGCCGGCGATTTGAACGGCGATGGCCGCACGGATTTGCTTTTGCTTGGCGACAATGGCTCGCTTTATTTTTTGCCCCAAAGCGCGAAACACACTTTTGGCGAGCCGCAAAAAATTCCTTATTCCGGCACGCCAAAATCGGCACAAATTGTGGACGTGGACGGCGATGGGCGAGATGATTTGCTGCTTGTGGACTGGGACAGTTCGCTGCCATTTCGAGTGCGGCTGCAAAATGCCGACGGCCAACTCGGACCGGAAATTTATTTCAAGATGCAACCGATTCGTTCGTATTGGGCGGACAATCTGGAAGAAAACGCGACCAATTATATTGTCACCATCGCTCAAAATTCCGGGCGCGCGGAAGTCTCGGAATTCACGCGCAAACCCGCCGACATTTTATCCGGCACATTCCGGCAGGGACAATTTCAAATCCTGCCGTTGAATAAAACGGACACATCACCGCGCGGCATGGTCTGGGCCGATGTCAACGGCGACGGTCGCCCCGATTTGCTTGTGGCCGAACCGGACAGCGGCCAGATTTCGGTTTATTTGCAACAGCGGGATGGCTCGCTGGCCGCGCCAAAAACTTTTCCGACGCTGGCGGGCGTGAGCCAGATTGCAGTCGCGGATTGGAATGGCGACAAATCGCCGGAAATTTTTCTTTTGAGCGGCAACGAAAACGCCGTCGGCGTGACGCAATTTGACAAAAACGGACGCCTGCCATTTCCGACACTCATTCCACTGGACGGCAAACCGCTTGTGATGACTGTGGGCGCGCTGAAACCGGGCGAGAAGCCGACGCTGGCGGTGATTTTGGACAAGGATGGACAGCGTTCGCTGGTGACGCGAACGGCAAACGGCAAAATGAAAACACAAAAATTGAGCGACAGTTTCAAGTCAAATCCCGTGACGCTGGCGATTCAAGATGTAAATCAGGACGGGCTGGCGGATTTGGTCGTATTGATTCCGTATGAAAAAATCAAAGTGCTTCTGCAAAAACGCGACGGCGATTTTGACGAGGAAGACGTTGACGCGCCCGGCGGCGCGATTGACCAGCCGTGGCTGGCGTCGGCAGACGTGGACGGCGACGGCAAACCGGAACTGCTTTTGCCGGAGAAAAATTTTATTCGCGCCGTCATTTTGGAAAAACAAACCGGCGCGCAGAATTCAACCAACCAACCGACGTGGACGTTTCGTGTGAAGGATCAAATCAACGGTGCGGAAAGTGATTCGCGCATCGTCGCGGCGACGGCTATGCGAAATGGAACGAGCGCGATCCCTTCGATTTTTTTGCTGGATGCGGAGCACAAGCAATTGACGCTGTGCGAGCGTGACACGAATGGCGTCTGGCAGGTGATTCGCAATATTGATTTGCCAATCTCTGATTTCAACAATATGCAATCCGTCGCGCTCGGCGGCGAAAAGGTTCATAGCATCGCCTTTCTGGGCCAGAACAACGCCGCATGGCTCGCGCTTGCGGGCGACGTTTGGGAATTAACCGCGCTCGACGGTTACGATACGCCGATCAAGGACGGTTATTTGAACGATGTGACGGCGGGCGATTTGAACCACAGCGGCCGCAAGCAACTGGTTTTCATGGAAACGGCGAAAAATTATCTCGACCTTGTTTTCTTCGATTCAAATCACAAGCTCGTGCCCGGCGACCGCTGGCAGGTTTTTGAGCAGCACACTTTTCGCGGAAGCGATAATGCCGTGCCCGAACCGCGCGAAGCGATTGTGGCTGACGTTACCGGCGACAAAAAAAATGATCTCATCGTGGTTGTCCACGACCGGATTTTGGTTTATCCGCAAGAATGATTGGAAGTGGCCGATTTCAATTCAACTGCGGCGGTCGTGGCGCGAAGAATTTGAAGGAAATTCCATCAATCGTCGCATTCCCGCCATAAACTGAAAAATAAAAATACTTCGAGACTGCGTCGAAATCCGGCAGCAGTGTAAAATCCATCCAGTCGCCAAAGCCTTTTCCTGACGGACCAAAAGGCAGTCCAGCCAATGGATTGAGGCTGTTGGCGGAGGAAGACTGATTTTTCAACAGTGTGAAAGCTGTTCGCATGACGGCGCGCTGGTTTTGATAGCCGAACAAACCGCCGCCCGCGCCGCCGATGTGTTGCATCGCGTCGGCGAGACCGACACTCTGACTCAACGGCTTGCCTTGATTTTCTCCGCTGCGCAAAAAAGCTTCGAGCATTGAATCATCTGTTGTCAGGGCGACGTAACCGCCACTGGCGGCGCAGTAAAGCGAACGCGCCACAGACGTATTTGTGCCGGGCAGTCGGGTTGCGGGCAGGGGAATGGTGTAAATTTTCCGGCCAAGAAAATCGCGCGCGGGTGGAGCGCCTCCCGGCGATGAAAGCGCGGCGATGTTTTTGATGGCGATTACAGCCTGGTCAGGATTCGGCGCGGCGAACAGAAAAAGCGAAGGCGCCTTGTTCAAATCCGCCAGAGTTGTTCCTGTAGGCGCTTTCTCGAAATTGATCCAGTCGTCGCCGAAATTACCGATGAGATTTTTGCGCACGTCGAAATTCGGGTCCTGCTGTTGTGCGCTGGCGTTGGCAATGTCAATGATTGAGTTGAGACTGCTAACAGCCGCAGGCGAAATCGCCGCCAGCATTTTTTGTAACGTGTCCCAGTCCTTCTGGCCGTCCACGCGCCAGCGCCAGAATTTTACTGCGTCGGCAGGCACAAATGCCGGCGGATTCGCGTCTTTCGGCGCGGCGGCGATCATTCTTAAAATGCCTTGCCGGCTGGCTTCCGGCGCGGAGAGAAAAAAATCAAGTCGCGCGCCGTCATGTGCTTCGCGATAGGTAAAAGTGGCGCTCTTCAACCCCATCAAACCCGAAGCGCTCAAAATTTTGTCCCATGGAATTTGCGGCGTCGGACTGGGCGCGTCGGGATTTGGTTCCGCTGGCGGAATGTGTGAGAGCACGTCAAAAAAAGTTTTCGCGTTGAACCAGCCATAATACAACGGTGCATCGCGAAACTGCGCCAGTTTGTCGGCGGCAAAAATAGGATTCTCGTTCAACGGCGGCAACGCGCCGCCCGTCAGCCGTGTTGCCACGGCTTGAACGGATTTCGTGGAACTGCCGACAATCAGCAGGGATTCAAACTGGCCGATGACAAGTTCGCCCGGCGGAGATGGTTTATTCGACTTGCCCACTTCCTGGATTGGCTGGCGCTTTGGAAAAAAACCGGCCAGCGCGGTGGGAATATTATTGCTCGAAAGGGGCACAATCGAAAAAGGGATGCCGCAAATGGTCTCCGTATAGACGGATTTTCCCGTGTCCGCCCATTTTTTGCGGAGCGTGACAAGGTTGGTTTTGAGCAAGTCGCTTTTGTCTTTTGTGTCGAGCAGTAAAAGTATGCCGGGCATCTTATCGTTGTTACCATTCCAGCCGTCTTGCGTGACGGCAAAAGTGAACTGACCTTGCGGCAAATCCGTGAAGTCGGAAAGTTTCACGCCGAGATCGCGTTCCAGCGGCGCTACAAATTTCTCATTCCATTTCGCAATGAAATTATCATGAAACGGCTTCATCGCGGGATCGTTCCACAAAAGCCATTGTGGCGACTGATGTATCGCGGAACGCAGCGCCGCGCAATCCGGCGCAGTGATGACAAGCAATGTGTCCGATGGCAAAAGATTTTCAGCGGGCGGAATCGCAGCGCGAAGAGAAACTGCAAATGTCAATGATGCAACGAACGTGGCAAAAAAAATCAGGCGAAAGTTTTTTGTGAGCATAGTAATTAAAGTTCAACCGCGGCAAAAAGTCGTGTCAAAAAACGGATTTCATTTTTCGTCCGCCTTTTGCTTCGTGCGGCTGGGTGGTTCGAGATAGCGATACGGATTGTTGGGATTGTCGGTCGAATAGGCAAACGCATCACGATGATCAAGAAAACTTTTCACCAGTTCCACGGGAATCGCAAAGCCCAGGCCTTCGCCAAAAGTGATTTTCATATTCGTTACGCCTACGACTTCGCCGGCAAGATTGAAGAGCGGACCGCCGCTATTGCCGGGATTGATTTGCGCTGTGGTTTGTAAATAAAGTTCGCCCTCAAGCTCGCGCGTCTTGGTGCTCAAAATGCCTTCGGTCACGGTGCGTTCGAGACCGAGCGGGCTGCCGATGGCGAAAACGGAATCGCCGACACTCAACGCATCTGAACTACCGAGCGTGACGTATTTGAACTTCGGCGCGTTTTTATCCTCGATGTGCAGCAGAGCGAGATCGTGAAATTTGTTGATGGCAATTATTTTCACCTGCTTGTAAGTCTCGCGATCGAGCTGGCCGTTGAGTTGACGATAAACTTCAACGGAAATTTCCGTTTCGCCTTCGATGACATGAAAATTTGTGATGAGATAACCGTCGGCATTGATGAAAAATCCGGAACCCAAACCTTCAGGCGTGCGGACTTGCACGACGGCCTCTCCGATTTGTTTGACGAGCGAACTTACGTCGCGCGTTGGCGAGGCGAAAGCATTGGCCGTGTAAAATTGTGGCGTGATGTTCAACAATGGATTTACGAAAGACGCCGCTTTTGCAGGGATCGCATTTACATTTGAAATTGCTGAAATCGCACTGCGCGGCACAACCAGCACAGTGTAACCGACGTCCACGACGATGGAATCCGATTTCTCGGCAAGAATTTTGCCCGTGATGGCAGCCCTGTCTTTAAGTTGGATTGTGTCTGCAAACACGAGATTCGTGGCGCAGAAAACCATGCCTAGCCATGTAAAGTTTTTCTTCAACAACATGGCGAAACAATAATTCACTCGCGCATCTTTGACAAGCTGCGCGTGGAAAATTCCGTAGAAGGTCAAATTTAAGAAGAAACCGTGAGAAAAATTCAAATAGTAGAGCCGATGTCCATCAAATTAAGCAGGTAAAAAAATTTATCCCGCACTCTTGCGAGTGCGGGATAAATCGGGTTGGCACTGAATAAATTCTGCCTGCTTCTAAAATTGATCAGCTTGGAATATGCCAAAACGAATTATGCCCTTATTTTCTGAAACGCCGTGAGCGAGCTAGAATACCAAAGCCGAGCAAAAAACAGCCAATAGTCGCCGGTTCAGGCGTGGGCACTAACTTGGGATCAACAGCCAACTGATCTTGAGCCAGATTGCCGTTCGAATCGAATAGGTTCAAGGCCACAACACCATACGCTCCGTTTGAGTCCGCCTCGACTTGGGCCAATGTCAAGTTGCCCAATGCGGTTTGAGCAAGAGAGACATAACCATTGTCCACGCCTGGGGCCTCATCCTCAAGGAACCAAATCGCCTGCTGGAGTTCGCCGGCATTCGCCAATCGGTCTGCGTCGAAGTAACTTCCAGTTCCATTATCCAGAGTTAATGTGCCAGCCGAAAATTGGCTGAAAAGCCACGCTGTGCCGATTGAAACGTTGTCCATCGGTAAACCGGTGTTCGGGTCGGTTGCATCCGCGCCAGGCCCACCTTGAACAGCACCAGAGTTGATTGTGTAGGTGTAAGGTCCACTGGGGGGTTGGCCGATATTCTCGCCGTCCTCGATACAAAAAGTAGCGAAACTGCCGAGATTCGCGGAACTACCGAACGGCGTGGTAACCGCATTGAACTCGCCGCCATTACCATTTTGAAATGTAGAAGCGCTAAAGTTAAGTGTTCCATCAGAACCAAAATATGGTTGTGCAAACAGGTTGGGTGCTGCCATCATCCCGGCCAAACCGACCACCATGATCGCCAATTGTAAAATATGTCTTTTCATATGTATTTCCCGTTCTTGTCCCTGCTGTTAATTTTAAATTAACAAACAGTGATTGCATTAATGGTGGATTAAGGGAGTCAGTTTTGTTTGAAACGCCGGGTGGAGGCCAATATGCCTAAGCCAAGCAATAGGCAACCAGCAGTCGCCGGTTCTGGAACTGCAATCTGTTCAAACGATTGCTCAACTTGAGAAATAGTAATGAAACCTCCAGTGTCTGCAAAACCAATGTCCTTAGTTACATACAGTGTGGATTGAGGGGGATACAACATGGCGCCTGGGTCTGTAAAGGAAGTGCCAGTCAACATTTGGTTCAGATCGCTCGAAGCAACGGCAACCGGATTCCCCGGAATATAAACGTTCTCCGTAACCGTAAGGTACCCTCCAGCCGGTGCATCCACAGCGCCTGTATAACCTTGGTCAATCGCAAAGATTTGACCATCGGTCGCTTGAACCTCGTAATTGAGCTCAAGATCCCCGGTAGCCGGCCCACCGCTGAGGATGCTTATATTTCCGTTCCAAGTCAGAAAATAAGCGTTACCCACTTGGGACGCTATAACTTGAATGTTGGCAGCATTAAAAGTAGTCAAGTCATCAGCTACATAGTTAAATCCACTAAAAATCTTGTCGCCAAC
>DASYAA010000065.1:0-34474 GCA_036501565.1 Verrucomicrobiia bacterium
GTGCGTTCACCATGCTTAAAATTTGCACACAACTTGATATTATGTCAATAAATCTATTGATATTTCAAAATGCTTAATTTGCATGGATTTTCTGAAAATAAATGTTTTAGATTTAATTAAAACTTCGCCGTTAATTGCGCGACGACGAGTTGTTCACCTTGTTGCGAAATTTTCTCGCGCGCGCATCAATTTGCCGTTTTAATTTCCGTCGCATGAAACAAAAAGCTTATGCCGCCGCCGGCGTGGACATTGATCTGGGCAATCGCGTCAAGGCGACGCTGCCGCAATTGCTCGCGTCCACGCATCGGCGCGAGGTGCTCGGCAAGGTCGGCGGCTTCGGCGGCCTGTTCGCGCTGGACGTGAAAAAATATCGCGAGCCGGTTCTGGTTTCCAGCGTGGACGGCGTCGGCACGAAATTGAAAATCGCCTTCGCGATGGACAAGCACGACACCATCGGCGCGGATTTGGTGAATCATTGCGTCAACGACATCGCGGTGCTGGGCGCGGAGCCGCTGTTCTTCCTCGATTATCTCGGCACGGGCAAGCTGGAGCCGCACGTTTTCACGGACATCATCAAGGGCTTCGCGCGCGCGTGCGCGGAAAACAATTGCGCGCTCATCGGCGGCGAGACGGCGCAGATGCCGGGCTTTTACCAAAAGGGCGAATACGACGTGAGCGGCACCATCGTCGGCGTGGTGGAAAAAAGCAAAATGCTCAACGGCCAGAAAACCATCAAGCGGGGCGACGTGGTCATCGGCATCGCATCGAGCGGCCTGCACACGAACGGTTATTCACTCGCGCGGAAAATTTTCTTCGAGCAGTTGAAGTTGAAACCGTCCAGCCGCGTGGTCGGACTCAAAGGCACGATTGGCGAGGAATTGTTGAAGGAACACATCAGCTACGGTCCGCTGGTGCAGAAGCTGTTGAAGAAATTTAACGGGAGGGTTGGCGTGTTGCCGTCCCAAAAACAAAAATTAGGGTCGGCGACACGCCAACCCTCCCAGAATGTTGTAAAAGCCTTCGCCCACATCACCGGCGGCGGATTCGTGGACAACATCCCGCGCGTGCTGCCGAAAAATTTAGACGCTATAATAAAAAAAGGTTCGTGGGAAATGCCGCCAGTTTTCAAAATCATCGAAACAAAAAGTGGCGTGCCGGACGCGGAATTGTATCAGGTTTTCAACATGGGCATCGGCATGGTTTCAATCGTGGCTGCGGACAAAGCGAATGACATTTTGAAATTCATCCGCGCGCAGAAGCATCAAGCGCGGCTCATTGGCGAAGTCGTCAAAGGCAAGGGCGCGGCGCGTGTCGAATGATTTTTCCAGATTGGAAGTTGAGCAAAAGTATTTTCAATTTTGCAACGCCGCTCGACAAAACTTTTTCCTCGCGTCATTCTGCTGTAATGGCATTTGAATCGGAATCCAGTTCGCCGCTCGACTCGCTCTGGAAGGAATACGCCCGCGTGTTTCAGGATTGGGACGACCTCACGCTCGCGCGCTGGCTGGCGCAAACGCTCGGCCAGCTCGAAGGCCGCGCGTGGCGGCTTTCGCATCCACTTGTCGGCGCCTACCGGCTCGCCGCGCAAATCGCGCACGAAAAGCAAATCTGGTTCAAGCGGCTTGTCACGCCGCCCGCCGCCTACGCGGAATCGCCGTGCTGCCGCGCGCCGTTTCTGCCGCTGCTCACGCGCGACGTGCGCGAGAGCGGTTTGATCTGCCAGCATTGCAGCGAAACGCTCGTGCCGTTCGAGGAAATTCCCGCCGACATCCGCGCCGAAATCGAAGCGTGGGCGCAGCAATACGAACCCGTCCACGCCGTCGCGCATTGGGACGACCGCCAGCGCAAGCGCGCGGGAAATTACGACGCCGCCTACGAAGACGCGGCGGAGCAAGCGGAACAATTGCTCGCCCGCGCAGGAAAAAATCTGGTGCCAAAACTTTTGAATTCTTACGCCGCCGCAATTTGGGAAGATCAGGACGAATGTTTGGAAGTGCGGCCGGAGGATGTGCCGGTGTAATTAGTTGAAGTGTTGAATGGTTAAATAAGACGCGACGATTCAACCATTTAACAATTTAACAATTTAACGAATGATAAAGTTTGTTTTCAAATGGTTGTTGAGGCTGTTCATTCTGGCGGTCGTGCTTGTCGTGATTTTTTTTCTGTCGCTCAATTCCATTTTGCGCGTAGTGATTGAACATAACATCCGTTCGCAGACCGGCATGGACGCGGAAATTGGCCGCTTCAAACTCGGCCTGGCCGAGCCGACCATCGAAATTCAAAACCTGAAAATTTTTAATCCGCCGAGTTTCGGGGGGACGCTGTTTTTGGACATTCCTGAAATCCATGTTGAATACGACCGCGCCACGCTCGCGAAAAAAGAAATTCACATTACGCTTTTGCGGTTTAATCTCGGTGAATTGGACATCGTGAAAAACGAAGCCGGCAAAACCAATATTTTTGCGCTCGGCATTTCTACGCCTCAAAAATCGGGCGGACGAAAAGGCGCGATTAATTTCAAAAAAGAAACCGGCTACGATTTCAAAAGCATTGACGTGCTGAACGTTTCCGTCGGCACGGCAAAATATGTTGACTTAAAAGATCAGCACAACAATCGCACGCAAAAAATCGGCATCGAAAATTGCATCATCAAAAATATGAAATCAAAAAATGATCTGGCGGGACTGGCGGTTTTTGTCGGGCTTCGCAGCGGCGATTTTTTCAATTCAATGGCCGGTCCGAAAAAACTTCAACCGGGAAATCCTGCCGTCCTGCAAGACATTTTGAACTTGATTGGCGTCACATTTTAACATTTTCCGCGCGCGAAATTTTTTCTAACCTTGTTTGGTGCATCGCGAATCCATCAAATCCGCCGCCCGCATCGTTGTGAAACTCGGCACGGGCGTGCTGACCGACAGCCGGAAACAAATTGATCCGGCGCAGTTGGAACAGCTCGTCGCGCAAGTCGCCGCGCTGCGAAAATCGGGAAAAGAAATTGTGCTTGTGACGAGCGGTGCGATCGGCGCGGGCATGGGCGCACTCGGTTATGAAAAGCGTCCGAGTGAACTTGCCGAACTTCAGGCGTGCGCTGCCATCGGACAAACACGACTCATGGCGATTTACGCGGAACTTTTTGCCAAGCACGATTTGCACGTCGCGCAGGTTTTGCTCACGCACGAAGACTTGGAGCATCACGAACGGCATCTCAACGCGCGAAACACGCTCGTCACGCTGCTTGGTTGCGGCGTCGTGCCGATCATCAACGAAAACGATGCGGTGTCGTTCACGGAAATAAAATTCGGCGACAACGACAAATTGTCCGCGCTCGTCGCGTCGCTTTTGCCTGCGGATTTGCTGGTGATTTTGACGACCGTGGACGGCGTCATCGAAAATTTCAGCAAATCAAATCCGAAAACCATTTCCGTCATCGAACAGATTGACTCGACGATTGAAAAACTTGCGGGCGGCACGACCAGCGAAACCGCCGTCGGCGGCATGGCCTCAAAAGTTCAGGCCGCGAAAATCGTCGTGCGTTCGGGAATTCCGCTCGTCATCGCGTCCGGCAAAAAGAAAAACGTGCTCGCGAAAATTCTGGCGGGCGAAGACGAAGGCACGCTGTTCGTCGCGCAGCCAACAAAATTGCAGGGACGCAAACGCTGGATTGCATTTTTTCATCATCCGAAAGGAACATTGTTCGTGGACGACGGCGCGAAAAAGGCGATGCGCGAAAGTGGCAAAAGCTTGTTGCCACCCGGCGTCGCACGTTGCGAAGGCGAATTTGCAGCCGGTGATGTCGTTCGCATTTGCGATTTGAACGGAACAGAATTCGCGCGCGGCATCGCGAAATTTTCCGCCGAAGAAATCCGCGCCAAAAAACTCGCGCGCATAGAACTCGTGCATCGCGATGATTTGGTGATTCTTTGAGCCACAATTTAATCTATGCAACAAGTTTTGGAAAAATTTAGACTTACTCATAAATTTTGCGACTTACTTTCTCAAAACGGAATTATTGTCGTTCATTTTGCTGACGGCCGTGATTTTGAACTATCTGGCTGCGGGCCTGTGGATTCGTCCATTTACAATGACACAGGCCGCTGGTGTTGCACGGTTGAGCGGTATCTCGGTAAGGATGAAAAATCCAAGAAATTATTCACTCCGAATAGTGGCGTGGACATTATGGAAAAAGACATTATTCAAATCATTGATAAGGCCACAGGAAAAGTTCTTTACTCGAAAATTTAATTTCTTCAATCCGTGTTAAATTTTTTTTGAAAAAGAAATCTGCCATCGAAGATTTGCTGCGCGTCATGGCGAAGCTGCGTTCGCCGCGCGGCTGTCCGTGGGATCGCGAACAGACGCATTTGAGTTTGCGCCGTCACGCGATTGAGGAAGTTTATGAATTGATTGACGCGATTGAGACGCGCGACGATCACGAAATGGCCGAGGAGTTGGGGGATTTGTTGTTGCAAGTGGTTTTCCACGCGCAAATGGCGAAGGAGCGTGGCGTGTTCGATTTTGAAAAGGTCGCGCGGCATCTCGTGGACAAATTGATCCGCCGCCATCCGCACGTTTTTGGAAAGACCAAAGTCAAAAACGTGGACGAGGTCTGGGCGAACTGGGAAAAAATCAAGCGCGCGGAAAAGCACGGAACCAAACACGCGCGACACTCGGCGTTCGACGGAATTCCAAAACATTTGCCCGCACTGCTGCGCGCGGAAAAGTTGGTGAAAAAAGCGAGCAAAGCGAATTTGCTAAAAGAAAAATCGTCGCGTGAAAAAATTTCGCGCGCAAGGATTGCCGAAAAATTGTTTGAATTGGTGGAATTCGCTCAATTGCGCGGCTGGTCGGCGGAAGAATTGCTGTCCGCCGAAATCAAAAGACGCGAGAGTGTTTTGCGCCGGCGCGAAAAACGTTGAATTGATTCTTTTTCGGATTTGACAGTTCGCGCAACTCGCGCAACTTTGAAGTGTTGAATGATTAGGTGCTAATGTTATGAAAACTCAAGACTTTCAAAAACCGTTGCTGGTCATCGCCGCCGTTTCAGTGCTGTTTTTTCTGGCAGGAGATGCCGTGGCGCAGGATTCCACCGCTTCAACCGCTGCGCCGTTGGCCAGCGTCCAGACCGCGCCGCAATTGTCTTATGGCGTGTCGCAAATCGTGCAGCTCGCGCAGGCGAAAGTCGGTGACAGCACCATCATCGCTTACATCCAAAATTCCGGCAACAGCTACGGCCTGAATGCGGGCCAAATCATTTATCTGCGGCAGCAGGGAGTTTCCGATGGCGTGATCAACGTGATGTTGAATCAGCGCAACAACAACTCGCCGCAACAAAATTCTTCGGACACTAGCGCGCAAACCTCCACCGCTATGGCGCAGCCGACGGTGACGTATGTTCAAACCATTCCCTCTTCGAGTGTTTATGTGATTCCCGACACGCAAACTTACAATTATAACGCATGGTATTATTCTCAGCCGTATTATTATCCGTATTATGCGTGGCCTTATCCTGCGGTATCACTTTCATTCGGATTTGGTGGTCGCTGGGGCGGCGGTTATTATCACGGTGGTGGCTGGCACGGTGGCGGTCATGGCGGCTGGCATCACTAATTCGTGATCTGGCGGGCAAAATTTCACGCGCCGATACTTTCGGTTTTTTGCAGTCATTAATCTTCTTGAATGGACGCGGTTCCGTTGCGAATATCATTTTGAAAGCCAACTCTCAATGATATGAACAGACAATTTTTCCTTTGCTTGGCGGTGGTGTTGAATTTCACCTGTCTCGTTGCGTTTAATGCACGCGCCGCTGACACAAACAATGCGCCGGCATCGGACAGTCGAAAATTCACCTATGTCATCGTGCATGGCGCGTGGGGTGGCGGTTGGGATTGGAAACATGTGGGTGATTTGCTCACCGCCGACGGCAACACGGTGTATCGTCCGACGCTGACCGGCTTGGGCGAGCACTACAATCTTTCCAGCACGAACATTGACCTCGACACGCACATTGAAGACATCGTCAACGTTATCCTGTGGGAAAATTTGCATGACGTTGTGCTCGTCGGTCACAGTTACGGCGGCATGGTTATTACCGGCGTGGCTGACCGCATACCCGACCGTATTAAGCATATCGTTTATATTGACGCACTTGTCCCCGAAAATGGCGAAAGTGCGGACATGATTCGCGTTCACAAAACGAACGATCCGCCGGTCATTGATGGTTATATTATTCCATTTTGGATTGCCCCAAATTCCCCGCCGCCTCATGACGTTCCCCAGTCAGTGAAAACCATTCTGGAACCCATCACCCTGACCAATCAGGCCGCGGCCGGAAGAATTCCAACGACCTACATCCTCACCGTGGACAAGGGCGCACAGCCGGAGCAGGATGATTTTTACCGGTTTTATCAGCGCGCCAAAGCCCGCGGCTGGACCACGCACATCATGGAAGGCAACCATATCGTCGAACGCTCGCACCCAAACGAAGTCGCCAGACTATTGGAAAATGCGCCTTAAGATCGACATGCGTTTTACCCGACCATGCAGATTCTGATAATTCGGGCATTGACACTCTGCGAAAATCTGGTTTAATGCCCGACCCTTTGCGGGAAAATTTATGTATGCAGTTTTAGAAACAGGCAGCAAACAATATCGCGTCGCCGCAGGTGACACGCTGGAAATCGAACGCCTTGAAACCGAGGCTGGCAAACCGTTCACGTTTGACCGCGTGCTCATGATTGGCGGCGATAAAGTCACCGTCGGCGCGCCGACCGTTTCGGGGGCGAGCGTTGTGGCGGATGTTGTGGCGCACAAGCGCGGCGAGAAAAAACTTACTTTCAAAATGAAACGCCGCAAAGGTTATCATAAGACCATTGGCCACCGTCAGGAATTGACGGTCGTGAAAATAACCGCAATCAACATTTGATTTTCCGGCTCTCAACTCTCAACCGTCAACTGATTTATGGCACATAAAAAAGGTCAAGGCAGCGTCCGCAACGGGCGCGACAGCGTCAGCAAACGGCTCGGCGTAAAAGAATTTGGCGGCACGGTCGTCAGCGCGGGCAGCATCATTGTGCGCCAGCGCGGCAGCAAGTTCATCGCGGGCAAAAATGTCGGCACCGGACGCGATTGGACATTGTTCGCGCTCGCCGATGGCAAAGTGAAGTTCGACAAGAACAGCCGCCGCGTGAACGTCGTGGCCGAAGCCGCCGCCGCGAAGAATTAAATTCGCTGTAAAAATTTCAAAGCGAGGTTCGCGCCTCGCTTTTTTCATTTTTTACATAATTAATCTGGAACTGCAACGCGCTTGTTTCAATTATGAGAATCCGCTAGCCTTCAGCCGTGATTTACGACGCGTCATTGGACGGGTTGCTGCAAAAAGTTTGGGATGGCCAGCGCATTTCCCCGGCGGAAGCGTTGCGGCTTTATCATCTGCCGCTCGAAGAACTCGGCGCGCTCGCAGATCGTCGCCGGCAATTGTCGAAGGCAAAAGATTTCAACGGTCGCGGCAACGACATTGTAACCTACATCGTTGACCGCAACGTCAATTACACGAACGTCTGCAACGTCTATTGCAAATTCTGCGCGTTTTATCGCGTGGAAAAGGACGACGATTCCTATGTCATTTCGCTCGACGAACTCGACAAAAAAATCGAAGAGACGATTGCACTCGGCGGCACGCAGATGTTGATGCAGGGCGGACATCATCCGAAACTGACGAAGCAGTGGTATCTCGATTTGCTGTCGCACGTTAAAAATAAATTTCCAGATTTCAACATTCACGGTTTCAGTCCGAGCGAGTTCGTCCATTTCCGCGAAGTGTTCAATGAGCCGCTGGAAAAAATCATCGGCGATTTCAAGGCCGCCGGACTCGGCTCGATTCCCGGCGGCGGCGGGGAAATATTAGTTGATCGTGTGCGTCAAAGAATTTCTCCGCTCAAAGCGATGAGCGATGACTGGCTCGAAGTCATGGACGTGGCGCATCGGCTCGGCTTGTATTCGAGCGCGACGATGATGTTCGGCCACGTCGAGACAATTGAAGACCGCATCGAGCATCTCGAACGGCTGCGCGCGCAGCAGGACAAATCGCTTGGCTACAAAAAAGGACGTTTCACCGCGTTCATCTGCTGGACGTTTCAAGCCGAGCACACGAAATTGAAAGCGCCGACCGTCGGCGCGCACGAGTATTTGCGCACGCAGGCGCTCGCGCGAATTTATTTAGACAATTTTACGAACGTACAAAGCTCGTGGGTCACGCAAGGTTTGGAAATCGGCCAGATTGCGCTGAAATACGGCGCAAACGATTTGGGCAGCATCATGATTGAGGAAAATGTCGTGTCGCAAGCGGGCACGACGTTCCGAATGACTGTCTCCGATATGCAGCGGTTGATTCGCGATTTGGGCTACGAACCGCATCAGCGGAACAACTGGTATCAATTGCTGAATTAAAATCCCTGCGCAATAATTTTCGGCACCAGAAATTTTATTGAAACCAACCGCGCCGTTTTTCACCGAAGCGCATCAACGATGGCTGTTGCTCTTGTTGACGTCATTCACTTTTTTCTTTTTGCTCGGCAGCCGCGCGCTTAACGAACCGGACGAAGGCCGCTATTCCGAAATCGCGCGCGAAATGATCGAGACTGGCGACTGGCTCGTGCCGCATCTTTGGTATCTGCCGCATTTGGACAAACCGCCGATGACTTATTGGCTCGTCGCAGCTTCGATGAAAATTTTAGGCCAGAATGAATGGGCAGTGCGATTGCCGGTCGCGCTCGCGGGCATTAGCGGAATTTTCGCAACCTTTCTGCTCGGTTGTTCGCTCGGCGGCCGGCGCGTTGGATTTTGGAGCGCGCTGATTTTGCAAAGCTCGCTGCTTTATTTCGTCATGGCGCGATTTCTGACAGCGGATATTTTTCTGACGCAATTCACAACTTGGGCGATTTATTTTTTATGGCGAAGCTGGCAAATACAGAAGCCAGAAGTCAGAAGCCAGAAGTCAGAATTTTTCAAATGGCATTTGTTTGGCTGGGCGGCAATCGCGCTTGGATTTTTGACTAAAGGACCCATCGCTTTGGCAATTCCAGCGATTTCATTTTTGGCATTGCTCATTTTTAGGCGAAAAGAAATTCTTCGGAAAAAACTTCTGTTTGTCGGAATTTTTTTCGGCTTTGCGCTCTTTTTAATTTTAGCCGCGCCGTGGTTCCTTGCCGTATTTCAACAAATGCCGCAATCGGCACATTTCATGATTCTTGGCCAGGCCGCGGGGCATTTGCTCGGAACAACCATTAAGAACAGAACCGGCAGCCCATTTTATTTTTTCGCGGTTCTTCTGGTGGGACTTTTGCCGTGGACGATTTTGCTTGGCTGGCTTTGGCGAAAAAACCATTGGCGTAATTTGGATGCAAAATCAAAAGACGGCTGGCTGCTGTTGAATGTCGGGACGATCTTCACTTTCGCGCTGTTTTCATTTTCTCAATCAAAATTGCCCGCCTACATTCTGCCGATTTTTCCCGCGCTGGCGATTTTGCTCGCGTGGAAATTTTTTGGCGGCGAACAAAGGAATGAAATCGCGCCCGCGTTCGCGTGGCGAATTTGTCTGGCGAGCTCGCTTTTGTTGCCGGCTATTTTTCCGCTGCTGTTGAAATTCGCTTTTCACCAAACGCTTCCATTATTGCTGAAATGGCAGACGCCGATTGTCGCCGGAATTATTTTTTCCATTCTTTGGCTGGCGCGACAGTGGAAACCGCAAACGTGCGCGGCCTTTGCCGTTGGGCTCATGTTGCTCGGTTTTTTTGTGACGGTCGCCGAAGTTCCGAAATTTGAAGCCGACTTCCGCCGCAATCAAACGCTCAAACCGCTCGGACTTGCGTTGTGGGAAAATTATCACGCGGGCGACGCGGTGGTTTGTTGGGATCGCCTGCCGGAAGGTTTGCCATTTTATTCCGGCGGCGTGATTTCGGCGACGAACCGTCCATTTTTTGGCGGCATGGATTTGACGCAGGTGCCTTTTGAATTTCCCGGCAACCGCGAACGGCTCGGCGAACTGTATTTGCCGGACGAAACCGCGTTGCAAAATTTGCTTGAAAGCAATCGCCGAATTTTAATTGTCGGCCCTTCGGGAACGCTTGGAAAAATTCGTTACCTTGACAACGCGGCGCAATTTCGTCTCATCGTGCGCGTCGGCCAATGGGAATTATTTTCCAATCGCTGACCGCGCATTTTCCTTGCCGCGCGAAACGATTCGCTGGAACAATCGTCATCAACGCGGAAATTATATTATCAATGGCCGAAACACCTGAAGTCAGCTTTGTCGTTCCCTGCCACAACGAGCAGGACAATCTGCTCACTCTCGTCGCCGCGATTCGCACGGCGATTGAGCCGCTCAAAATAAATTATGAAATTATTTTCACGGATGATTTTAGTTCGGACAACTCGTGGAACGTGCTGAAAGAATTGGCCACGACGGATTCAAAAATTCGCGCGCAGCGATTCGCGTTCAACTGCGGCCAGTCCGCGGCGCTTTGGGCGGGCATGAAAGCCGCGCGCGGCAAAGCCATCATCACGCTCGACGCCGATTTGCAAAACGATCCGCAGGATGCGCCGAAACTTTTGGCCGCGCTCGCAAATTTCGATTGCGCATGCGGCACGCGCATCGAGGCGCGCAAGCACGGCGACGGTTTTGTCCGCATCGCATCGTCAAAAATCGCGAACTGGGTTCGCAACAAACTTTCCGGCGAAAATATTTCCGACGCCGGTTGTTGTTACCGCGCGTTCAAACGCGAATGCGTAGCCGACCTGAAATTTTTCAAGGGAATGCACCGCTTCCTGCCGACGCTGTTCAAGATCGAAGGCTTCACTGTCACGGAAATTCCCGTCGGCCACAATCCGCGCGTGAGAGGCCAGGGCCATTACGGCGTGTGGAACCGGCTGTTCGCGTCGTTTTACGATTTGATCGCGGTGCGCTGGATGAAGAAGCGGATGTTCAAATATAGAATCGCCGAGAAAATAAATTAGCCGGTCATGCAGCGGTTTTTGATCATCACGACGAACTGCACATTACTCATTTTACTGCTCATCGGTTTGCCGGCGGCGACGCGGGCGCATTTGGGCAACGTGCAACTTTCGTCCGCGTCCACCGGGCGTTTGCTGATGTTCTGCGGATTGGGAATTGCGGCAGCGGCGAACATTTTTGCCGCGCTGATTTTCATCAAGGGTCGCAAACAGAAAATTCTTTGCTGGGAATGGGCGGCGATTTTTTGCGCGCTGCTGCTGGCTTATTACGGCTTCACGCGCGGCTATTTTAATTTCGACTGGCTCAAACACGCGTTGCAATGGTTGCAAAAACGGTTTTGAGCCGCTGTTAAGTTAAATACGCGTCAATCGGTTCCGCGCCGAGCGTGCCGGACAAGTTTTTCAGATAAGCAGGCGATTCGATTTCTTCCAAGGTTTTGCGCACACGTGCCAGATGGTCGGCGATGCCAAGTTCCGCGACAATATCCTCGTGGCTTGGCCTTTTCAAAAAGTGGTTCAGATATTCTGCATGGCGTTTCCACAGCGCGCGGTCAATTTTCTGTTTGGCCGCCAATCGCGCCGCATACCAGCCGCTCGTCAGTAGATTTTCGCGCGTAAAAAGTTTCCGCACGTCGGAATGATTGAGGTCTTTGCCTTCCCATTCGTCGTTAAGCATGATGTGCAGCAGCGCCTTCAGCGGCGGACAGGCCTGCGCGATGCTGCCATCCTCGAAATACATTTTGGCAACGCGCTTTTGCGTGGAGACGATGTTGTCCATGCCGTCCACAAAAACTTCCATGTCCTGCAATTCCGGTTGCAGCATCTCGTCCGTGAAAACGGCGCGAGGATGATTGAACACGCGTCCAAAAAACGCATGGATAAAACGCGCGTTGATGCGGTAGCCAAGACGACTGGCGAGAATTTTTTTCCCGCCATGCTCGAAGTCCTCGCACTTGTCCAAATAATGGTTGCCAATGAGAAATTTTGGTTCGCGTTCATCGGGTTGCATTCGGCAGAAAACTTCCGGCACGATGAGACTTACGTCGTGATCCACGCGCACTTTCGGGCCGATGTAGCCGGCGGCGGTGACAAAACCGTTGTGGCCGGTGAGCAGCCACGAGACGAGCGCGTTGTTCAGGTCAATGATCGGCGGCAGCGCGTTGAACGGCCCTTTGGTCAGCGCCCCTTCTGAACCCGCGCCGGTCGTGGACGGCGATTTGCCGGTCATGCTGCAAATAAATTCCATGAACAATTCCGGCAGTTCAAAATAGTGAATCGGGTTGAACACCGCGAGCGGACGGATGCCATGTTCGGGCGGATTGTTGCGACGGCCGGGCAGCACGGCGTCAACGGGCGTCGGCACGAACGCGGCTGGCGGCACACGACGACGCAGGCGTGCGCCGGTTTCGGCGATGTAACTTTCAACGGGATGCACCAGGTCGGGACGTTTTTGCAGGTAGCGCGGATTTTTGCTCGGCTTGCCATCCACGATTCGTGGGTGCGCGGTCGAGACGAAAAATTCCGGTTTGCCAATTTGCGCGAATTGCCGGATGAGCGTCCGCATCGGCTTGGTGAACTCAAAAAAACGAATCGCGTCCTCGGTGATTTCATGCGCGTCCTTAACCGTGAGCGGTTCGTAGTTAGAGAAAAAATTATCGAGCCGCGCAAAATCGGATTCCGTCTGTTTGTCATAACCGCGATGAATGGCATCGTCCGGCCGCTGGAAGAGACGCTGTTCGCAGTTTTGGACGAATTTTAAAACCTGTCCCTTGTCCATGCCCGACAAATTTTCCACGCGCGCCGTCGGCACCAGCACGGACGCAGTGATGTCGTCTTCCAATTGAACTTTCACCGCTGGATGAAAATCTTTCCGCAGGCCGAATGTTCGCCACGCGCCATCCTTGTCGAAGCCCACGCGCAACCGCGTTGTGACCAGCGTGCGGTTGTCGCACTTCAATTCGTTGCCCGGCGTGCCGTTGATGATGTCCACGCTGAAATGCTCGCGCCAGTTGTCGCCCCACTCCGGTTTGTAATAACGCTTCACGACGAAAACGAGTTCCTTGATGTATTGCGGAATGGTTTCGACCCATGCGTTGTAGTCGGGATTGAACTCGCGTTTGTCCGGCGTGAGCAATTTGATGACCGAACCGAGCGAACGCTCCGCCGACAACACCGCACGCGAATCTTTTCTGCTCTTGTCAAGAAAACGGGACGAGTAATCGCGGTGAATCAATTCGGCCACGCGGTCGAAATCGTTTTTCAAATCGGCGACAAAGACCGGGCCGATTAAAATCGCGTCGGTGATGGGCTTGGAAATTTCCGATTTTCCGCCGCCTGAAACGGTGCAGGGTTTGTGGCAGACGAGACCTTCCGCCGCCGTGCCGACCAGTCGCCATGCGCGATTCGCTCCCGGCTTTTCCATGCGCACTTTATAGCCGGACGGACGGATGTAAATTTTGTCCGGCTGCAATTTTATTGAAAATTCGCCGTCCGCATTTTTCCACGAAACCGATTGCGTGTGCAAATCGAAATGCGCGTCGTGTGGAATATAAATTACTTCCGGGAATTTTTTGTCCACGCCGTAACCTTCCGGTTTCACGTCCATCAGATTGCCATAAAGCTGCGCCACTTCCTCGAACGTGTGTCCCAGCCGGCGGACATGAACGTCGCCGCTGAATTCCTCGCCGAGGTCGAATGCCGGAAACACGAGTGCGCCACCCGCGTGTTCTTCCTCGCAATTGCCATAGAGATTCGCCGCGAAACTGATCTGCGTCTTGACCTCTTTTTTGCAGTAACCGAAATAATTGTCGGCGATGAGCGTGACGATGACGCCCGATTCGTCGCGGCAGGTGAGTTTGAACGCGCCGCCGTTGTTGTAAATTTCATTTTCATTTTTCCAGCACATCCCGTCGCGGCGCTGGCGTTCCGTCGCGGCGTCCCAATGCGGCAGGCCGACGGATTTTTTCGTGGCCTTCACCAAATGCGGCGCGAGAATGACGCAGCCTGTGTGACCCGTCCAATGTTCCACATCGAGCGCGGCGTCATTTTCCGGCAGCAGCGGATCGCCGCCGTTGCCGAAAATGCTTTCAACAAAATCCAGATTGCACACGAGATTTCCGGGGACAAAAAATCGGATCTCCATTCTTTTCTCCGGCGTGAAGCCGGGAATTTCCGGGCAGACCAACGGGCGCAGAAGGAGCGAGACCAGACATTCCGCAGGTTTGGGCTGCGTCGCGGTGAACGGCAATTGCATCAAACTCGCGGGCGGATTAAGCGCGAGCGCGAGCATTTTGGCGAACGTGATTTTCGGCACGCCAAGCTTGTCATCGGGAATCGGCAGGCCGCCTTCGGTGACATGAAAAATTCCCTGCGTCGTGCGCCTGTCGCTGCGCGGATTGTGCAAGACGCCTTGTGCGACGCGATACGAGCTGATGATGTCCGAATGAAATTCGTCGCGGTCAAGCGGCAGCGAAAGGATGCGCGCGAGGCCGGGCCGGTCGAGGACGAATGTGCGCGTTGGCAATTTTGTCACCGGAACATTTTGCAGATAATCGTAAAGAAAAGTCTGGATGCGATTGTCGGCGGGGCAAAGATAATGTCCGAGCAGCCGGTCTTTTTCGCGCGACTGTCCGGCCATCGCCGCCGCGATTTCGGCGAACTCCGTGTCGCCTTTGATTGGCACCGGCTGGCAGCCGATGAGCGCGAGCTTGACGTTGATGTGCGCGATAAGATGCGCCGCCAGTTTGCCGCAATCTTGAAATTGAAAATGTTCGTCGCTGTTCATTGAACCTTGTCATTCTTAAAATGCCAGTGACACCGACGGGGAACAACTTTTTTTGCACTGCCCGAAAAAAAATCCGGCCTTGCAAAAAAACCCGAATTGTGAGAGAAAGTTAGCAGGCCACATGACCTGCAATTGGCAGGCCAATTGCTCGTATTTAATTCGGAAAAATGAACTCACAACTTGCAAATCCGATTTTTGTGGTCGGAATTTTTCGTTCCGGCACTTCATTGTTGTATTCCTTGTTGAATCAGCACCCGCAAATGGCCTTGATGTATGAATGCAATGTCTGGGATTTTCCCAAACTGCTTTCCCCGCTGCGCTTCCAAAATGGCTGGCTTGAGCGTCAGGAATTTTTAAATCAGGCGCTTTCGCGGCACCGCTTGATTTTTGGCGACAGCCTGCGCGGACTCGAAAATGTGCGCACGCCCGAAGAACTATATCGCGTCTTTGGGGATGCCAAAGGCGCGAAATTGTGGGGGGAAAAATCGCCGCTTTATCCCGCCCGCTTGAGACAATTGGCGCGGCAATATCCGGGCAGTTCTTTCGTCCTGCTCTGGCGCGACCCGGTGGAAATTTACCGGAGCGTGGTGGATGCGGGGCGCAAGTCGCTATTTTTTCGCAGACGCGGGATGTTGAACCGATTCATTTTTGGTCAGGAGCAAATGATCCTGCAAGCAGCAGAACTCGACCGTGCCGGAATCCGTCTGCATCATGTGAGATACACGGAATTGGTCGAAAAGACGGAGGATGTTTGTCGCGGCATCTGCCGGTTTTTGGAAATCGAGTTTGACGAAAAAATGCTCGACCTTGACCACGCGGATTTGTCTGCCGTCTATCGCGCGCCGCAGCATGATCATTTGCGGAGTGGCATTATCGCCCGACGGCATCTTTCCGATAAGGGCATTGATCCCCGCATCATTCAAAAACTGCAACGCTTCGGAACCCGGTGGAATCGCTTGCAAAATAAATGGTTCAATAGCCGAAACCATTCAGCAACCGTCGCGGAACCTTCGCTGGCAGAGCGTCTATACCACAAAATGCTGGGCAATTTTTTGAATGTAGTGGATGGCGTCAAACGGGCGGCCTTTGAATTTCTGCCATTGCCTTGGCTGCGAACTTATCGTCAGGCCAAGAAATGGTTTTTCGATGGGCGCGTTGGATTGCCTGCCGACAGGCTCCCGTTGCGCGAACAATTTGCGGCCAACAGAATTACAATTCTGACCAGTGCTGTAATTTTGGCGGTCATCGCGGGGATTGACTTTTTCACCGGGCCGCACGTGACGCTTCTTCCATTTTATATCATTCCCAGCGCGAGTCTGGCGCTGATTCTCAACCGCCGTTGGGGAACATTTGCGGCGGTGTTGACCACGTTGATTTGGGCCGCGTTGCAAACCCTGGATAATCCGAGCATGAACTTTGCGCATTGCGGCCTGTTCCTGTGGGACACGACCATGCGCTTTATCGTCTTGCAAACAGTTGTCGTACTGCTGGATCGCATGCGGGTGGAAATCGCCACGATTGACAACCGCAGCGTGTAAAATAAATTTCGCTTCCAACACTTTACGTCTCAACCAATAATCCCATCATGTTAGCCAGGGTCTGTTCTGCCGCGCTGAATGGGATTGACGCTTATCTAATCGAAGTCGAGGTCAACGCCGGTTATGGCGACACGCTCGTCGTCATTGTCGGTCTGCCCGACGCGGCGGTCAAGGAATCGCGGGACCGCGTCTCGACCGCGCTGACCAATTCCGGCTACAAATTTCCGATGGGCAAGACGACGATCAACCTCGCGCCCGCCGACGTAAAAAAAGAAGGGCCGAGTTTTGATTTGCCAATCGCGCTGGGAATGCTTGCCGCGAGCGAACAAATCGACACGGATCAGCTCGACCATTTTGTAATCACCGGCGAACTGGCATTGACTGGCGCGGTTCGTCCGGGCAAAGGAATTTTGCCGATTGCCCTGCGAGCGAAAGCCGAAGGCAAAACCGGCATTCTTGTTCCTGCGGAAAATGCGGCGGAAGCGGCGGTTGTTTCCGGCCTGCAAGTGATTCCCGTTCAAAATCTGCGCGAGGCCGCGCAATTTCTGGAAGGCGAAATAAAAATCGCGCCTGCAAAAGTGGACGTCGCAAAAATTTTCGAGCATGAGAACGAGGACGAACACGATTTTTCGGAGGTCAAAGGTCAGGAAAATGTCAAACGCGCTTTGGAAATTGCCGCTGCTGGTGGCCACAATGTTTTGCTCATCGGCCCGCCGGGAACGGGAAAATCAATGCTTGCCAAACGACTTGCCACAATTCTTCCGCCGCTGACTTTGGATGAAGCGCTGGAGACAACAAAAATCCACAGCATCGTCGGCTTGCTCGCGCCGGGACAGGCGCTCGTGACGCAGCGGCCATTCCGCGCGCCGCATCACACGGCGAGCGACGCCGGACTTTTGGGCGGAAATATAAATCCGACGCCCGGCGAAATTTCGCTCGCGCACCACGGCGTTTTATTTTTGGACGAGCTGCCGGAATTCAAGCGCAGCGTATTGGAAACCATGCGCCAGCCGCTCGAAGAAGGTCGCGTGACGATTTCGCGCGCCGCGGGCACGATGACTTTTCCGTCGCAATTCATGCTTGTGGCCGCGATGAATCCGACGCCGGACGGGAAAATGCCGGGCGAAAGCAAATCGTCTCCACGCGAAATCCAAAGTTATCTCGGCCGGATTTCCGGGCCGCTGCTCGACCGCATAGATTTGCACGTCGAAGTGCCGCAGGTGAAATTCCGCGAAATTTCCGGTGACAAAACTGGCGAGACTTCCGCGCAAATCCGCGGGCGCGTCATTACCGCGCGAAAAATCCAGCAGAAACGATTCGCGTACAAACCAAAAATCACCTGCAACGCGCGATTGGGACCGAAAGAATTGAAGGAATTTTGCGCGCTTGACGACGCGACGAAGGAGTTGCTGAAAATGGCGATGAACGAGTTGAATTTCAGCGCGCGTGCCTACGACCGGATTTTGAAAGTGGCTCGGACGGTTGCGGATTTAGCGAATTCAGAAAATATTTTGAGCGAGCATATTTCCGAGGCGATCCAATATCGCTCGCTCGACCGTCAGTTGTGGGTATGACGGATTTATTTTTCCGTTTTGGCTCGCGCGGCAATTTTCAATTGCGCCGAAGCGCGGTTCACGAGGACGAGCAGTGTGATGGATGATGCCGCCCGTTTTTCCGCTTCCTGAATTCGCGCAAATTCACCCAGCACTTCGTTGCGCGCAGGTTCGTCGCGTGTGGCGAGTTCCTGTCCGTTGGCGGCGCGCATGGCGGATAAAACATCGTGCGCATTGATGGAGTCGAGCGGGCGGGCGGGCGCGAAGCGGATTTCATTTCCGGCCACTTCCACGACGAGTTGCGCGGCGAGAAGCGTTCGCAAAACTTGTTGTGCGAGTTTGGTTGGAATTCCAAGCTCCACGGAAATTTCCTCAAGCGTGACTGGCGGCTGGCCGGCTTGAAAATTCTGCCCGATGCAGGTCATCAGCCGGAGCGCGATGAATTCGCGTCCGCGCTGGTTCACGTTCTCCACAAGTTTTTCCTGCAAATAGGCCCTGCGGTTTTGAAAGGCGTAGGCGACTTGTGCGCCGAAAAGCAGGATCGCCCATGAAAAATAAAGGCCGATCATGAATACCGGCACGAGCCCGAGACTGCCGTAGATTTTACTGTTGGTGACCACGCGCGAGACGTAGAGAAAACCAAAAACATTGTTCAAATGCCACAACGATCCGGCCACGATGCCGCCGGCCAATGCCGCGCTGAAATGAACTTTCGTGCTTGGCACGAGTTCATAGAACAGCGCGAACGCGAGCCACAAAACCACGAGCGGGACAAACTCAAAAATCAAACTTCCGATGAATGGCATTTGTCCCACGAAAATTTTCGCCGCCTGCAAATGAGGACTGCCCGCCAAGCCGAGCGCACCGATGAGCGCGAGCGGGCCAAGCGTGATTGTTGTCCAATAAAGCACGACGCGCAGCAACCAGTTGCGCCCGCGCGTGACGCCCCAGATGTCGTTGAACGTCGCCTCGACGCTGGCAAGCATTCGGATTGCGACGACAACAAGCAGCAGCATCCCGACGACGCCCAGAGCGTCGCTATTTTGTGTGTTCTGCACGAAATCATGTATCCATTTCGCCGCCTCTTTTTGCGCACTGACGCTCACGACGGGCGTGCCATCAACCGGATGATCTGCGGCAATTGAATTTGTTTCTGCAATGGAATTCGTCTGTGTCAGCGCGACGGAAAGTATCGGATTCAAATTCAGCATGGCCCCTGAATCGTTCGTGGTCACCGTCGCGGGCGGCATGATGTTGGAGACGACCTTGTCAATCGCCTGATAAATTTTTTCTTCCCCCTGCGTTTTGAGCAGGCTGGTCGTGACGCTGACGACGACTGCAAGCAAAGGAATCATCGCCAGCAGCGTCGTGTAAGACAGCGCCGAGGCGCGGATGAGGCAGCGATTGCGGACGAAACTTTTTCCGACGAGCGTGCAGAAGTGCGCAAACCGATCGAGTTTGTCAAATTCATGTTCCGCGCCGGTGTGGACGCCGGACAGGATTTTCACGAGGCGCAAAAATTTCTTTTTTGCCATGACGACAGACAACGCTAACAAAGCGCAATGCCAAGTCAACCAGCGCGAATCCGCTTTAATCGCGGCGCAAAAATCCGCACAATGGCCGCGCTCGCATCCGTAGCTCAATTGGATAGAGCTTCTGACTTCGGATCAGAAGGTTGCAGGTTCAAGTCCTGCCGGATGCACCAATGTTTCAGGCGCACAAAATTTCAAACCAATTTCAGAAGCGGCAAATTAAAAATGATTTTACGCCCGCGCGGAAAAACTTTTCCACATTCTCGGCGGCAAAAGTCCGAGTGCGATGAATCCAAGCTGGCTCGCGACAAAAAGTGAAAGCCATTTGAACGCCGCGTCGGTGAAACCATAACTGTGCAGGCCGATGCCGAGCATATTCACGCCGAACCATGACCAACTCGTGACGATGTTGCCGCCGATGGCGCAAACGACGAGGCCGCGTTCGCGGATGATACCGCCCCAGCGCAAATGCAAAATCAGCGCGTTCCACAAAACAATGATGAGCGCGCCGTTTTCCTTCGGGTCCCATCCCCAAAATCTTCCCCACGATTGATCCGCCCAGATTCCGCCGAGAACTGTCCCGACAAAACTGAACAATGTTGCGAAACAAACGATTCCATAAATCATTCGCGCCAATGATTTGCCCGTTGCTTCGTCCAAAGTTTTTGTGAAGACGCCGCGCACGATGTAAATCAGCGCCAGAAATCCGGCCACGTAAGTGCTCGCGTAACCGGTCGTCACCGCCACGACGTGCGTCGCGAGCCAAAAATTTGTATCAAGAACGGCACGCATCATTTCCATCGTGTCGCCCGTGAGCGCGAGATTGTGCGCGATGATGAGTGTGATGAAACCCATCCCCGCCGAAACGACGCAGCCGATTCCATTTTTATGAAATTTTTCCAGAATAATTCCGAGCAAGCAAGCGCCCCAGCCGATGAAAATCGCCGAAGAATAAAGATTTGTCACCGGCGGACGGCCTTCGAGAACCATTCGATAAATCAAACCTGTCGTGTGAATGAAAAATGCCAGCGCGATCAGCCACACAGCCGAGCGGCGAAGCGTTTCCGACAAATTGAACCACGAAAAAATCGCGAGCAGCCCGGCCAAAACGTAAATGACCATCGCGTTGTAAAACGGCTGCATTTGGTTGAAGAAAACTTCCGCACGTGCCTTTGCCAGCGCCTTCGCCTGCGTCGGCACGAGCGTCGAATAATAATCTTTCAACGCCGCATTAAATTTCTCCGGCTGGTTTGCCGCGAGCGCGCCGGCCATTTTTGCGTAGTCGCGGATTGAATCGTCAATCGCCACGCCGCGCGGCGCGTCGAGCAGCGCATCGCCCATGCGCCGCCAGTCGCCGGAACCGTTCGGCGGCAAAATCAACGGCGGTTCGAGATTGCTCATGAACTGAAATTCCTGAATGAATGCGGCGAACGCATCGAAGTTTGTCTGGTCAAATTTTTGCCCCGCCTGCTGCGCCTTCACCGCCGCGACGCCGTCAGGGATAAGTTTTTCATACGCGGCCAGTTCCGCCGGCCAGTCCTGCGCGTCCGCCGGTTGCACCGCGTTTTTCAGTCCCGCATAAAGTTCCAGCCGTCCGTGCATCTTGGCGACGGCATTTTCGTAGGCGGTGCGGTTCGCCGACTCAATTTTCTCCACACGGGAATTTTCCTTTTCGAGCGAGTCAAGCGACGGCGCGATTTGGTTCCACGAATAATGTTTGCCGTCCTGATGCTGTGATTCATTTTTCCCCGGCAATTTCAGCAGCGAAATCAAATCGGGATTGTCCACGCGAAACACCGGCCATGCGTCCGCGATCTGCGGGTTCATCATCACGTTCGCGAGCCATTCGGTCGCGGAAATGATTTTCGGATTTTCGTTCCAGCCTTTCCACGGCTCAAGATTGAGCGTTTGTTTTTCACGCAATTGCAAAAGCGAATTGCGCGCGAGCGAATCCATCGGCTTCAACCGCCCGTCATAAATGACCGGCAATTTTCCGAATTCGCCGAACGCGAAATCCTTGTCCTTCGGCGGCTGCAATTGGCTGAAAAACCAAACGGCCATCACCGTCATCAAAATCGGCGGAAACCATTTTTGAAAAATCTTTTTCATTTCGTCTTCCTTTTAGAAACAAATTTTACGAGGTGCGTCAGGAACTGGATGAGCAGTCCCGCAGCGACCATCGCGCAGCCGATGTAAGGAGTCAACCAGCTCGGATTTCTGACAACTTGCAGAACGGACGACGGCGTTTCGCCCGCGCGCTCGACCATTTCGCCCGCCGACATCTGGTATTGGTAAAACGTCAGCCCTTTGTAGCGCAGCGGATGGTTCATGGAAATTTCCACCTCGCGGTTTTCGCCCGTCTGCGGATTTTTCAACTGCACGCGGCTGCGAAAATCTTTCGGGATGTCCGTGCCGGGATAAACCGCGTGCGTCGCCTTGAGCAGCGTCAGCGAAAACGGATGATAAATCCGCGTTGGACGCAAAACGAAAATAAATTTCCGGCCATTGATTTCAACGGATTGCGGCGCGGCCAACTTGCTCGCGATGTTGCGAGCCATGTCCGCGCCGACTTGCTGCGCGTAACTGTTTTGCACCGTCTCGACAAGGCTGGCTTCGCCCGACCAATCGGAAACAACCCAGTCGCCGAGAGAATTATTTTGCCCGATCAATTCGATGATTGCCGTCGGGATATTTTTTTCGTCCGTCGTTTTCACGTCGGGCTTCTGCATGAAATCAAAATCCAGCGCGACGCCGTTGCTCACGAGCGGCGGCGCGTTTTGCATCATCGGCGCGCGGAAGTTCACGTCGGAATTTTTCCAAAAAGTTTTCACGACAATTGCGAACGGCAGGCTGTCAATTTTCAATTCGTCGCCCGCCTTCAATAATTTTGACGAAATGGCGGTTTCTTCATCGCCGTTTCTGAAGACGAGTTCATAGTCCGTCGCGCTTTCGGAATGGTTTTTGGTTTGGCCCTCGGCAAAACTTATTTGCGATTCGTGCGCGAACATGTCCGTCGCGAGCTGGCCGACGAGCAGTAAAATGACGCCCGCGTGCGTGAGCTGGATGCCGATTTTTTTCGTGGAAAGCTGGAACCGATAAATGTGCGCGCAAATCAAATTGACCAAAAGCAGAGTGCCGATGAGATAACCGCCGGGAAAAAGAAATGGAATTTGCCTGCCGAACAAATGCGCGCCGACAATGATCCATTGCCGGAAATAATGCGCCTGCGCCGCGTAAAGCCCGTCGTCCACCTGCGCCAGCGTGCCGACAAACACCACGACGATGGAGCACGCCAGCAGCACGCAGGTGAGTTTCAGCGACGTGAAGATCAAGGCGAATTTTTTTATGCTCATTGGGACGGCTGCGTGAATTGCAACGATTTCAAAAATGAAACGAACGCCGGTTTTTGTTTTTCGACCAAATCCAAGTCGCCGGTCATCTTGAAAAACCACGTCGTGTTGCCGCGATGAAAAATCACGCCGACAATCCGCTGCTCCGTTCCGGCCAGGTCAAATAAATCGGCGGGCTGTCCGGCGACCTCGACTTTTTCCGCGAGCTTTTGCAAATCATCGTCGGCCAGCGGCTGCAATCCGACTTGTCCGCGCCAGCGGTTGACATTCGGCAAATCGCCGCCGGCCATGCCGCCGAGCGGAATCACGCTTACGTCCGCAGTTTTTCCATTTTCAGAAATTCCAAAACTGGCGACGCGCATTTCCGACGGCGTTTTTTCCTGCCAGCCATCCGGCAAAGTATATTTCAATCGCGGCAAATTGCTTTTGTCCGGCGTCGGTAATCCGGCGGGCATCGTCGTCGGCATTTGAGCAGGCGCTGCGGGCGGTGGCGCAGTGGTGTCACTGTTTTCAACGTGATAAACTTTCACGCCGTCGCGGTTGCAGCCGATGGACAAAACTGCGAGCGCGGCGGCCAGTGAGCAAATTAAAAATGTCTTCATCGTTTGTTCCTGATTTTACCCGAATTCACGGCGCGTCGCACGTCATTCTTTAATGGCAGTTGAAGGATTGATGCTGACGAAAGCTGGAAAACACTGCCACATTAGTGAATACTTAAAAAGATTTCGCATGAAAGCGTTGAACGTCAATCTTGATCTGGTGAAAAAATATAACGTGGCCGGGCCACGTTACACCAGCTATCCGCCAGCGACGAAATTCACCGACGCGATTTCGTGGGAGCAGCTTTCCGAAAAAATTTCCGAGAACAACCGCGCGCCGCGCGACCTTTCAGTTTATTTTCACATCCCATTTTGCGAAACACTCTGCTGGTTTTGCGGTTGCACGACCGTCATCACACTCAATCACGACAAGGGCAAAGATTACATTGATTATCTTGGCCGCGAAGTGGCGCGAATGACATCGTTGCTGAATAAAAATCGCAAGACGGTGCAACTCCATTTCGGCGGCGGTTCGCCGACTTTTTTGCGACCGGACGAAATCCGCCGGCTCGGCGAAATCATCCATAAACATTTCACGTTTTCGCCGGACATCGAGGCGAGCGTGGAAGTTGACCCGCGTCGGCTCACGCGCGAGCACATGGTCGCGCTGCGAGAAATCGGTTTCAATCGCGCCTCGATGGGCGTGCAGGATTTCAATCCGAAAGTTCAAGAAGCGATTCACAGAATTCAGCCGCGCGAAATGACGCAACAGGCGATGGATTGGATGCGCGAACTCGGCTTCGGCTCAATCAATCTGGATTTGATTTACGGTTTGCCGCATCAAACGCCCGCGACCTTCAACGAAACGCTCGACACCGTTTTGGAAATGAAACCCGACCGCCTTGCCGTTTTCAGCTACGCGCATGTGCCATGGATCAAACCGTCGCAAAAAATCTTGGAGCAACAAGTTTTGCCGCCGCCGGAATCCAAACTCGAAGTCCTCAAGCTCGTCATCGAACGGCTCACGGCGGACGACCAATACGTTTATATCGGCATGGATCATTTTGCGAAGCCGGACGACGAACTTGCCGTGGCGCAGCGCGAAAAAAAATTGCAGCGGAATTTTCAAGGTTACAGCACGCGCGCCGGCTCGGACATTTACGCATTTGGCATGTCTAGCATTTCCCAGATTCCCGACGCGTATTGGCAAAACGAAAAGGAACTGCCGAAATGGCAGTCCGCCGTGGACGCGGAAAAAGTTCCGTTGCAGCGCGCGTATTTTTTATCCGAGGAAGATAAAATTCGCCGCGAAATTATCATGCGGACGATGTGCGACCTCTCGCTCGACTTCGCCGCGATGAGCGCGAAACTTGGCATCAATTTCGAGCGGCATTTTGAAAGGGAACTCGCGTCGCTCGCGCCGTTTGAAACCGACGGCCTCGTGAAACGAAATACAACCGGCCTCGAAATCACCGACGCTGGACGCCTTTTCATCCGCAACATCGCGATGTGCTTCGACAACACGCTCGACGCGGCGAATGAGCGGAGACATTCCAAGACGATTTGAATCGCGAATGAAATCCGTCGCAATCATCGGCGCTGGCATCACGGGCTTGAGCGCAGCGTTTTATCTGAAACGCAAAGGAATTGCCGTGACAGTTTATGAAGCGAACGGACGTGTCGGTGGCGTGATTCAATCCATCCGCAAGGACGGTTTTCTCGCCGAGTCCGGGCCGAACACAATTCTCGAAACGTCGCCGAAAATTTCCCAACTCATCCGCGATTTGAATCTGGAATCGCGACGGCTCGACACAAATCCAAATGCGGAAGCGCGATTTGTCGTGCGTGACAGAAAACCGGTTGCGATGCCATCGTCGCAACTGGGAATTTTCACGTCAAAATTTTTGAGCGCGCGTGCGAAGCTCGCGCTGATTCGCGAGCCGTTTGTTTCGCCGCGACGTGATGGCAAGGAAGAAAGCGTCGCGGAATTTGTCACGCGCCGATTGAATCAGGAATTTCTCGACCGCATGGTTGACGCGCTCGTCGCCGGAATTTACGCGGGCGATCCGCAAAAACTTTCAATCAAACACGCACTGCCAAAACTTTTTGAACTGGAACAAAAATACGGCTCACTCATCAAAGGCCAGTTTTTTGGCGCGCGCGAACGAAAGAAGACAGGCGAAATTTCCAAAGACCGCGCGGCAAAATTTTCTTTTGACGAAGGCTTGCAGGTTTTGCCGGACGCGCTGGCCGTGCAAATTAGTGATTCGTTGAAATTAAATTCGCCGGTCATAAAATTGACGCAAACGAGCGACGGCTGGCGCGTGACGACAGCAAACGGCGAAACAGAATTTGCCGCAGTAATTTACTGCGGCACGGCGCATAAATTGGCGGACTTGAAAATTGAATCGGCGATGCAATTGAATTTTTCTGCTTTCTCCGAAATCCGTTATGCGCCGGTTGCGAGCGTGATTTTGGGATTTCGCCGCGAAGATGTGACGCATTCATGCAGTGGATTTGGAATGTTGATTCCGAAAATTGAGGGCTTCAAAATTCTCGGCACGATTTTTTCGTCGTCGCTGTTTCCAAACCGCGCGCCGGAAAATTTTATTACGCTCACCAGCTACGTCGGCGGCGAGCGCAATTCCGAATTGACTGCGAAATCGCCGGAAGAATTGATTGCCATTGTGCAAAACGATTTGAAAATTTTGCTTGGCGCAACCGGCGGGCCGGTTTTCAAAAATGTCGCGCTTTATCCAAAAGCGATTCCGCAATACAATGTCGGTTACGGCAAATTCAAAGATTTGATGAAGGAAATTGAATCGAAAGCGCGCGGATTATTTTTTGCCGGGCATTTTCGCGATGGCGTTTCGCTGGGCGATTCGATTGTGTCGGGCTGTAACATTATCGGGCGCGTGGAGAATTTTTTGAAATGAGCAAAGGCATTTTACTCGTCAATCTCGGTTCGCCGGACTCGCCTTCGGTGCCGGACGTGCGGCGGTATCTGAATGAGTTTTTGATGGACGAACGCGTGATTGATTCGCCGTGGCTGGTGCGGCGATTTGTCGTCGGAATGATTTTAATCAATCGTCCGACGGAATCCGCGCACGCTTATGAAAAAATTTGGACGAAAGAAGGCTCGCCGTTGATTGTCACGAGCAAACACGTCCAGGCGCTTTTGCAAAAGCGCGTGAGCGTGCCGGTGGAACTGGCGATGCGTTACCAAAACCCGTCCATCGAAAGCGCGATTCAAAAATTGGCCGAGCAAAAAATTGACGACCTGTTTTTGATTCCGCTGTTTCCGCATTATGCGATGTCGAGTTACGAATCCGCAGTCGAGCGCGTAAAAGTTGTGGCAAAAAAATTTTCGCCGCTGATGAAAATCACCGTTCAGCCACCATATTTTGATTCGCCGGATTATATTTCGGCGCTCGTCGCCAGCGCGTCGGATTTTTTGAAAAAGGATTTTGACCATCTGCTGTTCAGCTTTCACGGAATTCCCGAACGGCACATCAAAAAATCGGACGCTACCGGCTGCCATTGCCTCGCCACGCCAAATTGCTGCGAGACGCCGAGTCCGACATATGCGACGTGTTATCGCGCGCAATGTTTTAAGACGGCGAAATTATTTGTCGAGAAAGCCGGCGTGCCGGCGGGAAAATGGTCGGTGTCGTTTCAATCACGTTTGGGCAAAGACCCATGGTTAAAACCTTACACGGACTACGAATTGCCGCGACTGGCAACTGAAGGGAAAAAACGGATGCTCGTGATTTGCCCGGCGTTCGTCTCGGATTGTCTGGAGACGATTGAAGAAATCGGCATTCGCGGTCGTGAACAATTTTTGGCCGCCAACGGAAAAGAATTCACGCGCATTCCTTGCATGAACGAGCATCCGGCGTGGATTGATGCGCTGGAGAAAATGGCTGGACGTTTTTTGAACGCACAGATTTTAGGCAGTGGCAGATGAAAGATTTGACGCTTTCATGATCAAAGCAATTTGCCTTTCTACAGAAGAATCGCTCTTTTTCATGCGCAAGGACTGCTAAAAGAAGTTCGCCGCATCAAATTTTGATTTCTGGCACGCTTCATGGTTCAAACAGGCCACATGAACGAGAGCGATTTTGATTTAATTGAGCCGTTTGAAACCGACTTGGAGTCGTTGAACGGCATCGCGCCGGAAAACGCCTTTGCGCTCGGAGTTGAATGGGAAATGTTCCGGCAAAAATTAAAATCAGGAAAACCGTTCACGACTCTCTGCCTGGCGGCCAACGCAAAACGACTCGTCAAACTGGCCGAGCATCAAGGCCGCTTTGTGGAAGATAGAAAAACCTGCTGGGCGGGATGGGTGGAAATTTATGTGGGCGACTATTCCACCTGGTTCGGGCAGCCCTCGCCAGAACCTGCATGATAAAATCAATCTTCCGACAATAAATTTACTTGAATGGATTTGATTCCGGCGTTTCAACGGATGCGTGACGATAGTTGATGCCCAATTCGTCGAATCGCTGCGCTTGAATTTGCAGCCGCCGCATGAAGTCGTCCCAATCGCGCGAATCTTTGGCCGACCACGTGATTTCGGCGATGGCGCATTCCCGCGGGAAAATCATATATTCCGCGTGTTTAAGGTTGGGAATTTTTTCCGTCCATAAATTGCCCTGCGCGCCAAGAATGTGTGATTGTAATTGCGGTTCCAAATCCGCAGGCACTGGCTCGAAAGAATAAACTTTGTTCAACGGCAGCGGACCGGCCCAGTTTTGAGCGGGTGGCTCGTTGGAAAAGTTAGTCGTCTGGTAAAAATCAAAATAGCAATAGTGCGCAGGCGACATCACCACGTCGTGACCGGCTTTTGCGGCTTCCGTCGCGCCGCCGATCCAATCCATCACGACGGCATTTTGCGCAATGCCGCCTTGTAAAATTTCGCTCCAGCCAATCATCGTATGCCCGTGCGCGCTGACAAATTTTTCGATGCGCCGGGTGAACCAGCTTTGCAATTCAGCCTGATTCTTCAATCCTTCTTGCTTCATGAGCGCTTGGCATTCCGCATTGTTTTTCCAGGCATCCGGCGGCACTTCATCGCCGCCAATGTGAACGTATTTGCCGGGAAAAAGTTGGAACACTTCGGTCAGCACATTCTCCAAAAATATGAATGTTCCGGGATTGGCCGGATTGTAAATGCCATTAAGAACTCCACCATCATCAGTCGGAATTGTGATTTTCCCATTAGAACTAAATTCCGGATACGCCGCGAGCGCCGCCATCGAGTGGCCGGGCATTTCAATCTCCGGGACGATTGTGATGTGCCGTGCCGCCGCGTATTTCACCACTTCGCGGATGTCATCCGGCGTATAAAATCCACCATAACGGCCGGCCGCGTCATAATTCGTCGTGGATTTTGGATCAAGCTTGAAACCGACGCCCGCGCGCCACGCGCCGACTTCCGTCAGCTTCGGATATTTTTTGATTTCAATCCGCCAGCCCTGATCGTCGGTCAAATGCCAGTGGAACATATTCAATTTGTGCAACGCCATCGCGTCGAGAACAGTTTCAACTTCCGCCTTCGTGAAAAAATGGCGGCTCACGTCGAGCATGAATCCGCGCCATTTGAAACGCGGCCAGTCTTCAATTCGAACGCACGACATTTGCCAATTCACATTGGCAACGACGTTCGATGAAAAAATTTCCGGCGGCAGTAATTGCAACAAAGTCTGGACGCCGTAAAACAAGCCTGCCTGCGTCGGCGCGCGGATAACGACGGAATTTGTGGCGACGATCAATTCATAACCTTCCGCGCCGAGATTCGTGTCCGCATTTTTAGTCGTCAGCAAAATGCTGTTCGCGCCGGCGGTGGCACCGAAAAATTTTATACCGGTTTTGACCGGATAACCCGTGGATTTGCGAAGCGGTTCGGCTAAAAATTTTCCAGTTTCGCGCGAGCCGAAATCCGTGACAATTTTCGTGTCTGGCGAAAGTTTGAACGCGCCGTTACGCAATTCCATTTTTTGCGGCAGCGGTATGATGGCCGGTGAATTTGTGTCCGCGGCGAAAATGGTCGCAGCCAGTGATAAAAAAACAATCCCGACGATTTTGGATTTCATAAGTTTTTAAGATTTTTTGTGACCTTCAAAATGTTCTTCAATTTCTTCCAAAGTTTTTCCCTTGGTTTCCGGCAGGAAAAACGCAGCGGTGATAAAATAAATTACCGTGAATCCGGCGAACGCGAAGAACATCGTCGAGTAGCCGTATTTGCCGACGGTCGGCAAAAAGGTGGCGGCGATGGTCGTCGAGACGGCCTGATTGATGACCAGCGCAATGCTCATGCCGTTGGAGCGGATGCGTGTGGGCATCAATTCAGAAAGCGCGAGCCAGACACAGACACCGGGGCCGACGGCGAAGAACGCCATGAAAATAAAAAGACAGATCGCGGTGAGCCAGCCGTTTTGTTCATCCGGCACGGGCGTGACGAGCGCGGCGTCAATTTTCAACGGCGCAATTTTTGCCGCATCAAGATCGCCGAAAGGATTCGAGAAAAAGGCGATGACTTTATTTCCGGGAACGCAATCGGCGCGCGCGAGTTCAATCGGTTTGGCTGTTCCGTCAGAACGCGTCGCCGGAGTCGCCGCGCTGAAATCGCCGTAGGAATAAATGATGACCAGTGTGGTCTGGCGATTGGCGATGGCTGTCCCCGCGAGCAGATTGGTCGCGGTTTTTTGATTGAACGCGAGCGTGAGCGTCTGGTTCGTCGCGACCATTGATTGCACAGCGTCCTTCACGTCCACGCGCATTTTTTCCGTCTTATGAAACAGCAATCCGACGCAAACCATCGAAATGATCACGCCGCTGGTGCCGAGCGAAAGTAAAAATTTCCGGCCTTTGCGGTCCACCAAAACGACGGCGATGTAGGTGAATAAAAAATTGACGATGGTAAAAAAAACATAGCCGAGATGCGCCCAAAAATCGCTCAAGCCGGCCTGAATTAGAATTGTCGCGTTGTAAGCAATGACGGAGTTGACGCCGGTAAGCTGGTTGCAGGCGAGGATGACGCAGGCGAGTAAAAAGGGAATGACATATTTGCGGCGCAGCAGGGATTCTTTGACTCGCGCGCCGGCTGATCTGGCGTTTTCGGCGGCAATGGTTTCGGCCATTTCCTTCAACTCGATTTCCGCCTGCTCGTCCGTGCGCGACCGCAAAAGCGCGGCGCGCGCAGCGTCAATTTTTCCGCGACGAAACAGCCAGCGCGGCGATTCGGCGACCATGAAGCTGCCGATGACGAATAAAATTCCCGGCGGAAACGAAACCCAGAAAATGCCGCGCCACGCAGTTTCCTTGAACGCAAACAATTTGTCCGCGTCGCCGAGTTTGGCCACTTCATCAACCCGATGGCTGAAATACAGGCCGATGAGCGCCGCCGCGACAATCCCAAGCGTCAGCATCCATTGAAAAATGCCCGTGCCTTTGCCGCGATTCGATGCGCCCAGACATTCAGCGAGATAAAGTGGAATGACGACGCCGATCAACCCGCCGCTAACGCCTTGCAGCAACCGGCCAAAAACGAGCGGCCAATAGCCGTGCGCCAGCGCAATCGTCGGAATGCTGATGACAAAAAGAATTCCGCTCAATGCCATCATTTTTTTCCGGCCAAAAAAATCCGCGAGCGCGCCGGCGAATAAAGTTGAAAAGACGCTGCCGAGCAAAACCGACGCGACGATGAAGGAAAGCTGCCCGGCATTTAGCTTCGAGGTGGCCTCGAGATACGGCAGAGCGCCGGAAATGATTCCCACGTCAATGCCGTAAAGCAATCCGCCGAGTCCCGCGACGAGCAGGAGAAGACGATTGTATCCGGTCTTCACCGCGCTTTGATTTGCGTTCATATTTTTTTTCAACTGCGGTTTAATGTCAGACCGTCAGCGCGCCAAATTAAAAACGCCAACGGGATTTTCAGTCGCGCCGATTTGTTTTCCACCGTTGAGCACATTTTCAACGCGGCCGTTTTTCCACTGGCGCAGCCGGTAGAGTGTGGCGAACGTGAAATCAGGCACCGCGCCGCCTTGCCCACCGATCACTTCGGCACCGCGCCGCACGTTGTCCTGCAACCACGCGGGCAGGCGCAGGTGATACGGATTGCGCTGCACTTCGCCGCTGTGAAATGACAGCGCGGCAACCAAATCCGCCACGTCATCCGCGCTGGACTCGACCAGCAAATTCGGTGACGGCATTTGCCCCCAAAATTCGGTCTCGACAAGCATTGTCTGAAAATTTTGAGGCAAAGTTTTCAGAGCATCCATGACCAGAAGATTTGTGCCAATGTGAGTGCTGTTCCAGTCGAGTTCGTGCGGAAAGAAAATGACGCGCGGCTGATTTTTGGCGAGCGATGCGGCGATGACTTTAACCGCATCAAACCAGTATTTTGGATCGTCCGTCCGGTTTTTTGGATTGATTTTTTCCAAGCCGTTTGGGGCTGTTTGTTCGAGTTCAAACCCCAGCCAGTCGCAGGCATTTTTTAATTCCTGCCAGCGAGATGTTTGTCGCTCGGGCTTGCTGCCGAGTGTGACGGCGACATTGATGACACGCATTTTGGATTCGCGCAAAAGTCGCAGCGCAAATCCACCGATGATGCATTCATCGTCCGGGTGCGGAGAAAAAATCAGCGCGACCGGCGCGCTTAACGGTGGCGCGGATTGTTGATGCGGTGGAATGCCGCCGAGCGGCAGTGATTTTCCCTCCGCAAAGAGTCTGGCAAAAGAGGAAACGAATTGATGATAGGGGTTCATGACATTTCTGACAAACGCGTTACCCGGTCGCCGCTATCAACGGCGAAAACAAAGATTACATTGCATGGGAAAGTCTTTCAGTGGAAGCACGATTTGTGCAACCCCCCCATTCAGGGGAGTTGATACATCCTCTTCATCAAGTAAGATTTTAGCATGAACAGCACGACCTTTGAAATCTCGGAAGCCAACATGGTTTTTACAAATTAATTTTCATGGAAGTCATCATTCGACCGAACGCCGATGCCGCCGCTGATTTGGTGGCGCGCATTATTGCCAGGGAATTGCGGAACAATCCCCGCCTGGTGATGGGACTGGCCACCGGCAACACGATGGAATCAGTCTATGCCCGGCTTGTCCAAATGCATCGGGAAGAAGGTCTCGATTTTTCAGCCTGTCGCACTTTCAACCTTGATGAATATGTAGGACTGCCGGGCGATCATCCCAGTTCCTACCGGCACTACATGAACCACCATTTGTTTCAGCAGGTGAACATTGATTTGCAAAACACGCATTTACTGGACGGCACGGCAACTGATCTGGTGGCTGAATGCGCGAATTATGAGCGGCTGATTACCGAAGGCGGCGGCATTGATCTTCAATTGCTCGGCATAGGCCAAAACGGCCACTTGGGTTTCAACGAACCACTTTCCGCGCTCCGCTCACGCACGCGAGTAAAAATTCTTTCGCCAATGACGCGCGCCCAAAACGCACCGCTTTTCTCAAACCCCAATCAAGTGCCGCATCGCGCCGTCACGATGGGCGTTGGGACAATTCTGGATTGCCGCCGTTGTCTGTTGCTGGCCACCGGAGAGGAAAAAGCGGCCATTATCGCCAAAGCCGTTGAAGGTCCCATCACCAGCATGGTTTCGGCCACCGCATTGCATCTGCATCCCGAATGCACAGTCATTTTGGACGAAGCGGCGGCCACGCAGCTAAAAGAATCGGATTATTACCATTGGACTTTCGAAAATCAGCCGGAATGGAAGCCCTTCCAAGAAGTTTTACCGCCCCTCGCAAAAAATGGAGTTCAAGTAAAAGATCAATTGAAGAAACACGTTAAAGCATTGTCCGCCGCTTTAACCAAATGATAATGCTCATGCTTTTCGGATGTATTGGGCGTTAGAACAAATTTGCAACTGATTCAATGCCCGGACTAATTGCAGTTGACCGCGTTGGGCAAAAGCCTTTTTATGAAGCAGATGTCCAAGCAGCGTCCAAGCAAAAATCTGCCGAAAAGCGGCAAGTCTTTGAAAGTCGACGACCGGCGATGCCGAATCTTTAAGAACAGCTACACGCGAAGCGGACGACGCATTCTTCTCAAAGGCTGGTCGGTCAAGATTCAACATCAAAGTCAACGTCATACTTTTTCGTTGTTGGGAAAAACAAAAAATGAGGCGGCGAATGAAGCCAAGTCTGTTTATGATGCAATTCTGGCTAAAGGTTGGGATGCGACATTACGCGAATATCAACACCGAAAAAAAGACAATGGAAACTTTTCAAAAAATGGCGTGCGTTATTGGAAAGAGAGGTTGCTTTTGCGGCGCTATCGTTTTCCCGGCTCCGGCGAATCGGATCAGGACCTGGCAACGGTCATTGACCACAATGGAACGCAACATCTTTTTTTGCTCGGCACACCAGATGCCGATGCGGCGGCAATCAAGGCGCAAACAATTTACCGGATGATTGCGGAGCGGGGTTGGAGCGCGGCGTGCGAGCGTTTTTCGCGCGAATTGATTGTTGGTTTGGAGTGGTGCGCAAATCCCATCCTTTGGACTTATACAACGATTCACACGCTGGTGGCAAAAACCATCAGTGCGGATACCGTAAGAATTAATCCCAATCTGCAACGCATTTTGCTGATTGAGCGAGATGATGGTACGCGGCGCGCTTTGGCTTGGTGCCTCAAACAGCAAGCCTGCCTTTTAGAGGCGACCTGCGACACGGCTGAATCGTTTGCCCGCGCGCTGGCGATGCACAAGCCGCACATCGTTCTTCTGAATCGCAATCTCGCCGGACGCCTTGGCATTCATTCTGCGGGACAAATCGCGGTTTTGGGTCAGAACTTGTTGGTGCTCACCTATTCGGTTTATTCGGAAGGCAATCATATGTTTGTTTCGACGCCGGGCGGCGCTGAAAGCTATTTGCTTAAGCGCGTGATGCCGGAGCATTTGCTTGATCCGATTTTAAAAATGGATGACCGCACGGATGTTTCAAACGATAATTTGGCTTCGCGCACCAGGTCCTATTTTGAAGGATCACAACAAGCGCACCATCATCCAGAAGATCCCGGTCTGGCAAAGCTCACCCGTCGTGAGCGCGAAGTGCTGGCGTTGCTTAGTAAAGGACGCGTGGACAAGGAAATTGCGCAGGCATTGGGAATCAGCGCATGGACAGTGCATGGCC
>DASYAA010000066.1:0-22751 GCA_036501565.1 Verrucomicrobiia bacterium
TATCAACAGGTCGCCGCCAATGGGGGATATTACTTTGCGTCTGCAGACCGACTCTCTTGGTGGGACGGTCTTAATGATTGGGGGCGGATGTGATGGGGCTTTATGAAACACTGGCAAAAAATCCGAACATTGACACCAACCGGGTCTATCTATTCGCAACCAGCGCGGAATCTGTTTTTCTAAGCCAGCTCGTCGCCGAAAAGCCTGGTTTATGGAAAGGCGTGATTTTATTCAATCCCGGAGCCGAACCGGATTTGTCGGAAGCGCACATGTCCAGAGTGTTGGTTTTTGGCGGAAAGGATGATGATGCCGGCATCCCAGTCGCACAATTGGAACAGTATCAAGAAGGGGCGGCCAAAGCCGGGGTTCCGGTAACGCTCGTCATACAGGATGGCGCGCAACATATTGTGCGGTCAATCGCCACCGAGCGCGAGCGGACGCGGCAATTCGCCCGATTTTTGCTGGAAAACTGAAGCCATGAAAACTACCAACTTACCTCGTCAGTTTGCCCATTCAGCCGGTGCTTTATTGCTGGCTTCAGCGGTGGGGATGTTTATCAGCATTTGGGCTGGCACCGGATTGGTCCATCCGCATGAGCCGCTGTTCGGAATGAGCCTGCCAGATTTTTTCTTGATCGTCAGCGGGCTTGAATTGGCAATTGGCCTGATTTGTCTTTTTGGAAAACAAACAACTTTGCAGGTGACCCTGGTCTTATGGCTGGCGATGAATTTTGCGGCCTATCAAGCAGGTCTCTGGTGGATGGGAGGAAGCGCCGGATTTAAGGGGTATTTGGGGGACATGTCCGCTGCCTTTGGCATTTCTGCCGGCACTGCGGAAATGATGCTGAAAATCTTGGTTCTCTATCTTTTAGTCGGCAGCTTTTTCTCGCTTTTATGGTCGTGGATAAAGAAAGAATCTGGCGAATCACAAGGCCATACGGAAGGCCGTTTAAAAACCTCCTGTTCTGCCTGCGGCGGACATATTCAATTTGCCGCCCAAAACCTTGGACAAATAGTTTCCTGTCCGCACTGCCAGAAAACTATCACGTTGTGCAAACCCGATCTCCTAAAAATGTCCTGTGTCTTATGCGATGGGCACATTGAGTTTTCCACACACGCCATTGGACAAAAAATGCCATGCCCGCACTGTGCGAAAACAATCACGCTGCTTGATCCCCGCTAAAGCTCGTTCCATTTTTTTCTTGCCAAAGCCGCCGGTCAATAGGCATTTTCCGACATGGCAGCGACGCGCAATTCCAGCCTCGACGATCCGTTCTACCAACCGGCGGACAAGTTTTTCCCTGCAAACAGCAAAATCGGACTGACGTTCGACGACATCACGCTCGCGACGCTTTACTCCGAGATTCTCCCGCGCGACACGCAACTCGCCACCACACTCGCTGAAAATCTGCATCTGAACATCCCGGCCATTTCGTCCGACATGGACACCGTGACCGAATCGCGCATGGCGATTGCGATGGCACTCAACGGCGGGCTTGGTTTGATTCATTACAACATGCCGGAGCGGCAGCAACTCTCGGAAGTCAGCCGCGTGAAAAATCACGTCCACGGTTTGATTCAGGAACCGATCAAAGTTTCGCCGGAACAATTCATCGGCGACGTGCTGGCGATGATCGAACAGAAAAAATTTGCATTCGGAACTTTTCCGGTTGTAGATGAAAAAGGCAAACTGGTCGGGCTGCTGTCCGGCCACGTCGTCAAGCCGCGTTATGCGAAAATGAAAGTCGCGGACGCGCTGACGCCGCGTTCGCAGGTCCACACCATTTTGCAGAAGGAACTGGGCAAAGACCCGATTGCGCGCGCGGATAAATTTTTCACCGAGCACCTCGGCATCCACAAGCTGCTCGTCGTGGACGAGAAGGACAATTTATGCGGCCTTATCACGTTGAGCGATGTGGAGCGCATCACGCTCGAACGCGCGGCGCAGTTCAAGCCCGCGCGCGACGCGAACTTTCACCTCATCTGCGGCGCGGCGGTCTCGGCCACGCGCAATGCGTTTGGCGAACTCGACAAAAAAAGAATCCTCGAACACGTCGGCGGACTTGTCGAACGCGGCGTAGACACGATTGCCGTTTCGACCGCGCACGGCCACACGAAGGGCGTCGGCGACATGGTGCGCGTTTTGCGCGACGCTTTTCCGAAACTGCCCATCATCGCCGGCAACGTCACGAGCGCGGCGGGCGTGGAATTTCTGGCCGACTGCGGCGCGGACGCCATCAAAGTCGGGCAAGGGCCGGGTTCGATTTGCACGACGCGCATGGTCGCGGGCGTCGGAATTCCGCAAATGACCGCGCTTTACGTCTGCTCGCGCGCGGCGGCAAAGAAGAAAGTTTCTATCCTCGCCGATGGCGGTATCACGAAATCCGGCGACATCGTGAAGGCGTTGACGCTTTCGCAGGCCGTGATTTGTGGCGGGATTTTTGCCGGTTGCAACGAGGCACCCGGCGACGTCGTGGAAATTTCCGGCAAACTTTATAAGCAATACCGCGGCATGGGCAGTTTTGCGGCGATGAAGGCCGGCTCGGCGGCGCGTTACGGCCACGAAAAAAATCCGGCGCAGAAAGTCGCGCCCGAAGGCGTCGAGGCGCTCAAGGAAGCGTGTGGCTCGGTGGACCGCGTGCTCGCGCAACTCATCGGCGGCATCCAGAGCGGCATGGGTTATCTCGGCGCGGCGAACCTCGCGCAACTCCGCGCTAAGGCGCGCTACATCCGCGTCAGCCCCGCCGGAATGCGCGAAGCCGCGCCGCATGATGTCGTAGAATTGAAGACGGGGAATTAAATTCCCGTTCATGCGGTCGGAGTAAATAAAGCATGGAAAGTAAATGAATCCTCCGCCGACAGTCTATCTTGACGCGATGGTTTTAAGATTTTCACAGACTTCTTTGCTACGTTTTTTTCCGAGAAAGACAACTCTTGATTGGGGACATACAAAATCAGAACTCGTTGTAAATGATCTGAAGCATTTTAATCCAAACATTAAAATTCGAGACCTTAATCATAGAAGAGAAGCGAATTTGGTTGAACAAATTGCACATCATGTCAAAGCAGGAAAAATCCAAGCGGTAATGCAAATGGAAACAGAATTAGAGTCTTGGAACCACGTTACCCTAGAATTTAATGAAAAAGGCAAATTCTATGGAGCACCGATAAAATATGTGGATGCCCCAATCCGATATGAAAGAATCCTGATTGGTGGAAAATTGAGTATCCAAGAGCTTCAATTAGGATTTTTTTCAGGTATTAAAGATAAACGTTTTATCGAATTACAGAAAATAACTGGCGCATTCCAAGGCAATGGTAAGTATTGCCACCAGCAATTATTAGATGCCTTTCACATTTGGTGTGCGGAATACAATCGTTGTGATTATTTTCTTACATTAGACTATAACCTCATCAAAATGGTCGCGAGACATAAACTCAAACCCGTTAAACCAGTTCTTGTTCGACCTTCACAATTACTTTACGAGTTGTCTTCGCCATTGCAGAAATTTTTTCACAGAGTTTTTCACCCTTTTGCATCTCATCAAAAAATGCACACCTAGCGAAATTCAAAACACAATCGGCTCGTTCAGTTTGCCGCATTGCGAACAGCGGGAGCGATCCACATCCGCGTCGTCGGTGTAGACGAAGCCGCATTTTGCGCAGCGGAAAATCCTGTCTTCCGAGTGCGTCGGTCCGAAACGGCGGCGGCGCATTTCGGAATAAATCCACAGGCCAATCAGCGTGCCCAGCAGCACGGCCACATAAATCACAATGAGCGTGGACGCGGACATTTTAGGGTGATGCGGCGGGTGAGTTGGTGGTCGCGAGCGAAACCGTGTGCCAGTTGAAAATCAATTTTCCAAATGTCAATCGTGCCGATGGTGCGAAGCGCATGGTGCGGGCGATTTCAAGCGCGCGCTGGTCGGCAGCGTCATAATGGCTGGCGGCTTCCAGACTATTTTCCGACGGCAGCAAAACAGCAGAAACGACGTTGCCGCCGGCATCCACGAGCGCCTGCACAACGCTCGGCGCAATCACATCGTTGTAAGGCAGCGATGGCAGATTGATTTGGTTGAACAACCGCCGTTGCGCGAGTGCGCCTTCGATTTGCAGCGTGGAATTTTGCGCGAGCGCAGGTTCAACCGGCATGACAGGTTCGTTTAATTCCGGTTGCGGTTTGAAATGAAGTTGATAGGCCGGAAAATGATTCGTCTGCATGAACCGGCTGAAGGTCGCACCAAGATTTTCTGCGGCCAACGGCAGCCAGCGCGGCGATTCCGTCCAGCGAAACGCAGGCTGTTTCACTTCAGGCATTTTCAGCCAGACTGCGGACGCAAAATCTTTTGGATTTGGCAAAGCGAAAAGCGCCGGGTCGTTCAGCGCGAGCAATTCGTCCGACTTATTCGCAAGTTTCAGCGTCGGCGCATTGATGACGACGCGCGAAGCCGCCTGTTTTTTTTCGCCGAACAAAAAAATCAGGGCGATATGCGCGGCAAAAATGAGCGCGACCAACGTCAGCCAGCGCTGGCGCGACCAACGCTCGCCATGCTTCGGTTCGGCAAGTCCAAGTGTTGGCAAATTTGCGGGCGCATCGTTCATTGCGGAGGAGATTTGTTTTCAACAACTCGCGGCAGCGTGGCGAGCAGCGCGTTGGTGATGCCAGCATCGCGCGCGAGCAGCGTCAAATGGACAAGCTGGTCATAAGTCACGGATTTGTCGGCGTGAACGACGAGCGTGAGCGGTTCGCGGGAATTTTTCACGGCGCTGGCAAGATTTGATTTCAGTTCCACTTCGCTGACGATTTGGTTCGCAAAATAAAATCGTCCGCTGGAATCAACAGCGACGGCGATGCTCGGGTTTTCCGTGCCGGGCAAATCATTCGCCGGCGGTGGCTGGAGCTGCACCCGCAATCCTTGCACCGGCAACAGCGCGCCGAGCATCAGGAAAATGATAAGCAGAAAAAAAACGGCGGCGAACGGCGCAACATCAAACGGACTGCGCAACAGACGCGTATTGCGCGGAAATTTCATGATGATTTGCCGTTGCCGATTTCGGTGACAATGTTGACGATTTCGCCGGAGGCGCGTTCCATGTCGAGGACGATTTTATTGACGCGGCTAACGAGATAATTATATCCGGCATGAGCGAAAATTGCCACGGCGATGCCAGCAGCCGCGCAAATGAGCGCCCGCCAGATGCCGTGAGAAAGCTGTCCGATGTGCGCATACAAACCGGCTTCCTGCACCTGGCTGAAAATTTCCATGAGACCAACAATCGTGCCGAGCAATCCGAGCAGCGGCGCGATTTGCGCGATGGTCGCGAGCAGATTTAATTTTTCCTCCAGCAGCGGCACTTCCGTCAGACCGGATTCCTCGACGGCTTCGCGCACGCGCTCGCGGCCTTTGTCGCGGTTGAGAATCGCAGTTTTCACCAGCCGCGCGACCGGACCGGGCGTGGCGTCGCAAATGGAAATCGCCTCGACGACATTATCGCGCTTGAGGACGTTGCGCACGCCGTTGAGAAATTCAACGGAATTGATTTGCGCGCGGTGGCAATGCAGCGCGCGTTCGATGAACACAGCGATGGCGATGGCGGCGGCGATCAAAATCAACCAGATTACCGGCCCGCCATTGACTAGAAGCGTTGGCATGACATTTTTATAGGCGTTTGCGCGCGAAGTTCAAAGCGTAATTTTCGGAAGAATTTAGAAATTGAACTACGCGGAAATTTTATAACCGCTAAATTCTAGCTTCTGTTTTGCCGCTTCTGTATTCTTAATTGATTATGGCTGTCGCAGATGAAAATGTTCTCGTTTTTCCTCGCTCACTTTTTGAGCAGCTTGGCGTTTTTCAAGGTTTCAACCCAAATGTTAATAATTATTTGCCTGCAATTCTTGATCCAAAGAACAATAGTTTTTTGCCCCGCTCCAAAGCGGAAACGGACCCAAATTTTAAACAAATTATTCCGTATGTGATAATCACTGACGGAAAAAACATTCTTCACTATGTTCGTGGCAAGAAGGCTGGCGAGCAGCGTTTGGTCGCGAAAGGATCAATTGGCATTGGCGGTCATATCAATCATGAACAAGATCATGATCTTTCGTTGCTCGCATTTACATTTAACGTGCAAGCGTTTCAAGACGCTGTCGAACGGGAGGTGCGCGAAGAACTTTCGGTTCAAGGTTCATTCGATGCGAAGCCAGTTGGCCTGATTAACGACGATTCCACCGAAGTCGGTCGCGTTCATTTTGGGATCGTCCATTTATTGTTTCGCACGCCGGACAAGGTTAAGAAAAACGAACAAGTCATCACACAAGTTGAGTTTCTTCCCATTGAAGAACTTAAAGCAAAACGCGAACAGATGGAAACCTGGTCGCAGCTTTGCCTCGATAATCTTGATGCGCTGCTCAAGTAAATCGCGTTGTGCGGGGCTCAAAATTTATTTAATTTCATTTTCCAAGATTATGGGTCTCATTTTCAAAGACTCCGGCAATAAACCGGTTGATCCGGCGATTGCGCGCAAACGCGCCATTCTTTTTTCGCTGCCGTTCGCGGCGATGGGATTGTTCGCGCTGATTTTATTGCTCCACGATGGCTTGCTCGGCGGAGTGGACCGGCGAAAATTGTTCCGGCTTTTGGGCGTCATCGCCGCCAGCGTCGGTTTCGTCGCGCTCATTTTTGGAATCGTCGGAAAGAAAACCTCCTTGGCGGCGCAATTGAAACTGTCCGATCAACTCGCTGAAAAGCCGTGGCTCAAGCGCGCGGATTGGGCGGCGGGAAAAATAAAATCCGCCGGCATCCCGCATGCAAAATCTTATCTAACGATGGGCGTCGCATTTTGCGTCATCGGCGGAATTATCGCCGCGCTCGTCATTCCGAAAGCGTTGCGCGACGGAAATTACAACGCGCTCGTCGCGCTGCTTTTTCCAATTGTCGGCATCGCCTTTTTGATTTCCGTCATCAAAAAAATTCTCGCACACCGTCGCTTCGGCGACTGCATTTTTGAAATGACGCAAACGCCCGCGCCAATCGGCGGCTCGCTCGCCGGCGCGATTCAAACCGGCAAACCGCTGAAATTTGCAAATGAATTGCGTGTCGAACTTTTTTGCGTTCGCAAAATGACTTCCGGCGCAGGCCAAAACCGGCGCACAGAAGAAAAAATTCTTTGGCAGGGTCAAAAAATTTTCAACAGCGATTCGCCGGAAATGGCCGCCGGAAAAATTCCCGTTCAATTCGATTTGCCGCCCGGCCAGCCGCAATGTTCCGAGCGCGGAAGCGAAGCGATTTGCTGGCGGCTCGAAATGAAAATCCCCGGCGAAAATTTTCATGCGACGTTCGACGCGCCCGTTTTCAAGATCGTAATCACGCCAGCCGCTTAAAATTTTGTGGCAGAACTTAAAACTGATTTGCCTCGCCGAAACAAAGTGAAGATGGAAAATTCAAAATTCAAAACTCCCGCGAGTTGGCGTAAGGAAATCGAGCGCGTTTTGATTTCGGAAGAACAAATCGCGCGTCGCATCAAAATTCTTGCGCGGGAAATCGAGCGCGATTTTCGCGGACGCGAAATGGTCGTCGTCTCGCTGCTTAACGGCACGGTGATGTTCCTCGCCGATTTGATTCGTCATTTGAATTTGCCGTTGCGCCTTGATTTCATAGGCGTTTCCAGCTACGGCCTTGGCACGGAATCTGGCGATTTGGTTTTCACCAAAGAATTACGCCTCGACGTTCGCGGTCGCGACGTGCTGCTCATTGACGATATTCTCGACACTGGCAAAACCATGAGCCGCGTGTTGCCAAAAATCCGCGCGCTCAAACCGCGCCGAATCAAGATTTGTGTTTTTCTCGATAAACCGTCGCGACGCATCGAAAAAGTGAAAGCCGATTACATCGGCTTCGAGATTCCCGATTTTTTTGTCGTCGGTTACGGACTTGATTTTGCCGAACGTTATCGCAATCTGCCGTTTTTCGGCGTGCTGTACCCCCACATTTACAAACAGGTTTGCAAAGAAGTTTGTAAAAAATAAATGGAACTCAAACTCATCAGCTTGGTCGGCTGGCTCATGATGATCGCCGTCGCTTGGGCGATTTCCTACAACCGCAAATTATTTCCGTGGCGCACGGTGATTTGGGGACTCGGATTGCAATTCACACTCGCGCTTCTGATTTTGAAAACGCCGTGGGGCGGCGCGCTATTTGACTTCGCCGGAAAAGTCGTCCAGAAATTGCTCCAATTTTCCAACGACGGCTGCAAATTCGTTTTCGGTCCGCTCGCAGACTCCGATTTGCTCACAAAAGCTTTTGGCCCCGGCAACTCAATTATTTTCGCCATTCTCGTCATGGGCACAATCATCATCGTAGCCGCCATTTCGTCATTGCTCTATCACTGGGGAATTTTGCAAAAAGTCGTTCACGCCGCCGCGTGGGTCATGCGCAAAATCATGCGCACGAGTGGCAGCGAAACGCTTTCCGCGTGCGCGAACATTTTCATGGGACAGACCGAAGCGCCGCTGATGATCCGGCCTTACGTCCCGCGCATGACGCGCAGCGAGATCATGACCATCATGGTTTGCGGCATGGCGCACATCGCCGGCGGCGTTGCGGCGGTCTATGCCGCGATGGGAATGCGCGCGGGCTATCCGAACACCGCCGGACATTTGCTGACGGCTTCGGTTTTGAATTGTCCCGCCGCGCTGATGATCGCGAAAATTCTTCTGCCCGAAACACAGCAAAGTGAAACCGCCGCGTCCATGCCCGCAACCGTGCCGCGCACGACGGCCAATTCGATTGACGCGATTTGCCGCGGCGCGGGCGACGGCTTTCATCTCGCGCTGAACGTCATCGCCATGCTCATCGCATTTATCGCCATGATTGCGCTGGCGAATTATATTTTTACCTGGCCGCAAATTCATTTCGGCGCGGCGCATCCGGCGACGTTGCAAAATATTTTCGGCTGGATCAACGCGCCGTTCGCATTTCTGATGGGCGTGCCGTGGCAGGATTGCGTGAGCGTCGGGCAAATCCTTGGCGAACGAATCGTGCTGAATGAATTTGTCGGCTATCTTGATTTAACGACCAACGCGAAACAACTCGCGCTCGACCCGCGCAGTTTCACCATCGCGACCTACGCGCTGTGCGGCTTCGCGAATTTTTCCAGCATCGCGATCCAGGTCGGCGGCATCGGCTCGCTCGCGCCCGAACGCCGCAGCGAAATGGCCAGGATCGGTTTCCGCGCGATGATCGGCGGCCTGCTCGCCGCTTACATGACCGCAAGCCTCGCGGGATTTTTGCTTTGAAGTTAACTATGAGCCTTAATCTGCAAGATGAGAACGGAAATAATATTTTGCATTTGACACCAATAAAACGAATTAAAACTCAAGGTCCCGACCCTGGTTTTTTCTTGGAATTTGGAGAAAGTGAGATGTCTCGACCTTTTCCGACTTGGAAAACTAATTTCAAAATTGGAAAGCCGATGCTTGTGCGGGATTTAAAAAAATTGAAACGCCTAGAGATTAGTGCAGAATTTCTTCCAGATAATTCAGAAATCCTAAAAGGGATTGCAACAGTTATTGTAAATACGAGCGTCAAGACATACACAATTCCATCACAAACAGCGCAATCTCCTTTTGTTTTTATTTTCGGGCAGGCCGATACGAATGAGCCACAGTAAAAAACTGTTTCCTCGCACTGCACAAGCCGCTAACTTCCTCGCTTCGGATTTTCAACCGAAACTGAAATGGCATTTCTTAACGACAATTTTTTGAAACTGAAAGCCGGCTACCTTTTTCCCGAAATCGGCCGGCGCGTGAAAACTTTTTGCGACGCAAATCCTGAAGCCGCGAAAAGATTGATCCGCTGCGGCATTGGCGACGTGACCGAACCGCTGCCGTCCGCCGTCATCGCCGCGATGCACAAGGCCGTGGACGAAATGGCCGCGCGCGAAACGTTCAAAGGCTACGGCCCGGAGCAAGGTTACGAGTGGCTGCGCGCCGCGATTGCCAAAAATGATTTTCGCGACCGTGGAATTGAAATTGCCGATGACGAGATTTTTGTCAGCGACGGCTCGAAGTGCGATTGCGGCGCGATCCTCGACATTCTCGGCGCGAAAAACAAAATTGCCATCAGCGATCCGGTTTATCCCGTCTATGTGGATACGAACGTCATGGCCGGTCACACGGGCGAGGCGAACGAATCGGGCGCTTACGCCAAGCTCGTTTATCTGCCGTGCAAACCCAGCAACGGTTTCATCCCCGAACCACCGAAGAAGCACGTGGACGTGATTTATCTTTGCTCGCCGAACAATCCGACCGGCGCGGCGGCCACACGCGAACAACTCGAAGCGTGGGTGAAATATGCGCTCGAACACAAATCGGTGATTTTGTTCGACGCGGCTTACGAGGCTTATATCACCGAACCGGACGTGCCGCATTCCATTTACGAAATTCCCGGCGCGCGCGAGTGCGCGATTGAATTCCGCAGCTTCTCAAAAAACGGCGGATTCACCGGCACGCGCTGTGCGTTCACCGTCGTTCCCAAATCGCTCAACTCGCAGACGAAATCCGGCGAGTTCAAACCGTTGCATCCGCTTTGGGCACGGCGGCAGACGACGAAATTCAACGGCGTGAGTTACATTGTTCAGCGCGGCGCGGAAGCGCTTTATTCGTCCGAAGGAAAATTGCAGATGGCCGAACTCATCAAACATTATCTCGGCAACGCGGAAGTTTTGCGCAAAGGCGCGAAGAAAGCCGGGTTGAAAGTTTTCGGCGGCGTGAATGCGCCTTACATTTGGGTGCGCACCCCAAAAGGCGTCACGAGCTGGCAGGCGTTCGACAAAATTTTGAGCGAGGCGAACGTCGTCATCACGCCCGGCAGCGGTTTCGGCTCGCGCGGCGAAGGCTATTTCCGAATCAGCGCCTTCAACAGCCGCGCCAACGCCGAGGAAGTCGCGCGCCGGTTGCAGGAATTGAAGTGGTAAATCGTCTGGGTTTTTTACTTCAATAACCTTGTTTCATTAACCACCAGACCGCGAACATCACCGCGATGCAGATCAGCGACATCAGCAATGCGCTGGCGACGAAAATGGAAGCCGCCATCATCGCCGCACCGGCGACGAGAGGCCATGCCGACTTTTGCCGCCAGCCATAAATCCAGTAGCCGCTGGCAATCGCGCCCCAAACCATTGAAGCCCAGAGATAATGTTGATCCAGCAAATTCACAATGTTCGGAATATGCCGTCATTTTAGGTTGCTGGCCAGTTTAACCGTTTGTTATAGGCACGCATTATGCTATCTTTTAAGCGTGAGCCGTTTTTTTCGCCCAAATCTTGACCGCCATGGACGCTTCGCGCGTGGCGTCATTGGAGCGCTTTGTCTCATCGCGGGCATCATCGTGGTGGATTATGTGTTGTGGCTCGGACTGGTGCTCGTTGTGGCGGGCTTGTTTGCCGTGTTTGAATCGCTGCGCGGATGGTGTCTCATGCGCGCGTGCGGGATTAAGACAAAAATCTAATCGCGTAAAATTGATTTCCCTCTTTGCGGCTTTCTTTATCCTTCGTGCATGAATTTATTGCCGTTCGGAAAATTGGCCGCTGCTAAACCGCGAAAATTTGTCCCCGAAAAAATTGATTTGGGCGACTGGCCGCAAATTGCGCCGCTGTTTGACCAACTGGAACGGCGAGCCGCCGAGGCCACCAGCGCTGTCGCGCTTGAAAATTTTCTTCTCGATTGGAGCGAACTTAACGCCGCGCTCGACGAGGAATCTTCGCGCCGCTACATCGCCATGACTTGCCACACGGACAATGCCGACGCGGAAAAGGCGTATTTGCATTTTGTCGAACACGTAGAGCCGCAACTCAAGCCGCGACAGTTCGCGCTGGAGAAAATTTACGTCGCGCATCCGCTTCATGAAAAATTGCCGCATGACCGGTTTTTTATTTTTAACCGGGATGTGAAAAATCACGTTGAACTTTTTCGTCCTGAAAACGTCGCGCTCGAAACTGAAGAAGCAAAACTTTCGCAGCAATATCAGAAATTGATCGGCGCGCAGACGGTGAATTTTCGCGGCGAGGAAAAAACGCTCGTGCAGATGGGTCGCTATCTCGAAGAGCCGGACCGCCCGTTGCGACAGGAGACGTGGGAACTCGTCGCCAAACGCCGATTGCAGGACGCAGACAAGTGCGAGGAAATTTTCGACCGACTGATTTCGCTGCGGACGCAAATCGCGAAGAACGCGGGCTTTGAGAATTATCGCGATTTTATGTTCCGCAAAATGGGACGCTTCGATTACACGCCGGACGATTGTGCAAAATTCCATGACGCGGTTGAAAAAGAAATTGTTCCAGCCGTCCGCGAAATCCAGAACGAACGCAAACGGCAGTTGAAGCTTGAAAAATTGCGCCCGTGGGATTTGGCCGTTGACCCTAAAAATCGTCTGCCATTAAAACCGTTCGCACAAGTCGGCGAAATGGTTTCGCGCTCGCAGAAAATTTTCAATCACCTCGACACGGAACTCGCGGCGGATTTCCGGCAGTTGCAGGATTTGAAATTGCTCGACCTCGACAATCGCAAGGGCAAGGCACCGGGCGGTTATCAATCCACGCTGAACGAGGCGCGCGTTCCGTTCATTTTCATGAACGCGATTGGTTTGCAGCGCGATGTGGAGACGATTTTGCACGAGGCCGGCCATGCGTTTCACGCGCAGGCGACGCGCGACTAGGATTTGTATGCGTATCGCAACGCGCCGATTGAATTTTGCGAAGTCGCCTCGATGAGCATGGAATTGCTCGGCAACGAATTTCTCGAAGAATTTTATTCCACGCCGGAAGCGAATCGCGCGCGCAAAACGCACCTCGAAGGCATCATCGGATTTTTTCCGTGGATGGCGACGGTGGACGCGTTTCAGCACTGGATTTACACGCACGCCGGTCACACGCACGCCGAACGCAAGGCGGCGTATCTGCAACTCATGGATCGCTTCGGCGGTGACGTGGATTTTTCCGGCTACGAAGAAATTCGCGCGCATTCGTGGCACCGGCAGCTCCATATTTTCATCCATCCGTTTTACTACGTCGAATACGGCATCGCGCAGCTTGGCGCGTTGCAGGTCTGGGCAAATTCGCGGCGCGACAAGGCGAAGGCGTTGAACGATTACAAAAAATCCTTGGCGCTCGGCGGCTCGCGTCCGTTGCCGGAATTGTTTACGGCGGCGGGCTGCAAGTTTCAATTCGATGCGGCAACCATCAAGCCGCTGATTCAACTGGCGAATTCAGAACTGAAAAAACTTTGAAACGGAATTGGGCGAAGAAATTTGCAGCCTATCTAGTTGTTAGACGACCGTCGAAAAACAAGCATCACTGCGATTGCCTCGCCAAGAGCCAATGCCGTAAAACCTAAAAGCCAAAAATAAGGATGGGCCTCGTAACCATCACCTCCCTGATACTTCATGAAACTGGTCCAAAAGATATAAACGGCCAGTCCCAAAAGAAGCAGGAAAACGGAACCAAACCGGCGCTGGGCCTGATCCAAACAAAAACTGCTTAGGAACACGCCGCAAAATCCAATGATGGGAGCGACGATAAAAAACATAATGATATGCAAATGTTCAATGAGCGAGTCGGGAACACCTAAAAGCGAAAACGCTAAAAGTATGATGAACTGCAACATGCAAAGCGCAAATGATACCGCAAAAGCCACCACAATGGCAGCAATGTATCTGGCAAATAAGATTATCAATCGTGACATTGTCCAATTGGCACAGTCGTCTAACAGTTAGTAGGCTGCGTGTTTTGCAGCCTTTCTAGTTTCATTTTGAAATGAACGTCGAACCCGCACCGACAAAAGGCAATCAGGTTTCGATTCCGTAAGCCTTAATTTTGTTGTAGAGCGTTTGGCGTCCGATGCCGAGGCGTTTGGCGGTTTCGAGCTTGTTGCCGTCGGTTTCCTTGAGCGTCTGGATGATGGCGTTGCGTTCGACGCCTTCGAGCAGCGTGAAGTTTGTGTCGTTGCCGTCGCTTGGACCGGCCTTGACGTTCGTGATGGAAAGGTCGGCGGCGCTCACCAAATCGCCTTCGCTCAACAGGACGGCGCGCTGGACTTCATTTTGCAACTGGCGGATGTTGCCCGGCCAGTCGAAGGCGGTGAGCCGGTCAATCGCGTCGGGCGCAAAGCCGGTGATGATGCGGTTGGCCTGCGCGGCGAAGCGTTTCAGAAATGCGTTGGCCAGCGGCACGATGTCGTCGCGCCGTTCGCGCAACGGCGGCAGGTGAACGGAAATGGCGCTAATGCGGTAAAATAAATCTTCGCGCAACTTGCCGTCCTTGATGGCTTCTTCGGGTCGGCGGTTCGTCGCGGCGACGATACGGCAGTTGGTTTTGTAACTGGTCTTGCCGCCGACGGGACGAACTTCCTGATCTTGCAGGACGCGAAGCAGTTTGCTTTGCGTGTCAATGGGCATTTCGGAAATTTCGTCGAGGAACAGCGTGCCGCCTTCGGCCTGGCGGAACAATCCTTCGCGGTCGGTGTGCGCGCCGGTGAACGCGCCTTTGACGGAGCCGAACAGTTCGCTTTCGATCAATTCGCGCGGCAACGCGGCGCAATTGATTTTGATGATCCGGTTTTTGCTGCGCGGACTTAAAGTGTGCAAAAGGTCGGCGATGACTTCCTTGCCCGAACCGCTTTCGCCGGTGATCAAAATGGCGACGTCGCTGGGCGCGATGCGTTCGACGGTGCGAACGACGTCCTGCATGGCCGCGCTGCGGAAAATCGGCGAGGCTGTGCCGCTCATGTTTTCGAGCGCGCGCCGGAGCGTGGAATTTTCCTCGGTCTGCTCCTTGCGTTCGATGGCGCATTTCACGTCGGCGAGCAGCTTTTCATTTTCAAACGGCTTGGAGAGAAAATTGAAAGCGCCGCGGCGTCCGGCTTCAACGGCCATAGTGATCGTGCCCTGACCGCTCAACACGATGACTTCGGTGTCCGGCCAGCGCTTTTTGATCTGCGGCAATAAATCAAGGCCGTGCGCATCCGGCAATTTCACGTCGAGCAGGATGACGTCGGGCTGCTCTTGCGAAAAAGTTTTTTGCAATGCCGCGCCGCTGCCGGCTTCGGCGACGTCGTAATAGTTGTCCAGCACGGCGGCGAGCAAATTGCGTATGTCCGCTTCGTCGTCCACGATGAGAATTTTGGCTTTCATGATTTTCGCTTTGCGCAGGCTTGGATGAATCGGTTAAAAATCGCGCGATGATCGGCGTGTCGGGCCGTCAGCCGTTCGGGATGAAATTGCACGCTTAACAAAAACGGCATGAGACGCGCCGCGTGCGGTTTCAATTCCATCGCTTCCACAATTCCATCGCGCGTTCGCGCCACGGCCATCAACGGTTCCGCCGGCTCCAAAACCGCCTGATGATGCGAACTGTTCACACCCAAGACCTGCTTGCCGACAATCTTGGCCAAGAGCGAACCCGCTGTCAACGCCGCTTCATGCACTAATTCACCCGCCTGATCCATGCGCTGGTGATTGAGCGCGCCCGGCACTTGATGGCGAATGTCCACAATCAACCGGCCGCCGAGCGCAATGTTCAACATTTGATGTCCGCGGCAAATCGCCAGCAACGGTTTGCGCTGGCGGAAAATTTCATCAATTAAAACCAGTTCCAGCAAATCGCGCCCGCCGCCGTCGGGAGTTTGCTCCACCGTTTTGCGGACGGCGCGCGAAAGTTTTTTTGCGTAAAGATCGGGATTGATGTCGTCGCCGCCGGTCAGCAGCACGCCATCCACGCGCCGTAGAGTTTCCGCAAGCAGCGCGCGGTCGGTCGTGATGGGCGAAATAATCGGAATTCCACCGGCTTGCAAAATTGCATTTTCATATTTGACCGAAAGACTGACGGACAAATCATGAAATTCGACGCCGCGCTTTTCAAGGCTCGGCGAAACTAAAATTAAAGGCGGATTAGCCACGAGCCGAATGTAGAAATGCGCCGCCGCCGGTCAATCTTTTTTCACGACGCGCGCCTTCCGCAAATGCCGAAAAATTTTTTCCACCGCTTCGGCAATCGTCAATTTGTCCGTGCGCAATTCGATTTCAGGATTCAGCGGCGGCTCGTAAGGTGCGGAAATGCCGGTGAAATTTTTGATTTTCTGCTCGCGTGCTTTTGCGTAAAGCCCTTTCGGATCGCGCGCTTCGCACACGGCCAGCGGCGCGTTGACAAAGACCTCGAAAAAATTTCTTTCCGCCATCATCCCGCGCACCAGCGAACGGTCGGCGCGATAAGGTGAAATAAAAGCCGTGACGCAAATGAAACCGGCTTCGGCAAACAGTTTGGCAACTTCGCCCACGCGGCGGATATTTTCCTGCCGGTCGTCCGGCGAAAATCCCAAATCGCGGCACAAGCCGTGGCGCACGCGATCGCCGTCCAAAACGAAAACTTGATTGCCGCGACGGAAAAGCGCTGCTTCAAGCTCGTTGGCCACGGTGGATTTGCCGGCGGCGGAAAGTCCTGTGAGCCAAAGGACGCAGCCGCGATGAGCGTTGCGCCGTTCGCGTTGGGACAAAGTGACTTTGCTGATAGTCGCGGTGATGTTCGACGATTTGGGCTGGCTGGTTTTGCGGCTTCCCGATTTTTCCATGCGCAGATTCTGTCAGCAGCGAAAATTTTTCCAAGAACAGATTCGCCTAAACTCCCGCCTCGGGAAAACGCTCGCGGATGCGCTGGCGGACGCGCTCCTCATGTTCCGGCTGCAAACGGCGGCGCGTGATGAGCCGCTGCACGGCGTCCAGCAATTCCAGCCAGTCTTCCAGCGGCGGATCGGCGACGGGCTGCCATTGATCAAAACGCTTCGCGCGCTGCGAAAATTTCCACTCGCGGCTCACGCGCTGGGCGTTGACCTGGATTTTCTCGCCGTCCTCGGTGACGCGCTTCCAACTGATTTCAGCTTTTGTGGCCATGATTTTTTAATCAGCCACAGATGGGCACAGATTTGCACAGATGAAAACAAGCAGAAACTCCTGATCAAATCGTTTTTCCAAATCTGTGTTTATCTGTGGCTAAAATTATTCCGGCAAATCCACACTCGCCACGGCCATCGCGGCGATGCCTTCTTCGCGGCCAATGAAACCCATCAGCTCGTTCGTCGTCGCCTTGATGCCGATTTTTTTGAAATCTATTTTCAACGCGTCCGCGATGCAGAGCTTCATTTCCTTGATGTGCGGATAAATTTTCGGTGCCTGCGCAATGACTGTCGCGTCCACGTTCACGATTTTTCCATTTCGCAGCGCGATGATGCGCGCGGCTTCCTCCAGAAAAATCTTGCTCGGCACGTTTTTCCAGCGCGGGTCGGTGTTCGGGAAAAAATGGCCGATGTCCGGTTCACCGAGCGCGCCGAGGAGCGCGTCGCAGATGGCGTGCATGAGCGCGTCGGCGTCCGAATGGCCGTCGAGACCTTTCGTGTGCGGGATCTCGACGCCGCCGAGGATGAGTTTGCGTCCCGCGACCAGCGCGTGGACGTCGTAGCCGATGCCAACGTGAACCATGCCGCACTATAAAATTTTTACGCGCGCTTAAAAAGGAATTTCCGCTGCTAAACTTCACTAGACAAATCAATGAGTCATAATATGGTCATAAAATATGACGAGAGCAGGCCGAAAGGCGTGGTTAATTACATGGGAAGATTTTGGATGCAAACACTGGGGACTTAATAAGCCTAGAGTTGTCGCGGTGCTATCTTCACGTTTTAAGCCTGAACGTGTCAAAAGAATGCTCGTTGCGATTTGGTGCGCACAAGCTGATCTCACCTTATCAGAACGTATGTATTTTGGTTTGGATCAAGCCCAACAAAAACGAATGTTCATGGGGAAAGAACACGAAAGATTTACGTTTGGTCTTAAGCCATATCTATATGCTCGAAAGGTTTCGCACTTGAGATGTAAGGAACACAAAGGCGTTCACACCCTTCACTGGAAAGAAATTTCAATTTATAAATACGATGAAGAGACTCACGAGTTCAAAGTCATCCGTCCTGAATTTGACGATTCATTCTCTCAACATGAGAAAGAAGCGATTGGCAAACATCAGTTTTGATATTGTTTAGTTCAAGCCGCCGCCAGACAACAAACTTCCGCACACCATTGCTCGATTTTTTCCTTGATAGCGTCGCGCACTTCGCGGGTTTTGGCCAGTTTTTCCACGCCTTGAAAAGCGGACGGGTCGGGAAAACTCCAGTGCAGCCGCGTGGTGACGCCGGGGAAAATCGGGCAGCGTTCCGCGCTCGCCTCGTCGCAAACCGTGATGACGTGAGAAAATAATTTATTCGATTTCAAAAATTCAGAAACTGATTTCGTTTTGTTGCCGGAAATATCAATCCCGACTTCTTGCATCGCCTCGACGACAGTGGGATTTAATTTTCCCGGTTCAAGTCCCGCGCTATGCGCTTCAAATTCGTCGCCGCAGATCTGGTTCAGGAACGCCTCGGCCATCTGGCTGCGCGCGCTGTTGTGGATGCAGACGAACAAAACTTTTTTCTTCATAATTTTACGATGCGGTTTCGGGTTTCAGTTTGGTGCAACAATCTTTTTCGCGCACGCAGCGGCAGGCGAACATCGCGGCGACTGCGCCGAGCGGCGGTGCGGTGAGATAAATCCACAGATGCTCGAAATGGCCGGACACAAGCGCGGGCGCGAGCGAACGCGCGGAATTCATGGACGCGCCGCAAACCGGCCCGGCGAACATCGCTTCGAGCGCGATGACCGCGCCGATGGCGATTCCCGCCGTGACGCCTTTTTCCTTCGCGCCGGTCGAGACGTTGAGAATCGTCAGCATCAGAAAAAATGTCAGGACGGTTTCGAGAACGAAAGATTGCGACTCCGAACCGGCGGGCAATGTTGCACCGAGTAATTTATTTTCTGGAAAAAGAAATCGTAGCAACGCGCTGGCGAGAATTGCGCCGATAAATTGACTCGCAATGTAAGGCAAAACTTCGCGGCCAGACATTCTTCGCGCCGCCCAAAAGCCAATGGTTACGGCGGGATTCAAATGCGCGCCGGAAATGTCTCCGACGGTGTAAATCATCGCCAACACAATCAGGCCAAACGTCAGCGCAATTCCGACGTGCGTAATTGCACCGCCGCTGACTTGGTCAATTACAATTGCGCCCGTGCCTGCGAAAACGAGGGCGAACGTTCCAAGAATTTCAGCAAAATATCTTTTCATTTGGATTTCATTTCTGCCGCCGGTAGCGTGAAGAAAAACGTCGCGCCTTTGCCGAGTTCGCTTTTCACCCAGACTTCGCCGCCGTGCGCCTGCACGATGTGTTTCACAATCGAAAGTCCCAAACCCGTGCCGCCTTGGTCGCGCGAGCGCGCCTTGTCCACGCGATAAAATCTTTCAAAGACGCGGTCGAGCGATTCGGCGGGAATTCCCGGCCCGTCATCCTGCACAAAAATTTCCAGCTTTCCGTCGTCCAGTTTTTTTCCGCCGACGGTGACATGACCTTGCGGGCGTCCGTATTTGATGGCGTTGTCCACGAGATTGGCGAGGACTTGTTCGAGGCGGTTCACATCGGCGGTCGCGGTGAGTTCGGGCAACTGGCTCACAAGCTCGACGTTTTTATTTTCTGCTGGCGGTTTCAGATCGGAAAAAATCTTTTCAACGAGCGGTCGCAATTCCACCGACTGTAAGTTTAGTTTGATGCGTTCAGATTCCAGCGCTGAAATCGTGAGTAAATCTTGAATAAGCAAATCCAACCGCTGCGTGTTGCGCTCGATGATTTTCAGAAATCGTTCGGCGATGGCCGGATCGTTACGCGCGCCGTCGAGCAATGTTTCAACGTAGCCTTTGATGAGCGAGAGCGGCGTGCGGAGTTCGTGGCTGACGTTGGCGACGAATTCCTCGCGCGTGCGTTCGAGTTGCTTGAGCCGTGTGAGATCGTGGAAAACCAAAATGGTTCCTTCGCGTTCGCCAGCAGAATTGGCGATAACGGCGGCATTAACCTGCAGCCAGCGTTCGCTCAAGTCCGGCAATTTCAACTCGTAATCAAGAACCTGCTTTTCGACTTCGGCGCGCTCGACGAGTTCGGCGAGTTCATGGACGCGCAAGGCTTCCATCACGGTCTTGCCGCGCAACTCGATTTTCAAACCGAAAAGATTTTTGAAGCTGCGGTTGGCGAGATAAATTTTGCGGTTGCGGTCGAGGAGCAGCAAACCTTCGAGCATTGAGTTGAACAAAACCTGTTGCTGCGCCTGCGCGTCAACGGTCGTTTGTTTTTGACGGCGCTGAAAATCTTCAAGGTCCGCCCGGGCTTGCCGTTGCTGGCGCAAAAAATTTTGCCGCCACCGGAAATGCAGTGCCACCAGCGCGCCGAGTGCAAGAATGATTAGGAGTGCAGGCCCCATTACTCCACGAAGCGATAACCGACGCCGCGAACGGTGTCCAGATGCTTCGACGCCGCCCCGAGTTTTTCGCGCAGCCGCCGCATATGCGTGTCCACCGTGCGCGTGTCAATCAGGCTGTCGTATTCCCAAACGTCGCGCAACAGATGGTCGCGCGATTGCACGCGCCCGGCGCGTTGCGCGAGGACGGTGAGCAGTTTGAATTCCGTCGCGGTCAGTTCAATCGCCTTGCCTTTCCAACTGGCAATATGGCGCGGAATGTCAACCAGCAAATCGCCGAAACGCAATTGGTCACGGGGTTTTTCTCCGGTTGTGCCGCGCGAAAGAAGTTTTTTGATGCGCAATAAAAGTTCGCGCGGGCTGAACGGTTTTGTCAGATAATCGTCCGCGCCGAGTTCGAGGCCGAGCACACGGTCAATTTCCGCCGCCTTGGCCGTGAGCATGATGATGGGAATTTTCGCCGTGGTGGAATCGAGCCGCAGCGATTTGCAAATCTCAAAACCGTCCATTTCCGGCAACATCACGTCGAGCACGATCAAATCGGGTGATTGCGACCGCGCTTTTTTCAACGCCTCCGAGCCGTCGGCGGCGGTCGCTACGACGTAACCGGATTGCTTAAGATTGAACTCCACGAGTTCAACCGCCTCCGGTTCATCATCCACGACCAAAATCTTCGGCTTCACGGCGACAGCATGGCACGCGCAAATCTGTCACACAATTTCAATTCCGTGACAACCGCGTGACGATTGGGTGACACAACTAAACTTTATGGCGGGAATTTCAATTCGCCGCTAAAAACGGATGGAACCCGTTTGTGCTTGCAAACATTGGTATAAAATTTAGATTGGATCAATCCATGTGGTCACTCTTAAAAGAATTTCTGAAATTTTCCAGGCAGGAAAAAAAATGGTGGCTCATTCCCCTGATTGTAATACTGCTGTTATTGGGAGCCATTTTGATCTTCACGGCCAGTTCCGGCATCGCCTGGGCACTTTACCCGTTTCTTTGAACGATGCCCGCGCCGCGCAATATCCTCGGCGTCTCGGCATATTATCATGACGCCGCCGCCGCGCTGGTGCGTGACGGGAAAATCATCTCCGCCGCACAGGAAGAACGTTTCACCCGCAAAAAGAATGATTCCGACTTCCCGCGTCACGCCGCGCAATTTTGCCTTCGCCACGCGAATCTGACGCCCGCGCAACTCGACGCGGTAGTTTTTTACGACAAGCCCGTTTTGAAATTTGCGCGGTTGCTCGAAACATATCTCGCCGTCGCGCCCGGCGGCTGGCGCACATTTCCCACCGTGCTGTCCAATTGGCTCGGCGAGAAACTGGATTTACGCAAAGCGATCCGCGCGGAGCTGCCGGAACTGCGACCTGAATGCGAAATTCTTTTTACCGAACATCATCAATCGCACGCGGCAAGCGCATTTTATCCGTCGCCATTCGACGAGGCGGCGATTCTCACGATTGACGGCGTCGGCGAATGGGCGACGACGACCATTGGGCACGGTCACGGCAATGAAATTAAAATGCTAAAGGAGTTGCGCTTTCCGCATTCACTCGGATTGGTTTATTCCGCGTTCACGGATTATTGCGGCTTCCGCATCAATTCCGGCGAATACAAGCTCATGGGACTTGCGCCTTACGGCGAACCGAAATTTGCCGATGCCATTCGCCGCGAATTGCTGGACATAAAACCCGACGGGTCGTTCTGGCTGAACCTGGATTATTTTAATTTTCTGCGCGGCACGACGATGACGAATGAAAAATTTCATAAACTATTCGGCGGGCCGCCGCGTGGGCCGGAAGAAATAATCGAGCAACGGCACATGGACGTGGCGCGCTCAATCCAGTTGGTCACGGAAGAAATCATGCTGCTGCTCGCGCGTCACGCCCGCGAAGTCACCGGCCAGAAAAATCTTTGCATGGCCGGCGGTGTTGCGCTGAACTGCGTGGCAAATGGAATCATTCTTCATGAAAAGATTTTTGAGCGGATTTGGATTCAACCGGCGGCAGGCGATGCGGGCGGCGCGCTCGGCGCGGCTTTGGCCGCTTGGTATGCGAACAAAGAATATCCGCGAGTTGCCGTTCCTACGGATTCAATGCAGGCGTCGCTCCTCGGCCCCGGATTTCCCGACGACGAAATTGAATCAATGCTGCGCTCGCATAATGCCGTTTTTCAAAAAATGGAAAAGGACGCGCTGCTGGATTTCACCGTCGAATTGCTGAAAGCCGAAAAAGTCATCGGCTGGTTTCAAGGCCGGATGGAATTTGGTCCGCGCGCACTCGGCAACCGCTCGATTCTGGGCGACGCGCGCTCGACAAAAATGCAGTCGGTGATGAATTTGAAGGTGAAGTTTCGCGAATCGTTCCGG
>DASYAA010000067.1:0-6100 GCA_036501565.1 Verrucomicrobiia bacterium
GCCGCCATCGGCTATTGTTTCGGCGGCACGACGGTGATTGAACTCGCCTTGAGTGGCGCTGACATTGCCGGCGTCGTCAGTTTTCATGGCGGGCTGGACGCACCGAATCCGGCGGACGCCAAAAACATCAAATGCAGCGTGCTCGCGCTGGCCGGCGCGGATGATCCGTTCCAGAAACCCGACGATTTAACCGCGTTTGAAAGCGAGATGCGCGACAACAAAGTGGATTGGGAAATCACGTTTTACGGCGGCGCGGTCCACGCCTTCACGCAGCCCAATCCCGGCTTCGTCAATGCCGGCGCGAAATATAATGAAAAGGCCGACAAACGTTCGTGGCAGGCGATGAAAGATTTCTTCGCGGAGATTTTCAAATGATTTTTAACCACGGATAGACACGGATAAACACGGATTGTGATTTCTTTATCTGTGTCCATCTGTGTTAATCCGTGGTTAAATTTTTCCATGCGCATCACTGGCGGCAACGCGGCTCGGCGGATTCTCAAAGTTCCCAAGGGACTCGACGTCCGCCCGACGCCGGATTTGGTCAAGCAGGCGGTTTTCAATTCGCTCGGCGTGCGGGTTGTCGGCGCTAAGGTTTTGGAATTGTTCGCGGGCAGCGGCGCGTTGAGCTTGGAATGTTTGAGTCGTGGCGCGGCTTCGGTGATGTGCGTCGAGAAATCGCATCGGCACGCGGAATTTATCCGCAACAACGCGGATGCGGCGGGTTACGGCGAAATTCTGGAAGTGCGGACGCAGGATGTTTTTCCGGTGATGAACCAACTGGCGGAAAGCGGACGGCAATTTGATTTGATCCTCGCCGATCCGCCTTACGGCGAAAAAAATGTGAACCGCCGTTCGACTTCATTTGCGCAGCAATTGCTCGACGATAAAAATCTGCCGAAACTGCTCGCGTCCGGCGGAAGATTTGTTCTCGGCCACACGAAACGCGACACGCTGGAAATCGTCGCGCCGTGGACGGAAGTGAAAATGCTCAAGCACGGCGACACCGTGATGCGGTTTTTGGAAAATCTTCACCGCGACATTGCAAACTAGGACTGCTCCTTTTCCTTTTGGGTGAATTAATTTACTGAACATTCGTCGCTTGAGAAACTGTAAGGTTTCTGATCAACTGCCCGTGTCCGGTATACCAGCCCCAAGCGTTAAAATGAAGCGTCATGGTTGGTGAATCCGTTTCTGGCAACGCGCCGACATTGAATGTTCCCTGACTGATATTGTTTATGAAATACTCCATGATTCCCCCAACCGGATCGTAAGTAATCTTTTCATTAAACCATTTATCCCACAATGGAGAAATCGTCGGACTGACGTTTGGCTGATTGGACTTGGCAATCACAGATGAATCATTTCGAGTCATGAAAAATCCATAGCGTGCCATGTAAGTTGACAAATCGGAGTAATCCATGTCGGCATATTGAATAGAAAATGCAGGAATGGAACCGACTTTTATGGATAAACTTCCGCTGAAAAAATGATTCTGTCCGTTGAAATAAACCGCATCATTGTGGTGGAGAAACGCCTGTCGCGTAATAGTGATCAAGCCTGTATTTGCCACGCCAAAAGGAACGCTGGTCAAATTGCCCCCGGCGTCCATGACCGTCGTCAAAACTTCCATCGTTTGATTAGCTTGGATTACGGAATTTCCTGAAACCACCCATTTTGTTGGGGCTATTGAATTTCCCTTAAAATTGTCAGAGAACAAAACGGTTTGAGAAGCGGAAGCACCCGTTATTTCCCGGTTGTCAATAGATGTCACAGCACTTTGCATAGCCATATCCAACCATTGATTTTGTGACAGAACATTTCCATTCTGCCCCTGATTCCGCATGGTAAACAATAAAACCGCGACGAGTATAACAGCGGCGACTAAATAAATGCCGACTGACGAATGCTTGGGCGTGGTTGTTGGTTGTGTGGATTGCGGCGGTTTTGGTGGTGGCGGCGGCGGTTGAGGACGAGGAGGTGGAGAATGTGGTGGTGGCGGATACGAACGGCTTGGGTTTGAAGCTTCGCGCTTCTTTTCACGAAGTTCTTTCAACTGTTCGTCATATTGTCGGCGCGTGTTGGGATTACTTAATATCCCATGCGCCTCATTAACTTGCTGAAGCTTTTCAGTGATTTCTTCCCGTAGTTTCGTCCTTTCCGCAGGGATTCCATCCGTGTGATACTCCTTTGCCAATCGTCGCCAAGACGCTTTAATTTCATCCTGAGTCGCAGATTCGGCTAACTCAAGAATCTGATAGTAGGTTTGAAAATCGTCCATCGCTACCTTTGTTGTTCCGGTTCATCGTGACGAACTCGAAAGCATTTTCGCCGCCGAAGCGACGCTCTGACCAAGCAGTTCTCTCGAAACTTTAATCATTAAATCAGATCGGGAAGCCAGCTTATTTAGGAAATCCTTGTCTGCATCATCAGTTCCAATCGCAATGATTTCAATGCCGTTTTTCTTTGCACGCTGCGCCATGCTCAAAGTGGTCGTCGGATCATTTGGCATACCGTCAGTTACAACTACGATGGCGCGCAACCCATTTATTGGAGTCAATTCTTCCGTCGCCAGTTGCAAGGCGTGAGTCATATTAGTTCCTCCTCCTGCGGTGAGATTCTCAATGTGCTGCCGGAGATTGGAAATGTCTCTGGTTGGTTTGCAGGCAAAAGTCGCATTGTCGGCAAATTGAACCAAACCAACAAAATAATTTTTGTCTAAAGCATCAATCGCGAACGTCGCCGCACCTGATTGGGCTTGTTCAAGTTTATTGCCAGCCATACTTCCAGAACAGTCGATTAGCAGGAGCGCAATCTGAAAAGTGGATTCGGCTTTTGGAAGTTCTTCAACCCGTCCATCAGACAGTTTAAGAACCAGTTTCCCATCTGTTCCTAGCGACAATAATTTCTTGGGCATAACTATTTATGGTAGTTTGTTGGTTGGATTTTTACATTTATCGCCAAGGTGTTTGTCCAAAATTTATACCGCCCATTCCTTTACAACTGGGACAAATCATAAAACCCGTCCGCCCACAATGTGTGCATGAAAGTCTTTGAGCGCGGTCGCCGCCGCAATAACCACAAGGAATTCTCTTTTTTCCTTTGCATCTTGGACAAGTTTGTGCGGCCATATTTCTCTCCTTATTTTTTATAACATTTTCCGGCTTCTTTGCGTTCCTTGCTGCCGCAATTCGGGCAGCGTTTGTCACCGCATAAATAGCAATAAAGCGTTTCGCACACTTTGCATTCGTATATGTTCATCACATTAGTTCCAAAAATGCCACCCGGCGGCATTTTGGCACAATTCGGGCAGTGATTGAATTTTGTCATACAGATTTAGAACGTCAAAAAGGTTAAAACTGCTAATAGCCGTGTCAAGTAGTCAAAAACAAAGAACTTTTCCGAAATTTATTTCACGCATCTTCCACCGCTTCGCGAATCGTTTCGCGAAATTTCTCCATGCCCTGATCAAACGCGGCGGAAATCGGCAGGAGTGAAACTTTTTTGATTTTCTTTTTGAACTCCTTCAGATTTTTCTCGGCGACGGCTTCGTCCATTTTGTTGGCGACGACGAGGCGCGGTTTTTCGAGCAGCGCGGGATCATAAAGCTCCAGTTCGCTCAACAGTTGCTTGTAATCATCCCACGGCTTGCGGTTGTCCGTGCCGGCCATGTCGAGCAGCAGCACGAGGATTTTGCAGCGCTGGATGTGGCGCAGAAATTTGTGGCCGAGGCCGACGTTTTTGTGCGCGCCTTCGATGAGGCCCGGCACGTCGCAGACCGTGAGCCGTTTCCAGTCGGCGTATTCGACGATGCCGATCTGCGGATGCAGCGTGGTGAACGGATACGGCGCGACTTTCGGACGCGCGCGGGAAATGGCCGTGAGCAACGTGGACTTCCCCGCGTTCGGATAACCGACGAGGCCGACTTCCGCAACGATGCGAAGCTCGAGAAGAAAATCGCCTTCGTCGCCCGGCTCGCCCGGTTGTGCGAATCGCGGCGTCTGGCGCGCGGCGGTGGCGAAATTACGATTGCCCAAGCCGCCGCGACCGCCTTTGCATAAAATAAATTGTTGACCGTTTTCCGTAAGGTCGGCAACAAGTTCGCCTTTGGCCGAAAGGACGGAAAGTTTTTCAGCGTCCGCGTCGTCCTTCGACAGGTCAACTTCGAGTGCGCGACCGCTGGCTGCGCGGCGCAGCAACGGACGTTTGCCCGTGCTCGTGCTGAACATTGGATTTTTATTTTCCAGCTCGGCCTCATTCTCATCGTCGTCCTCGGAATCTTCTTCCACAGGTTTTGCTGGCGCAGGATTTCGCCACACGAGCGTGCCGCAGGGAACTTTGATGACGAGGTCTTTTCCCGCGTGACCGTCCATGCCCTTGCCCATGCCCGCGTCGCCGCACGGCGCGATGAGACGCGGGACGTAATACTGGCCGATGAGATTGTTCAGGTCGTGGTCGGCCTGCAAGATGACGCTGCCGCCGCGCCCGCCGTTGCCGCCGCTGGGACCGCCCTTGGTGATGTAAGCCTCGCGATGGAACGCGACGCAGCCTTTGCCGCCGTGCCCCGCCTGCGCGTAAATTTTTATTTCGTCAATGAACATGAAATTATTTTGCCGCAAAAATTCATGAAAGGCGCGAGACAAATATTCGTATCAATACCCACTCCATTGGTAATTCGTATCCGGCAGGCGGATCGAATGCCGCCGTTGGCGAATATTTCATCTCCCAATAATCTTGATGTAACTGACGTGGCCATCCACAAAGTTGACATTGTTCTTGGCATCCTTGAATAGCGCAAGTTTTGGTGCCTGCTTCTAACATCGCTAAAATTTATCTCGGCATTTCCAATTTCACCTTCGCCGCCACTTGTTCAACATCTTTGTCGCCGCGACCAGAAAGATTTACAATGATCAATTTGTCTTTGCCGATTTTCGGCGCGCGCACCATGCACTCGGCCACGGCGTGCGCGCTTTCGAGCGCGGGAATAATTCCTTCGAGCCGCGCCAGTTTCATAAATGCTTCGAGCGCTTTTTCGTCGGTCGCGTAAGTGTATTCGACGCGATTTTTGTCGCGCAGAAAAGCGTGCTCCGGCCCGACGGCGGCGTAATCGAGTCCGGCGCTGACGCTGTGCGTGGATTGGATCTGGCCGAATTCGTCCTGCAAAATAAAACTGCGCGTGCCCTGCAACACGCCGAGCGACCCGCCTTGAAACCGCGCCGCGTGCTTTTCAGGAAAAATTCCTTCGCCGCCGGCTTCTACGCCAATCATTTTCACGCTCGCGTCTTCGAGGAACGGATAAAAAAGTCCGATGGCGTTCGAGCCGCCGCCGACGCACGCGATGAGCAAATCGGGCAGTCGCTTTTCTTTTTCCAAAATCTGCGCGCGCGCCTCGTCGCCGATGACGCGCTGAAAATTCCGCACCATCACCGGATACGGATGCGCGCCGTAAGCGGTGCCGAGAATGTAATGCGTGCTGCGGAGGTTCGTCACCCAGTCGCGCATCGCCTCGTTGACGGCTTCCTTCAAGGTTTTTTGCCCCGCGTGCACCGGCACGACTTCCGCGCCGAGCATTTTCATGCGATAAACATTGAGGATTTGCCGTTCACAATCCACCGCGCCCATGTAGATGACGCATTTTATCCCGAACATCGCGGCGACGGTGGCCGTGGCGACGCCGTGCTGTCCCGCGCCGGTCTCGGCGATGATGCGCGTCTTGCCCATGCGTTTGGCCAAAAGAATTTGGCCCATCGCGTTGTTGATCTTGTGCGCGCCGGTGTGGTTCAAATCTTCGCGCTTGAGATAAATTTTTGCGCCGCCGAGTTCGCGCGTGAGTCGTTCGGCAAAATAAAGCGGCGTCGGGCGTCCGACAAATTCGCACAGATAATAATTTAGTTCGCGCTGAAATTCCGGGTCGTGCTGCGCGCGAAAATATTCCTCTTCCAATTCCTGCAACGGGTGCATCAACGTTTCCGGCACGTAACGTCCGCCATAAGGACCAAAATGGCCTTGGGCATCGGGTGAATTAGAATTCACAAAAAAATTGTTGGACGATTTAGACATAAAGACTCAACAGATAAAATTGCGCCTAGAAATCAGGGCA
>DASYAA010000068.1:0-7209 GCA_036501565.1 Verrucomicrobiia bacterium
GTCCGAACGCAACTTCACGTCGAGCACGTGCCCGCGATGCACTCGCCGATTTTTTTGTTGGTGCTTAGGCCACATTGTTATTGTGATTGATGCAGTATCGTGTTCACGACTAGAGTCGCCGCCATAATTTCTTGTTCAGTTTTCGACTTTGCCGCCATTTTTCTATTCAAAGCCAAATCAATCATCGTCTGGCAAAGCTGTTCGTAACTGATTCCCGCCGCTGCCGCAGCTTTCGGCATCAAACTCGTCTCGGTCATCCCCGGCTGCGTGTTCACTTCAAGAACGACCGGCTCATTTTTTGAATTGACCATGACGTCAACGCGACCGTAATCGCGTCCGCCAAGCGCGCGAAATGCGCTGAGCGCGGCATCTTGAATTTTCTTTGCCATCGTGGAATCAAAATCTGCCGGGCAAAAATATTCCGTGCAACCTGCCGTGTATTTATTTTTGTAATCGTAACTGCCAGCTTTTGGCCGCACTTCAACAATCGGCAATGCTTTGCCGTCCAAAATCCCAACTGTCGTCTCACGTCCGACGATTTTTTCCTCAACCAAAACTTCCGAATCAAATTTCAACGCCTCCGCCAGCGCATTTTGCCAGTCTTCCGCGCGCTCGACAAATTGCAAACCGACGCTCGAACCTTGCCGCACCGGTTTCACGACCAGCGGCAACCGCAAATCTTTCGGCAGCGGCGCTTTTACCGAATTGACCACCACAAATTTCGCCGTCGGCACGCCGGCCGCGATGCACTTTTGTTTCGTCAAAACTTTGTCGAACGCGATCCGGCTCGCTTCCGAATCGCAGCCCGTGTAAAGCACGCCGAGTTGCGCCAGCTGCCGCTGCACCGTGCCGTCCTCGCCGTAAGTTCCGTGCAACGGCGCGAGGCAGACGACCTCCGTGTCCGGCGGCAAAATCCAGTCCGGCGTTTTGGGATCCAGCTCGACCACCGAGTGACCGAGCGACCGCAACGCCTTCACCACGCCCGCGCCCGAACGCAACGACACTTCGCGCTCGGCGCTTGGGCCGCCGAGCATCACCACAATTTTTAAGCGTTGAATCATTTTTCAGAAAAAAATTTAACTGTGATAATCGCCACTCGAATATTTTATCGCCTTAATTCGCTTGTTGTCTTTGTCGTAAATCAAAACGTGAACCCACGAAGTTCCATTCAAGCCTATTTGAATTTCGACAGCGTATTGCCCTGTGCCGTCTTTATAAAAGAAAATAGGACCGGCATATTTCTGTTCTTCGAGTGAAAGTGTATGAATGTAATTTTGATAATCATTGACTATCGCCTGATTGGGTTCTCCTTTTTGGTCAACTTGCCATCCCGCCAACGGATCAGGCGTTGGAGATGTTAGCTTCGATGAGGAGCATCCAAATCCACAAAGGAACATTGCCAACAAAGAACAAAATGTAAGTTGTATAATTTTCATAAAATTTCTTTGCCGATGATTTCGACTTCCGTGTGCAATTCAATTCCGCGTTCGGCTTTGGCCTTGGCCTTCAAAATTGAAATCAATTCCAAAACGTCGCGCGCCGCCTTGATGTTCAAATCTTGGTTCATGTCACTTCACAAATTTTTCCAGCGAGACGGCGATTTTCGGAAACGCGCGCAAAACCTGCTTGTCCGCCGTCACCAAAGGCACGCCCAAATCCTGCGCCAGCGCCACATATTCGCAGTCGTAAGCCGAGCAATCAGACGCCAGCACCAGCTTGATGATCCGCTCGGTCGGCACGGAATATTCATTCGCGCCCAAATCTTTCTGCACGTTCAAATAAGCGGCGTTGGCCTCGGCCTCGGTCAGCGTTTTGCGCCGCAGATAACCCGCCAGCACATTGCGAAATTCCGCGCGCCACAAAATCGGCGACGCCCAAACCTTATCCCGATCTTTCACCGCTTCCGCCAGCTCGTCAAAAGCGCTCGGCAGCCAGAAATAAACCAGCACGCTGTTGTCCACGACAATCACGCGCGGCCTTCTTCCTTGAACCGCTTCAAATCCGCCGCCGTGACTTTGAACTTGAGTGAATTGCGGAACTGGCGCGCCCGCTGAATAATTCCATCGGCCTCCACCGGCTGGCTGCGGACGCTGGATTCCAGCACCGCGATGGCTTCCGTGTTTAGACTGCGGCCATGCGTCACCGCGCGTTTTTTTAATTCGCGGTGCGCCTCTTTGGATAAACCTTTAATTGTAATCGTTATCATGGCACAACCATAACGCAACCATTTTGGAAGTCAACGATCTTCACCGATGATTTCAACTTCCGTGTGCAATTCAATTCCGCGTTCCGCCTTTGCCTTGGCCTTCAAAATAGAAATCAATTCCAAAACGTCGCGCGCCGTCGCCTTGCCGTCGTTCACGATGAAATTGCCATGCTCGGCGGAAACCACCGCGCCGCCCACGCGCGCGCCTTTCAATCCCAGTTCGTCCACCAGCCTGCCCGCCGGGATCGCGCTGGGATTTTTGAAGATGCAACCCGCGCTCGGCGCCGCCGGCTGCGATCCCCAGCGTTTCTCGCTGAACGTCTTCATGTGCTGCTCAATCTCCGCGCGCGGCAAAGTCTTGCATTTGAACACCGCGCCCAGTGCGATGTGATTTTTCAACGTCGCGCAACTGCGATAAGTCACGGCCATTTCTTTCGGCGACATTTCAGAAACGTTGCCGTCAAAATCCATCACGCGCACCGACTCGACGACATCGAACGTCGCGCCGCCCATCGCGCCCGCGTTCATCCGCAACGCGCCGCCGACGCTGCCCGGAATGCCTTCGAGAAATTCCACGCCGCCCAAATTATTGCGCTTCGCCTCGACCGAGACATTTTTCAACTTCGCACCGGCGCCGCAAAAAATTTGCTCGCCACGGATTTCAATTTTGGAAAATTCCGTCCGCGACAGGCAAATCACCACACCGCGAAATCCACCATCGCGCACTAGCAGATTCGAGCCGCGACCAAGAATGAAAAATTTGATTTCGTTTTCGCGGCAAAATTTCACGACACTCGCCAAATCGTTTTCGTCTGTCGGCTCAACATAAACATCCGCCGTCCCGCCAACGCGCAACGTCGTATGCTTCGCCAGCGGTTCGTCGCGCCGAATCACCGTCGCGCGCGAAACGCAGGTGGCCAGTTCATCAGCGATATTTTTCTCCATTCGCATCGGATTTTCCAAAATGTCAGCGTTCGGCGTCATGTTTTTAATGCGCGTGTTTCGCTGAGCCGTGGGCGTGACCGCAACCACATTTTTCCATTTTCGATTGCGCCGTTTTTTCCTGCTGCTGCGCAATAGCGCTCAAAATGTTTTCTGCGATCTGCTCCGCCGCCTTCGGCGCGTGCCATTGCGCGAGTGCGGCTTGAATTTTTTCGCGCGCAATTTCATTTTCAACCAAATCAATTAAAATTGCCGCGAATTTTTCCGGCATGGAATTTTTTTGTTCGAGCAATTTTGCCGCACTGGTTTTTTCAAAGGCGAGCGCGTTGAAAAATTGGTGATTGTCCGCCGCCGCCGGAAACGGCACGAGCAGCGATGGCAATCGCATCGCCGCAATTTCAGCAAGTGACGATGCGCCGGCGCGACTAATGACGACGGTCGCTGCGCCGAGCGCCAAATCCATTTCGGCAAAAAATGGTTTGACGACCGCTTTTAATTTTTGCGCGGCGTAGGCGGCTTTGACTTTTTCAAAATCATTTGTGCCGGCGAGATGAAGCCATTGCCATTTTTTTGGGCCGAGCAACGGCAGCGCGGACAAAATCATTTCATTCAATCCGCTCGCGCCCTGACTGCCGCCAACGACAAGAATTGTGGGAAGATTTGGATCAAGGCCAAGCTCTATGCGAGATGCGAGATGCGAGATGCGAGATGCGGAAAACTGCGGACGAACGGGAGTTCCAGTTTGGACAATTTTTTTTGCGCGCAATCGCGATTCTGTTTCTGGAAATCCGACGAACGCTTCGTCAACAAATCGCGCCAGAAAACGGTTGGCGCGGCCGGGAATTGTGTTGGATTCGTGCAAAAAAATTTTCGCGCCAAATTTTCTAGCCGCAAGAACCGGCGGCGCGGAAGTAAATCCACCCATCGCAAGGACAGCATCGGGTTTGCGTTGTTTGAAAATTTTCCGCGAGGCTCGAAACGATTTCCAGAAACTCAAGCCGAAGGAAAAATAATTCCGATTTTGCAAACCGACTGCCGGAAGCGTGAAGATTTCAAAACCTCTCGCGGATTTCACAGCCTGTTGATCCACGTCCTTCGGCGAAATGAGCAGCGCAATTTCGCAGCCGCGTTTTTTCAGTTCTCCGGTGACGGCGATTCCCGGAAAGAGATGTCCGCCCGTTCCGCCGCAGGCGATGGCGACGAAGGGCGTTTTTGTTTTGAAAGCGGTCATGTTGCTCTCGCGGCGAAGGGATTGTCGCTAATTTCGGCGGCGGACTTGGAATTTTTTTCGTGCGCGGGGGCGTGGCGAGCGATGCTGAATAAAATTCCGATGCACGCGAGCATGGCAACCAAATTGGAGCCGCCATAGCTGATGAACGGCAGCGGCAGGCCTTTGTTCGGCAGCGCGCTGGTGACAACGCCAATGTTAATGGCTGCTTGCAAAGAAATCAGCAAGGTGATTCCCGTCGCGAGCAAAAAGCCGAACGTATCGCGCGAGCGAAGCGCGATGTAAATTCCGCAAATGGCGATAACGACGAACGCTATCACGACGAGCAGCGTCGCGATCAAGCCCAATTCCTCGCCGATGTTCGCAAAAATAAAATCAGTTTGAATTTCAGGCAGGTAGCCGTTTTTCTGAAGTCCGTTGCCGAGGCCAAGTCCGGTCAAACCGCCGGAGCCAAGTCCGATCATGGCTTGATGCGCCTGAAGCGCGGCGCCGCCCGCGTGCGCGTCCGGGTGCAGCCATGCCGCGATGCGGCCTTTGCGCATGGAGTCGTGAAAAAGTGAAAATGCCAGGGCCACCGTCGCCAATAAAACAGGCGGGATGATTTTTTTCCATTGAACGCCCGCAATCAAAAGCATCGCGCCGCTGACGGCAGCCAATAAAATTGTCTGGCCGCGGTCGGGTTCGACAAAAATTGAAACCAGAATGACGCCGATGATTGCAACTGGAAAAAAAATTCCGCGTTTCCACGTTTGCATTTGCCGCTGATAACGGTCGCCATACCACGCGAGCATGATGATGAGCGCGACTTTGGCAAATTCAGACGGCTGGATGGTAAAATGGCCGCGACCAATCCATCGGTGCGCACCATGACTCGCATGGCCGACCATCGGCACGAAAACCAGCGTGAGTAAAAACAGCGCCAGGGCAAAAATCGGCCACGCAAGTTTTTTCAGCAGTTGATAATCGAAAGCCGTCGCCGTGACACATAGCGCGAAACCCAAACCGCACCAGACAAGTTGCATCATCAGGTCGCGCGCGCCGGCCTGCGTCGTCATCGTCGAGCTGTAAAGCATCACCAGCCCGAGCGCCAGCAATGCGGCAACACAGAACGCCAAAGTTGTTACGGCGACTTTCATTTCAACACCGCAAAACGCCGGCTCTATTCAACCGACACTTACTGTCCGCTTGGCGCAGTCGTTGTTGTCGGCGCTGTAGCGGGCGCAGCCGGAGCCGGTTCGGGCGCGGGAGTTGTGGATTCGCCTTTCGCCGGAATTTTCAATTTTTGCCCGACTTTGATTTTTGTCGTGGACAAACTATTTTCCGACTCAAGCGCTTTGACAGTCACGCCATGCGCTCTTGCTATTTTGGTCAAGGTGTCGCCGGATTTAACCGTATAAATTGTTTCGCTGCCGCTCATGTCGCCGGCGTTTGAAGCACCAGTTGCCGAAGTCGCAGCCTCGTTGCCCGACGCGGCTGGAATCGAAATTTTCTGTCCGACTTTCAATTTAGTTGGGACAATTCCGGGATTTGCATCTTCCAACGCTTTGAGCGTCACGCCGTTTCTCTTGGCGATTTTCCCGAGCGTGTCGCCTTTGACCACGACGTATTCTGTCGTCGTGGGTTCGGGCGCAGGAGTCGGAGCGACTACCGGCGGAGGGTTTGTTGCGACCACCGGCGGATTCGACGCTTCCATTGACGGCGTGTTTGTATCCAGCGTTGGCATATTGGTATCCACCGTCGAAGCGGAATTATCCGTGTTGTCGGCGGTTTGCGTTTCGCGCTTGCAGCCCTGGATAAGCATGGCCATAAGACCGATGACGCTCACGGCGAGCACGCAGAAGACGCCGAGTTTCATGCGGGAGCGGCGTTTGCTTTGTTCTTCCAGAAGTGAGCCTTTGGGAACGAATGGATTTGGATTGTTCATTGAATTTGGCGCGGGTCGCGTCCTTTCTTCGAGGTCTGTTTTTTTATTTTTTGGTTTTGATTTTTACGCTGCAAAATCTTCCCTCGAAAAATTCCACAACGTGTTAAATTAAATTTGTCCGGTTGCAACGGGCTGAAAACATCACGATAAAATTCGCCTGATTTCCAACCGCCAAACTGGATTGGCAGCATCTTTTGGACCACCGCGAGCGCCGTTGTTTCCGCCAAGTTTTTTAGCAATAAAACCAAGCGGGTGCAAGAAACAAAACGCCCGTTTTCAATTTCTTTTTTGTCCCATGTCATTGTCATTTTTACCTCAACTTCAACGTGGCCAGCGCGATGACCGCAAACAGCACGCACAAAATGTAAAACCGCATCACCACCTGCGATTCATACCAGCCTTTTTTCTCGAAATGATGATGCAGCGGCGCCATCAAAAAAATTCTCCGGCCCGTGCCGTAATATTTTCGCGTGAACCGAAACCAGCCGGTTTGCAAAATCACCGACACGGCTTCCAGTACGAAAACCCCGCCCGCAATCACCAGCACAAATGGCTGATGAATCAGAACTGCGATGATGCCGAACGCGCCGCCCAGCGCAAGCGAACCCGTATCGCCCATGAACACCTGCGCCGGATGACAATTGAACCACAAAAATCCCAAGCCCGCGCCGATGAGCGCTGCGCAAAAAACGGTCAATTCGCCCGCGCCGCTGACGTAAGGAATTTGCAAATAGGTCGCCGTCTTCACGTTGCCGGCCAAATAGGTAAAAAATAAAAAAACGAACCCGACTATCAACGTGCAGCCAATCGCCAGACCGTCGAGACCATCCGTCAAATTCACCGCGTTGGAACTGCCGACAATCGTCAGCGCCACGACTAACAATCCGAGCCAACTCGCGCCGGTGGCGA
>DASYAA010000069.1:0-14140 GCA_036501565.1 Verrucomicrobiia bacterium
CGACGCCAAAAAAACTTATCAGATGCATGATTTATTATCGGACGCGCGTTATTTGTGGAAAGGCGAGAAAAATTACGTCGAATTGAACCCCGAAAAATCTTCCGCGCACATTTTTCGTTTGCGCCGCCATGTCCGCACGGAACATGATTTTGATTATTTCGTTTAATCATCATGAGCCTCGAAACTGAAATTTTGAAAAATGCTACCGAGAAAAAAGCCGCGCGCGCGCCGGAAAAAATCCCGATGTGGTATAAGGGCGGAATCATTTACGAGTTGCACGTCCGCGCGTTTCAGGACAGCGACGGCGACGGCACGGGCGATTTTCGCGGGCTGACGACGCGGCTGGATTATCTGCGAGACCTCGGCGTCACGGCGATCTGGCTGCTGCCGTTTTATCCATCGCCGCTCAAGGACGACGGATACGACATCGCGGACTATTATGGCGTGCATCCGATGTATGGCACGCTCGCGGATTTCAAAAATTTTCTGCGCGAGGCGCACAAGCGCGGACTGCGCGTCATCACCGAACTCGTTTTGAACCACACGTCCGACCAGCATCCGTGGTTTCAACGCGCGCGCCGTTCGCCCGCCGGAAGCAAATTCCGCGATTACTATGTTTGGAACGATTCGCCGGACAAATACAAAGGCACGCGCATCATTTTCAAAGACACCGAGCCGTCGAATTGGACGTGGGATGCGCTGGCCAAAGCATTTTACTGGCACAGATTTTTTTCGCACCAGCCGGATTTGAATTTCGACAATCCCGCCGTTCACGAGGAAATGATCAAGGTCATAGATTTCTGGTTCGACATGGGTGTGGACGGAATGCGCCTCGACGCCGTGCCGTATCTTTTCGAGCGCGAAGGCACGAGCTGCGAAAATTTGCCGGAGACGCACGAGTATCTGAAAAAATTGCGCAAGCACGTTGATGAAAAATATGGCGATAAAATGTTTCTCGCCGAGGCAAACCAATGGCCGGAAGACGCCGTCGCATATTTCGGCGCGGGCAAAGGCGACGAATGTCACATGGCGTTTCATTTTCCGTTGATGCCGCGACTGTTCATGTCGCTGCGGATGGAAGATCGCGTGCCCATCGTTGACATTTTGCAGCAGACGCCGCCGATTCCCGAAACCGCGCAATGGGCGCTGTTCCTTCGCAACCACGACGAACTCACGCTCGAAATGGTCACCGACGAAGAGCGCGATTATATGTATCGAATGTATGCGCACGTGCATCAGGCGCGGTTGAATCTGGGAATCCGCCGTCGTCTCGCGCCGCTCGTTGGGAATGACCGCAAACGGATTGAATTGCTCACCGCGCTGCTGCTTTCGCTGCCCGGAACGCCGGTGATTTATTACGGCGACGAAATCGGCATGGGTGAAAATATTTATCTCGGCGACCGCAACGGCGTGCGCACGCCGATGCAATGGAGCGCGGATAAAAACGCCGGCTTTTCCCGCGCGAATCCGCAGAGCCTTTTCCTGCCGATCAATCTCGACCCGGAAAATCATTACGAAGCCGTCAACGTCGAAGTGCAGGAGCGCAATAATTATTCACTGCTCTGGTGGATGAAGCGGATCATCGCGCTTTACAAACGGCAGAATGCGTTTGGTCGCGGCACGATTGAATTTCTGTATCCAGAAAACCGGAAAATTTTCACCTGCATCCGCCGCTATGAAAATGAAATCATTTTGGTCGTCGCCAATTTGTCGCGCTTCGTCCAGCCGGTCGAACTGGATTTGTCCTCGTTTCAATCGCTCGTGCCAGTCGAACTTTTTGGCCGTGCAGAATTTCCTCAAATTTCTGACAAGCCATATCCGCTCACGCTTGGTCCGCACGCGTTTTACTGGTTTGCGCTCGAAACCAAAGCGCCTGTCGAAACGAAAGGCGCGCCCGTCAGCGCTGACGCGCGGACGATTTTGGACATCGCCGAAGATTGGGAAGAAATTTTTGACGACCAGCATCACATCCAACTGGAGCGCGCGCTGCAAAGCTGGCTGCCCTCGCGTCGCTGGTTCGGCGGCAAGGCCAAAACCATAAAATATGCGCGCGTGCAGGAAATGATTCGTGTTCCGCTTGGTGCGGAAAAAGCATTTTTTGCCTTTTTGCAGGTCGAATATGTTCAGGCTGAACCCGACATTTATGTTTTGCCGCTCGCGTGCGCCGTCGGCGAACCAGCGGAAATTCTCTCGCGTGATTCCGCACCATTTGTCATCGCACGCTTGAATTTCAATCAACCGAATCAAACTGGCGTTATTTACGATGCCGTCGCCAGCAAAGATTTTTGCCGCGCGCTGCTCGAACTTTTTTCCGCTCAAAAAAATCTCGACGGCAAATTCGGACAATTGGAAGCGACGCATACTTCCGACTTTGAAAAAATTCTCGCGGAAAACGGCGGCGCGCTCGAACCATCGGTTGCAAAAGCTGAGCAAAGCAATTCCTCGGTCATTTTCGGTGAAGAATTGATTTTGAAATTTTTCCGACGGCTCGATTTCGGAACCAATCCCGATCTGGAAATCTTGAATTATCTGACCGCGCAAAAATTTCCCTACGCACCGCAACTCGCAGGCGCTCTGGAATATCGCATCGGCAAAGACGAAACGAACACGGTCGCGATCCTTACGTCGTTTGTGCCGAAGGCGAAGGACGCATGGGAATACACGCTCGATTCGCTCGGAAAATTTTACGAGCGCGTGCAGACGTTGCCGCAGGAAAAACGCGCGCTGCAAATGCCCGTCGCCAGCATCACAAAACTCGCGGCAACCGAATTGTCCGAACAGGCGCGCGAATTGATTGACACTTACATCGAAAGCGCTCGGCTGCTTGGCGAGCGGACGGCGGCGATGCACCTCGCACTCGCAAGCGAGACTGAAATTCGCAGTTTCGTTCCCGAACCGTTCACGCCGCACGCACAGCGCGGGCTTTTTCAATCCATGCGCAATTTGACGCGGCAGAATTTTCAACTGCTCAACCGCCAGTTAAAAACTTTTCCACCGGAAATTCAGGCGCGCGCACAGCAAGTCCTCGCGCTCGAACCGGAAATTCTCAAAAAGTTCCGGCAGATTTACGAGCAACCGCTCAATGCGACGCGCATCCGTCAGCATGGTGATTATCATCTCGGCCAGGTTCTTTATACCGGCAAGGATTTTATCATCATTGATTTTGAGGGCGAACCGGCGATTTCCATCAGCGAACGGCGGCTCAAGCATTCACCATTACAGGATGTCGCTGGAATGATCCGCTCTTTTCACTACGCGGCTTATGCGGCGCTATTGAAACACATCGAGCGCGGCACGCCAATGGAAGGACAATTGGAGCAAATGATTTCGTGGACGCGATTTTGGGCGCGCTGGGTCAGCGCAATTTTTTACAAGGCCTACCTGAAAGCCGCGTCAGGCGCGACATTTTTGCCGCCGACGGAATCCGATCTGCAAATGATGACGGAAGTTTTTCTGCTGCGAAAATCCATTTACGAACTCGGTTACGAACTCAACAACCGTCCCGATTGGGTGAGAATTCCACTGCAAGGAATTTTGAATTTGATGAACGAAGGTAAAACGCAATAAAAAGCCGGAACAATTTCTTATTCCGATTATGGATGCTCTTTTTTCACCTTTAATGAACCCTTTACGCCGGCCTGCACTCGCAAATGGAGGTTATTTTCAGACACCCATCTGATTTTCAATGGCAAACGGAAGATTATTTGAGGCATCCGCCCTATATTTTAACGCATCCGCCGCCTTTGATGGAACAACCACCGGATTATTTGAACCATCCGCCGGATATTTCAGAGCATCAGCCGGATTATTTAGAACAACCGCCCGATTATTTGGCGCATCCGCCGAAACAGGAGACCATCCGCCGGATTATTCGGAACAACCACCGGATTAGTTGAAGCATCCGCCCGATTATTTGAGACAAATGGAAGTTGTTTTGTAACAAACGGAAGATTATTTGGAACAACTCACGGATTAAAAACGACAACCCACGGATTTTTTATTCCGTTTTCAGTCCGAAATCTTTTGTCACGCCGTCCATTGTTCCAAGCCAAGACAACTCTTGTCATCCGCCTGACTTATTTTTTGACATTTTGCGCGTGTATGCAAACGACGTCGTGATGTTTTTTGGCGCGCGGCCTTTCAGAAACTTCTCGACACGGTTTGGAAACAATAGTCGTATTCCTGTGGATGATTTCAAAGTTGCCGCATTGGGCGTGGACAGGCGCGTGGGTGCTGGCGTTCATCGCCGGCACGGTCAACGTCGTGGGGCTGCTCGGCTTCGAGCATCAGGCCATCACGCATCTCACCGGCAGCACGTCCATGCTCGCCATCGGTCTGGCTGAAGGCAATGCGCGGGACATTTTTCATTTCGCCGGCATCCTTGGCTCATTCGTTCTGGGAACCGTCTTAAGCGGGTTAATCATCCAAAATCAAGCCTTCCAACTCGGACGCCGCTACGGTTTTGCGCTGATGCTGGAATCCGCGCTGCTCTTCATCGCCGTGCCATTGCTCCATCGCCATGAGTTGAAAGGACTGTATTGCGCCGCCTGCGCGTGTGGCCTGCAAAACGCCATGATGACCACTTACAGCGGCACTGTCATCCGCACCACGCACGTTTCCGGTATGTTCACCGACCTTGGCATCGCGCTCGGCAACCGGCTGCGCGGATTGCCGGTGGACGCCAAACGCGTGCGCATGTGCCTGCTCATCATCTCCGGTTTTTTATGCGGCGGCATCATTGGCGCGCTGGCCTATCAAGGTTTGCAGGCGGACACGCTTTTCATTCCGGCGGGAATCACGGCAACCATGTCCGTCGGCTACGGCATTTACCGGCTGAAAAAAACTAGGTGAATCAAAACATGACGGCGAACCACTAAAGTTTCACGTTACCAAGTTTTTGACACGAATTTCACGAATTTTCGCCAATTCAATCCGTGTTAATTCGTGCAATTTGCTCGCCGAGCCGAAATAAAATGAAGGCTGGTGTCTGAAATTTCTCGACACGGTTCGGAAATGGGCGGATTCTGCCAATCAACAGGAAAAGCCAGACTTCTATATGATCGCCGAAGAAAAATACGGGCACTATAAAGAATACTGTCGCCAACGAGAGGAATGCATAAAAGCGGCCATTGAAATTAGTGGACGCTATGATAAATGGATTTTGACTCTTAGCGCAGGCGCACTTGCAATTTCCTTAACATTTCTTGAAAAAATTTCTCCCACAATCGCACAGAATACTTTGTTCTTAATAGGTTGGTCTTGGGCGCTCTTAATTTTAGCCCTCATTGCGGGCATTTTGGCGATTCTGACCTCTCAATATTATATTCAGAAACAAATCAAAGACCTTGACGCGCACTATGAAGCCTGTGTTCAGGCGGTAACTGAAAATAAATCAATTTCTGAAAAATATAATAATTCAAACCCCGGCTGGAATTTTTTGTGTCATGCATTCACAATTGCTTCTGCAATTTTCTTTATTCTTGGACTCATATTTTTATGCTGTTTTGCGTATGCAAACCTTCCAAGGAATGCAACAGCAGTAATTCCTGAAACAAAAACCAACGAACTGGCAACACCATGAGTAACCAAAATAAGCAGACAAGGAGTTATATTCCCCCAAAACAAACACCACCTGCACCAAAAGTCCCTAGCGCGCAGAGTAGCTACATTCCGCCAAAACAAACAGCACCACAGCCACCGCCCGCGCCAAAACCAAAGTAAGTTTATCGTGAATAAACTTCTTTTTGGCGACAATCTCAAGTGGCTGCGGGATACGAAACTTTTTCCCGACGCGAGCGTTGATCTGGTTTATCTCGACCCGCCGTTCAATTCCAATGCGGATTACAACGTCCTGTTCCGCGAAGCTTCCGGCGAGGCGACTCAGGCGCAGTTCCACGCCTTCACGGACACCTGGAACTGGGCGGACGCCGCGCAGACCTACGCCGAGTTTGTGGACAACTGCCCGAACATCGCCGTCGTGGAAATGGTGGAGGCGCTGCATTCCTTCCTGAAAAATTCCCCGATGATGGCGTATCTGGCGATGATGGCACCGCGCTTGGTGGAACTGCATCGCGTCCTCAAACCCACCGGCAGCCTGTATCTCCATTGCGACCCGACCGCAGCGTGGATATGAAAACACATTTGCCACCAGTTCAGTTCTACCGATTCAATGAATTTGGTAAAACTGTCGTTGATGAATATGTGAAAGCCCACGGGAACGAACCTATTTCAGAGAGAACTTATTCAACCATTGAGCGCGTAGCTAAAAGATTCTTTTTCGATGGCAAAGGAGAATTTTTAAGCCGTGAACAAGTTGAAGAAGCATATTCAGAAGTCTCATCTGCGCGGGAATATTTGGATTGGTGGATTCGTGGTAAAAACATTTTTCTTTTTTCAGACGATTTGGTTAATGCGTTTCTTAAAACCGATGTGGAGGATATTCCAGTCTCGCTTCTCAAGCCTCCGTTTGACGCCTTCTATTTTAAGTTTGGTCAGCATACTCAAATTCAGACCGTGCCTAACAAGGATCGGTTTTTGGATGGGGCTTACATATTCGCAAGGCTCGGTGGGTTGGTGATCGAATATACGCAATGCTCCGACGATGGTTCCATCGGTAGCTTGGGGCTTGGTTTTTTCTTGGATTTATCAAATGCAAAGACAATCGGCGAGGCTCTGGAGCGAGGAATCAAAACCAAAGCCGAGGATATTCACGAACACACTAAAGAAGCCGCAGGCTTCGGAGATGGCTACAAATTCATGCAGGATACAGAGGCGCAGAGGCGGGCTATCTTTGAGCATGGGTTGCCAATTTACAAAGAAGTCACCAAGCTGATTGCCAATGGTCTTGCCTACGTCCTTTATGAGCGGGATAGCATTAAGAATGACTGGCTCGGAGCGCCGGAAAGTTTGGTTAGCAAGCTCGAAAAATCTTCAACTGCAAAAGAGAAACATAGAAATGAATCGAAACTTTTGTCTCTCGGTTTCTCCAAAGTTTATCTTTGCTCTCCTGTTCTCGAAAAAGAAGACGGGCATTTACCAACTGGACGAGAATTGCGTCCACATTGGCGCCGAGGTCATTGGCGCCGTCAGCCATGCGGGCCTAATTTATCGCTAATTCGATTAGTTTGGGTGCGCCCAACTATTGTCCGCAGAGATAAAGGCGAGCCAGAGCAAGGACATATTTATACAACCAATTAAATTTTTTAAGCAATGTCGCAAAGAGGGATTTTCAAAAGTGAGCATCGGCTGGCGGAACTGGACAAGTGGCAGTTCCAGCAATGGGCGCTCTCGCTGATTGACGCCCGCCCGCGCACGGAAGGTGACGGCAAAGGCGCGGATCGCGGCGTGGACGGAATGCTGTATTTTTATGATTACGTTTCGGGGAGCGCGCGTGTCTCGCGTGCGGATTCCCGCGTCGCGCGGGAATCATCGGATGCGGCGGACGAGACGTCCACCGCGACACGCGGGACGCGTGTGCTCCCCAGCAAAAAAGAAGAAGCCGTCCGCCAGAAAATCCTCGTGCAAGTCAAAGGCGGTGGCGTTCAGCGCAACGATGTTTCCACCTTGCTCGGTGACGTGAACAACCAGAAATTTGTCGGCGGCATTTTAATCACGCTGGAAAAACCGACAAAGCCGATGCGCGAAGAAGCGGCGGACGCGGGCCGTTACGAATCCAAACTCTGGCACGACAAGGATTATCCCAAAATCCAAATCCTGACGATTGAAGGCTTGTTGAGCAGCAAAGAGCGCGTCGAAGCGCCGCCGCAGTTAAATCCATTTGCCAAAGCGCAACGCGAAAGCAAAGGCGAGAAGCAGAGCGAGTTGATTTAACACAGATTTTCTTTGAAATGCGCCGCTAATTGCCAACGCACATTGCAAAAATGGTTAAATTTTTTGCGCGCGTTGCATTTTGCGGCTTGAAAACTTCTGAATCACGGATTTCACTTAAAAAAACATCCGGCACATCTCCAGCTAAACACTAATAGAATTAAGCAGTCAGCCGGATTTAGTGACTACCGTTAAAAACTATGGAAAAATTTATCTGCATTCACGGACATTTTTATCAGCCGCCGCGCGAAAATCCATGGCTCGAAGCGGTCGAGATGCAAGATTCGGCGTCGCCGTATCACGATTGGAACGAGCGCATCACCGTAGAATGTTATGCGCCAAACGCGCGCGCGCGACTGCTCGATGGCAAGGGGCGCATCGAAAACATCGTCAGCAATTATTCGCGCATGAGTTTTAATTTCGGTCCGACGGTTTTGATGTGGATGAAAGAAAAAATGCCGGAAATCCACGACGCCATTGTGGACGCGGACAAAAAAAGCCGCGAACGTTTTTCCGGCCATGGATCGGCGCTCGCGCAAGTTTACAATCACATGATTCTGCCGCTCGCGAACACGCGCGACAAACACACGCAGGTCATTTGGGGCATCCGCGATTTTGAATCGCGCTTTGGCCGCAAGCCCGAAGGCATGTGGCTCGCGGAAACCGCCGCCGACAACGAAACGCTCGACGTTCTCGCCGAACACGGAATCAAATTCACGGTTCTCTCGCCGTTTCAAGCGAATCGTGTGCGGCCTCTGAACGGAAACGGAGACTGGCAGGATGTGAACGGTGCAAACATTGATCCTTCCATGCCTTATCTTGTGAAATTGCCGTCAGGCCATTCGATAGCTGTATTTTTTTATGACGCGCCCATCGCACAAGCCGTCGCTTTCGAAAACCTTCTGGCCAATGGCGAAACATTTGTGGCGCGATTGTTTGACGGATTTGACGACGGACGCGATCACGACCAACTTGTGCACATCGCGACCGATGGCGAATCTTACGGTCACCATTTTCAATACGGCGACATGGCGCTGGCCTTCGCGCTGAATCAAATCGAGAAAAGTGATTTCGCGAAATTGACCGTCTACGCCGAATTTCTGGAAAAACATCCGCCGACGCACGAGACGGAAATCCATCAAGGCAGCGCGTGGAGTTGCCCGCATGGCGTCGAGCGGTGGAAAAGCGATTGCGGCTGCAATTCCGGCGGTCACGACGGCTGGAATCAGCAGTGGCGCGCGCCCTTGCGCAACGCGATGGACTGGTTGCGCGACCATCTCGCGCCGATTTTTGAAATGAAGGCGAAAGAATTTTTGAAAGACCCGTGGCTGGCGCGCGACGAATACATTTCGGTGATTTTGGATCGTTCGCCGGAAAATCTTTCCAAATTTTTCGCGCAGCATGCGACGCGCGAATTGAACGAAGCTGAACAAATCACTGTGCTGCGCCTTTTGGAAATGCAACGGCATGCGATGTTGATGTTCACGAGTTGCGGCTGGTTTTTTGACGAAATTTCCGGACTGGAAACCGTTCAGGTCATCCAATACGCCGCGCGCGCGCTGCAACTGGCGCAGGAATTGTCATCGGAAAATTTTGAGCCGGGCTTTCTGGAAATTCTGGAGCAGGCTAAAAGCAACATTCCCGAAAACCAAAACGGCCGCGTCATTTATGAAAAATTTGTGAAGCCCGCCGTGATGACGCGCGAAAAAGTCGCCGCGCATTATGCCGTCAGCTCGTTGTTTGAATCTTATTCCGAAGCCGCGAGGATTTATTCATTCGATGTGAAGCAGAAAGACCGCCAGCTTTTCACCGCCGGCAACGCGCGCCTCGCCATCGGCCGCATCACGGTGAGTTTTGTCGTGACAAAAGCTTCCGATGTTTTGACTTACGGCGTGCTTTACATGGGCGAACACAATTTGAACTGCGGCGTGCGTTATTTTCAAAACGGAGAAAATTACGACGCGCTGGTTCAGGAAATCAAAAGCGCGTTCGAGCGCGCGGATTTTCCCGAGCTGATCCGCATGATGGACAAGCATTTTGGCAGCGCCAATTATTCGCTGAAAAATCTTTTTCGCGACGAGCAATACAAAGTGCTCAATCAAATTCTCGCCGCCACGCGCGACGAAATTCACAACACTTATCGCCTGCTCACCGACCGTTACGCACCGCTCACGCATTTTCTCGCCGACATTCACGCGCCGCCGCTCAATTCACTTGCGCCCGCCACGGAATTTGTCCTCAACGCCGAATTGCGAAAACAATTTGAAAACGGACACCTCGACGCCGAGCGCGTGAAAAGCCTGCTGGCCGAGGCAAAAACGGCCAGTGTCCCGCTGGAAAACGACATGCTGGCATTCGCTGTCAAAAAACACTTCGACCGCCTGGGCGATGAGCTTTTCAAATCGCCGGAAGACGCGGATATGCTCCAGCGTTTCACCAATTCCGCCGCGCTGATCCAAGCGCTTCCTTTTGGCGTGAATTTATGGAAAGCCCAAAATATCTACGACCAGCTCGTCGCGAAAATTTTGCCGGAAATGAAGAATCGCAGTGACGAAAAATCCAGGGCGTGGACGGAAAAATTTCTGACGCTCGGCGAACAACTTGGTTTTCACGTCCAACGCGATTGAGCCATGCAAGTTCCGCGCGCGACTTATCGTTTTCAATTTAACGAGCACTTTCGTTTGACTGATGCGCTCGCGCTCGTGCCGTATTTGCATGAACTCGGCGTTTCGCACCTCTATTCTTCGCCGCTTTTCAAAGCCGCACCGCATAGCGTTCACGGCTACGATGTCTGCGATTTCAGTCAAATCAATCCTGAAATCGGCACCGAAGCCGATTTGGAAAAACTCGCGAACGCGCTGCGCGAGAGAAAAATGGGACTGATTCTCGACATCGTTCCAAATCACATGGGAATCGTCTCGCTGGAAAATTTATGGTGGCAGGATGTTTTGAAAAATGGCCGCACGAGCCAGTTCGCAAATCATTTCGACATCAATTGGGAAAGCAGCGACGAAAAATTGCGCGGTAAAATCCTCGTTCCGATTCTTGGTGATTCTTACGAAAAAATTCTGGAACGCAAAGAATTAAAAATTGAAAAAGAAAATGGCGAATTTGTTTTGTCATATTTTGAAAGCAAATTTCCGCTCGCGCCAAATTCAATTCCGCAAAATTGTTCCATTGAACAATTAAATTCAAATCGCGCCGCGCTCGATGAATTGATCCAAAAACAAAACTATCTTCTCGCATTCTGGCGCGACGGCGATTTGAGATTGAATTACCGCCGCTTTTTCGCCGTCAGCACATTGGCCGCGATTCGCGTCGAAGACGAAAAAGTTTTCAACGACGTTCACGCGCTGCTTCGCAAGTGGATCGAACACGGCTGGCTCGACGGCCTGCGCGTGGATCATCCCGACGGCCTGCGCGACCCGGAAAACTATTTGCGCCGATTGCGCGTTCTCGCGCCGGATTTGTGGATCGTCGTCGAAAAGATTCTGCAGCCGCACGAACAATTACCCGAAACGTGGCCGGTTCAAGGAACGACCGGCTATGATTTTCTGAATCAAGTCAACGGATTGTTCATTCAATCCGAAAATGAAAAATCCCTGACCAATTTTTATTGCGAATTTACCGGCGAGCCGACGGATTCCGGCAAAATCGTTCAAGACAAAAAGCGGCTCGTTTTGAAAACTCTTTTTGTCACGGAAATCAACCGACTCGTGGAAATCCTCGCGCAAATCGTCGCGAAATATTCGCCGCATCAAAAATTTCCGCATGGGCAATTGCGCGAAGCATTGATTGAATTCACCGCAAGTTTTCCGGTTTATCGGACTTATGTTCGCGCCGCTGAAAATTTTGTTGGCGCAAACGATTTTCATTTCATCAAACAAGCCGCGGCCAAAGCAAAAGAATTGCGCGTGGATTTGCCGCCGGAACTTTTTGATTTTTTGAGGAGGCTGTTGACTGGTAGGGACGCGCTGCCGCGCGTCCAAGCGGACCGGCGGGTCAGCCCTACCGATTTGGAAAACGAATTTGTCGCGCGCTTCCAGCAATTGACCAGTCCGGCGATGGCCAAAGGCGTCGAGGACACGGCATTTTATTGCCTGAATCGTTTTGCCTCAATCAACGAGGTCGGCGGCGACCCGGGAAAATTCGGCGTGAGCACGGAAGCATTTCACGATTTTTGCGGCGAACTCCAAACGCGCTGGCCGCATTCGATGCTTTGCACTTCAACGCATGACACAAAAAAAAATGAAGACGTTCGCGCGCGGATGAATCTAATTTCGGAAATTCCGAACGAATGGCGCGAAACAGTTTTGCGCTGGTCGAAAATGAACGAGCGCCATCGCAAAAATAATTTTCCAGACCGCAACATGGAATATCTTTTTTACCAAACGCTCGCCGGCGCATGGCCGATTTCACCCGAACGCATTTTAGCATTCATGGAAAAAGCATCGTGCGAAGCCAAGCAGCACACGGATTGGAACAATCGCAATTCCGAATATGACAACGCGCTGAAAAATTGTGTCACGGCGGCGCTTGCAGGCGAAAATTTCATCGGCGATCTGGAAAAATTTATTTCAGCGCTGACTGAAGCCGCGCAAATTAATTCTTTGGCACAAACTTTAATAAAACTAACCGCGCCCGGTGTGCCGGACATTTATCAGGGAAACGAACTTTGGGATTTCAGCCTCGTTGACCCTGATAATCGCAGGCCAATTGATTTTGAAATCCGAAAACAATTGCTCGCGGAAATAAAAAATCTTTCTGCCGAAGAAATATGGGATCGCCGAGCCGAAGGTTTGCCGAAGTTGTGGCTGATTCAAAAAATGCTGAATTTACGGGCGCAAATCCACGGTTTTTCCACGCTTGATTACAAGCCAATTTTTGCGCGCGGCGGAAAAGCCGGGCATATTGTCGCTTTTTTACGCGGCGAAAAAATCGCAGCGATTGTGCAGAGGTTCTCTTTGCGATTAAGAAAAAATTGGGCGGACACAACGCTGGAGTTGCCAGTCGGAATCTGGCGCAATGAATTCACCGGCGAATTTTTTGAAGGAATTTTGCGATTGGAACAATTTTTTGAAAAATTTCCGGTTGCGCTGCTGGTTCGGAAATAATTGGACTTATGAAAATATTTCGCGTTTGGGCGACGTTGCCAAAAAAAGCCGGGTTGCAACTCAACGGGAAAAATTTTCCAATGACACGCGGTGAAAAAAATTGGTGGACGGCGGAAATTCCTTCGGCAAAAGCCGGCGATGATTACGGTTTTATTTTGGACGGCGACGGCCCATTTCCCGACCCGCGCTCGCCGTCGCAGCCGAATGGCGTTCATAAATTGTCGCGGCTCGTTGACCAAAATAATTTTCAATGGACGGACGAACAATTTCAAGCGCCGCCGCTGGCGTCGGCAATCATTTACGAATTACATGTCGGCACGTTCACGCCGCCGGGGACTTTTCTTTCAATAATTGAAAAAATGGCTCATTTGGCCTCGCTCGGCGTGACGCACGTTGAATTGATGCCGGTCGTGGAATTTTCCGGCAATCATGGATGGGGTTACGACGGCGTGGATTTATTCGCGCCGCATCACGCGCTTGGCGCGCCGGACGATTTGAAAAAACTGGTGGACGCCTGTCATGCGCGCGGCCTCGCGGTGATTTTGGACGTAGTCTATAATCATCTCGGCCCGTCGGGAAATTATTTGGCAAAGTTCGCGCCGTATTTCACAAAAAAATTCGCGTCGCCGTGGGGCGAAGGTATCAATTTTGACGGCGCGGACAGCGACGAGGTTCGTCGATTTTTTTGCGACAACGCGCTGATGTGGCTGCGCGATTATCATTTCGATGGATTGCGATTGGATGCGGTTCACGGAATTGTTGACACGTCGGCGACGCACATTCTTGAGCAACTCAAAATTGAAGTCGAAAATCTTTCTGCACAACTCGGCCGCAATCTCGTTTTGATTCCCGAAAGTGATTTGAACGATCCGCGTCTGCTCTGGCCGCGCGAGCACGGCGGATTTCAACTGGATGCGCAATGGAGCGACGATTTTCATCACGCGCTGCACACAGTTTTAACGGGCGAGAAGACCGGCTACTATTCAGATTTTGGAAAATTGGAAAATTTGGCGAAAGCATTTCAAAAAGCTTTTGTTTATGACGGAAAATTTTCCGCGCATCGCCGGCGCGTTCACGGACGCCCGATTGGAAATTTGAGCGGTCATCGTTTTCTTGGTTACTTGCAAAATCACGATCAAATTGGAAATCGCGCGATGGGTGAACGCAGCGCACAATTGATGACCTTGGGCAAATTAAAA
>DASYAA010000070.1:0-27910 GCA_036501565.1 Verrucomicrobiia bacterium
GAATGCCCAGCGGGGCTGTGCCGCCGAAAAAAGAAACCGGCAAGGTCCAGCCGAAAAAAGAAACCGTCCGCATTAATTTGCCACCGAAACCGTCCGCCGCGCCGACGATCAAATTACCGACGCTGCCGCCCGGCGGTCCGACGGGAGCGCCGAGCGCAATGCCGCCGACGCCTGCTCAAGCCACGCCAAGAGCCGCCGCCGCGCCTGTGGCGCAAGCGCGTCCCGCGCCGGCAATTCAACGCGCCGCGCCTGTGGCTGTATCCGCGACCAGCGGATTGGATGGAATTCTCGCCATTGCCGCCGCGGTGGCCGCGTTGCTTGCTATCGGCACGACAGTGTGGATGGTGATGATTCTAAATGGCGCGATAAATCAGTAATTTGATTCCAGATTTTTTTTGTTTGATCTATGTCTTCCCCGTTAATCGTCACAATCACGCAGGAAAATTTTGCACAGCAGGTTTTGCAATCGCCCGCGCCCGTGCTCGTGGATTTTTGGGCAGAATGGTGTGGTCCCTGCAAAATGATTGCGCCGTTACTCGATGAACTGGCCGATGAATACGACGGCAAGATCAAAATCGGCAAGGTCAACATTGATGAATATCAAGGCTTGGCCGCTGAATACGGCGTGCGCGCCATTCCCACGCTTCTCATATTCAGCAAAGGACAGGTTGCCGAACAAATGATCGGCGCCAAGAGCAAGCGCGATTTGAAAGCCAGCCTCGACCGCGTCGCCGTTTGAGTTTAGTGTGCGGGCGTATGTCGTTCATCGTCACGCCCGGCCAATTCACGCAACGCGCTGAATTTTATCATCAACTCGCCCAGCTCACGTCCGCTGGCATCGGGATACTTTCTGCGTTGGAACAAATCAAACGCAATCCACCCGCCCGTTCATTTCGCGAACCCATCCAGCGTCTTCTTGACGAACTTGCCAAAGGCCGCACATTCGCCGAATCGCTGCGGCAACTCGGCGCGTGGCTGCCGGAATTTGACATCGCGCTGATTGACGCCGGCGAACGCAGTGGCCGTCTCGACATCTGTTTCCGCTTGCTCGCCGATTATTATAACGACCGTGCCCGCATCGCAAAGGAGGTGATTTCCCAACTCATTTATCCCGTCGGACTCATCCACTTCGCTGCCTTCATTTTCCTGATTGTGCTTCCGTTTGCCAATTCACAGTTTAATGCCAGTCTGCTCTGGCTTTTTGTCAAAGCCGCGCTGGTCCTCGCGCCGCTTTACCTCGTCACATTTTTTTTAATTTACGCCACCCAAAGCAGGCATGGCGAAAAGTGGCGCGCGCGAATCGAATCCTGCATCCGTCCAATTCCAATCTTGGGAACCGCGCGGCGTTTTCTCGCGCTGGCACGGCTGGCTGCAGCACTCGAAGCGCTCATCAGCGCCGGCGTGAACATTGTTCAAGCCTGGGATTTGGCGGCGACTGCGAGCGGTTCACCCGCGTTGCGTCGGACTGTGGAAAATTGGAAAACGCAAATCGTAACCGGACGAACGCCTGCTGAAATAATTCGTGACTGCCGCATTTTTCCGGAGATGTTCGCCAATCTTTACGCCAGCGGCGAGGTCAGCGGCAAACTTGATGAAACCTTGCGGCGGCTTTACGCCCATTACCAGGAAGAAGGCGCGCGCAAGCTGCACGCCTTCGCACAATGGACGCCGCGACTCGTTTATTTGCTCGTCGCCGGAGTAATCGCTTACAAAGTCGTAAGTTTCTATCTCGGTTATTTTCAGCAAATCAACGACGTGAGCCATTTTTAATTTACATGACACTGACCGAAATTCTCACAAACGAAGAACTGCGCCAACGCGAATTTCCCGTCGCGCGCGAAAAAATCTTTCTCGCGCACGCCGGAGTTTGCCCGTTGCCGCGTCGCGTCGCCGAGGCCATTTCAGAATGTGCAAAACAGGCTACGTTCGGCGATCAGGAAGAGTTTATGCTTCATCGCCTGGAAGATGCACGAAAACTTGCCTCGCGATTGTTGAATTGCCAGCCAGACGAAATCGCGCTTGTCGGGCCGACCTCACTCGCGTTGAGTTTTGTCGCCGCCGGTTTGAATTTTCGCAAAGGCGAGAATATTTTAATTTACCATGACGATTATCCGTCGAACGTTTATCCGTGGATGGCACTGGCTGCGCGCGGCGTCGAAGTGCGCCTGCTCAACACGCGCGGCCTCGGCGTGATTCGCCCGATGGACGTGATGGGACAGGTGGACGAAAACACAAAACTCGTCGCGCTCGCGTCCTGCCATTTCATCAGCGGTTTTCGGCTCGAACATCAGGCCATCGGAAAATTTTTGCGCGAGCGCGGCATTTTATTTTGCCTCGACGCAATCCAAACACTCGGAGCATTTCCGACAACCGTTGAGAATGTGGATTTTCTTGCCGCCGACGCGCACAAATGGTTGCTTGGTCCGTGCGGCGCGGGAATTTTTTACGTTCGGCGCGAACTTCAGGAGAAATTAAATCCGCCGATTTATGGCTGGCATAACGTTCGCAATCCAAATTTCGTCGCGCAGGAACAAATCGTTTTCCGCAGTGGCGCGGTGAAATATGAAGCGGGAACACAAAACTTAATAGGACTGGTTGGCTTGATTGCGGCAATGGAACTGGCGCTGGAAATCGGCGGGGAAAATATCGCCACCGAATTGTTGCGCAAACGCGCGTGGCTCGTGCCCGCGTTGCAGGCGAAAGGTTTTACGGTTCTGAATGTCGAGACAAAAACTGAAAACGCCAGCGGCATTGTTTCATTTTATCAAAACGGAAAGGATTTGGCCGCGCTGAATCAAAAATTGTCGGACGCTGGAATTGTCGCGTCGTTGCGGACAAACCGCGCGGGACAAAATTTTATCCGTCTCTCGCCGCATTTTTACAACACGGACGCGGAATTGCAGCGCGCGTTGGAGTTGTTGTAGAGAAAATTTTAGTTGTGCCGGCTGTATTCCAAAATCGCGGCGCGCCACCATGATGCCAGCGATTCGCCAGGCCGCTGCCACGATTGTTGGTGCAGCCAGACCATCGTGCTTTGATCAGCCAGGACCGAAAGCAGTTCAGTCGAAGTCAGTTTATCAGGGCCATCGGCCAGCAATTTTTTGCCGAGGGCGCGAACTTTTTCACCACCCGCGCCAAGTCGGGAAAATTGTTCGGCATAGACGGGATTGAGTTGTTTCTCGCGCAAAAGAGAAACGTGAATCGCATTGACGTAAGGATCGAGCACAACTTCCGCCAGACCTGCGTGCGGATGGCGCGAGGCAATGTCGCGCGCGAGTTCATCAATTTTCAAATGTGCGCGCAATGAGACTAATTCCGCTGGCGGCGTAGTTTCTTCCGGCGTGAGGAACAGTCCGAGTTCACGCGCGCGCGCACCCAGACTGCGGCGGCTGGTCAACACGCTTAACGGGATGGACAAAACCATTCCGGCTAGCACCGGCGTGAACCACCAAAACAGCGATGGTTCAAGATGCCACATGAAAACGCCCCAAACCAAGCCGATGACCGTATGTCCCCAATGTCGTCGGATGGCAAATGTCCAGGTTGTGCCGTCTGCGGCGCGTTTTTGCGTCGCCCAGCCGACGCTGATGCCCAGCAGATTTGTGAAGACGAAACGCGTATGCCACAACATTAGCAGTGGCGCGTGCAACGTGGAAAAAATTGTTTCGCCGGCCACGCTGATTGTCGCGCGCCCCAATCCGCCGAATGCACGGCGGCGTTCGCGATCGTGCGCGAGATCAATCAGCGCAAGCGCCTTGGGCAGCATGATGACAAACATGCAAATGGCAAAAATCAAAAGTGCGTGCGCCGTGCCGCTCAAATTCAAATAGGGTGTAAAGGCGTGCACGGCGATGTCGGAGAGACCGGTGAAATGTTGAAACCAGCGAATCCAGTTGAACGTGAGCAGAAATGCCAGCCATAACGGGCCGGCAAGATAACCGCAAATTCCAAGAATCAGATGCAATCGGCTTACGCCGCGCAATCCCTTGGCGAATAAAACCAGACCGTGCTGCAAATTGCCTTGACACCAGCGGCGTTCCCGTTGCGCATTCTCAATCAGGGCTTGAGGCGTCTCCTCGTAACTGCCATCAAAGTCGTATGCAAACCAGGCTTCCCAGTTTTCGCGCAGTAACAGCGCGGCCTCGACAAAATCGTGGCTCAAAATTTGTCCGCCGAATGGTTTGCGTCCGGGCAGTTGCGGCAGGTCGCAGCATTGCATGAACGGCTCGGTGCGGATGATGGCGTTGTGCCCCCAATAATTTCCAAAATTAAGCGTCCAATAATTCAGTCCCGCAATGAAGATGGGCGCGTAAAGACGATTTGAAAATTGCTGAATTCGGCCAAACAATGATTCTGCGTTCACGAGCGCCGGCACGGTTTGAATCAACCCGACCGCCGGATGTGCTTCCATCAATTTCACCAAATCCACGAGCGTTTCGCCGCGCATGACGCTGTCGGCGTCGCACACCAGAAAATAACGGTAGCGGCGTCCCCAAGAATTCAGAAAGTCGCGAATGTTGCCGCTCTTGCGGCCTTCGGTGTTGAGACGGCGACGATAATAAATTTTGCCGAGAGCATCAAGTTCGCGGATCAAATCGAACCATCGACGTTCTTCCTCAACCCATTTGTCCGGGTCGGTCGAGTCGCTCAAGATGAAAAAATCGAAGTGTTTGAGATGGCCGGTTTTTTCGAGCGATTCGTAAGTGGCGCGCAGCCCTTCATAAACGCGCGTGACATTTTCATTGTAAATCGGAAAAACGATGGCCGTGCTTGTATCATCAATTTTCTCGTCACGGAAATTTTTCAATTGCGTGATGCGGCGGTGTGTGCCGAACGTCCGCAGAAAAAAACCGAACACGCCGTGCATGCAGCCGATGGCGGTGAACAAAAACAAAATCACAAAAAGCACCAGCAGGATGGTGCGTGAGGTGGACCAACCGGTGCGCCAGAGCAAATCGGCGAAGAGCATTGAGACCAGGCCGGTGAGCAGCAGTGCGCCGGAATAAAAAACGAACAGCCGCCAGTTGCGCTCGATTTTGGGCGCAAGCGTGACTTGAATTTTCGGCGATGAACTGGAGTCCCGCATGGTTCAGTAATGCGTGAGCAGGAAAATCGCCACGAGCAGCAGCGCGAAGACGATCCAAATCAGCGCCATTCTGAAATAGGGCAGCCGGCCCAGGTTGGTGAGCGTCGTGATGGGGCCGAGGTCCAGCGGGCGCGGAGTCATTTTGGAAATTTGAAAATCCGGTCCGGCGCGCAAAAAGGCTTCGCGCATGGCATGGGTGAATTCCTCCGGCCATGGGCCGGGACGCAGGAATTGTTCCTGCCATTTTCCAGGCATGTCGGCCAGCAGCAGCGCGAGCCGTCCGCGCGTGGAGAGAGTTTGGTCGGCCTTGGTCGGTGGAGACTGCAAAACTTCGGAAAACCATTCGGTGACGATGTGATCCATTTCCTCGGCGGCGAGTTGCGTGGCGGAACGATGTGGCTCGGTCGGCGCGCGGCGTTGGGCGCGTTCGAGCACGCGCAGGACGAGCTGGCCCAGAAGCGATTTATTGCGGATGCGAAGGGCGTGAAAATAACTTTCCACTTTGGCGTAGGCGGCATTCCATTCTTCAAGCGGGTGACCGGCAAGCTGGCCGGAGGCATCTGGCAAAATTGCGCCGTTCATGGCGGACTCCATTGATAAGTCCACGTTTCACTCAAAACATTTGTGCCTTTTTGCAACGTGCAACGCAAATCCACAGGGTTAATGTTGCCGGGCTTGGGCTGCATTTTCAAAATGACGCGCCATGTTCCCAAATCGGGATTGTGAATGATTTGGTTGTCCAAAATCACGGCGTTCGTGCTGCAATTGGAGATGGCCTGCGGCGGAGAATTTTCAGGAATCGCATCCAGTTTCGGTCCGTCAAAATCAATGACGATTTGCCGGCAGTTGTTGCAATCTGGATCAAGCCCGATGCGAGTGGACACGACTCGATTTTCGGAAAGTTTCACGTCCGCTTCGCCCATTTGCCAGTAAAGCGTGTAGCTGAAATGGTAAGGTTGCAACGGCGCAGGTTTGTTCTTCGGATTCCAAAACGCAACGATGTTGTCCAAGCCTTCGTAAGTCGTGTTCAATTCAACTAGGTGCAAGTCACCGTCGCCCCAGTTATGCGGCTCGACCCACACACTGGGTTCGAGTTGGCAAAAATTGAAACTGTCCTGATACGCGTTGAAAGAACGCTCGCGTTGGAGCAGGCCAAAACCGCGGATGTCCGGCGCGTAAAAAATTTGATGCCGCATGACGGACGGATTATCGAGCGGACGCCAGAGCATTTCGCCGTTGTTCATGCGCATGAGCAGGCCGTCGCTGTCGTGAACTTCGGGACGGTAATCATCGAACTTGCGTTCCGAGTTTTTGCCGAACCAAAACATGCTCGTCAAAGGCGCGAGGCCGATGGTCTTGATCGGTTGGGCATTCGTTTTACCCTCATGGATTTGCTTTTGTTTACGGAAAAATAGCACTGCATCCACGTCAGCGACCGTTGTTTCGCCGGGGCGAATGTCAAATTCATACGCGCCGACACAACTGACGCTGTCGAGAATGGCGAAAAGCCGCAATTGTTTGTCTCCTTTATCCGGCTTGCCAAGCCACCAGTCGGTGAAAATCGGAAATTCTTCTGGACGATCCGATTCTCCACAATTCAACGCGAGGCCGCGCGCCGACAAACCGTAGCGTTGATCTTTGCCGAGCAGCCGAAAATAACTTGCGCCGAGAAACGCGCCGAGTTCGTCCAGTTGATTTGTCTTGTTCAACGGATAAAGCACACGAAAGCCGGCGTAGCCGGTCTTTGAGGGAATTTCATTCGCGATGTCGAGTTTGCCGTAGTCGAAAAAATCCTGGACGAAGCGAATCGGCTGAACATGAGTCGCCGTGAATTCATTCACATGAACCGGCTCCTGATAAAGATAGCCCGGATGAAAAAATTCAATGCGGAAGGGCAGGTCGTCTTCCGTCCACAGCGCCTTGTCACGGCGAAAACGGATTTCGCGGTATTTGTCGTAATCGAGGTTATCCTGCCGCAGAACCTTCGGCAAATCGGCGCGCGGCGAGTGAAACGGCTTTTGGGCGCGTTCGAGCGCGCGTTGCGCCACGTAATCCAGATCAACAACGGCGGATTCCTCGCCGAGAGCGATCCGCCCGGCCAGCGCCAATTCGATTGCCAAAATCAAGCAAACACATCGCCACATTTCCATTCAAGAGAAGCATTTTTTGCAAAAAATGCAAGTTTGCGCTGAACCGACCGGAACTGATAAATTCATTGCGCATGAAAAAGTTTTTTTGCGCGAAATATCTTTCGTTGGCGTTTGCTTGCTGCGTCATTGCCACAAATGCGGTTGCGCAAAACACAAACATGAATTTGCCGGCGTGGCTCACGCGCCCGCTCCCGTTGGTGGATTGTCTGAATATCGCGCTTCAACAGAATGCCACGATTCTTAAGGGTAAAAATGATTTGGAAGCATCTTATGGCTTGGTGGTGCAGACACGCGCGGTTGCGTTGCCTCAATTGGTCGCAACCGGCCAATATAAATACACCGATCCGAACGCCATTGAAAATTTTCCCACCGGCACAAATGGTGCGGCAGGCTTCCAACAACCGAATCAAAACTGGAACGCAGGCGTGCAGATTGTTCAATCCATTTACCAAGGCGGAAAATTAATCGCAGCATTGCGCGCGGCCAAAGTCACAAAGGAACAGGCTTTGGCGCAATTTCAGACGACAGTGGCGGACGCCTTGCTCTCCACGCGCGAGGCATATTACGACGTGCTGCTCGCCGCGCAGCAAATCACCGTTCACGAGGCGTCGGTGAATCTGCTGCAAAAGGAATTGGAAGATCAGCAGAATCGGTTCAATGCAGGCACGGTTCCAAAATTCAACGTGCTGCGCGCCGAAGTTTCCGTCGCCAACGAACGCCCCAATTTAATCCAGGCGCGCAATAATTATCGCATCGCAAAAAATAATTTGGTCAATCTGCTCGGCTACAATCTGCCGCGCGAAGTTTGGGAAGACGTTCCGTTGAACCTGACCGACACGCTTGACGCGGTGCCGTATCAAGTGAATCTGCCCGATGCGATTCAACAAGCGCTGGCCAATCGCACTGAACTCATCGCGTTGCGCGAGACCGAGGAATTGCAAAAACTCAACATCGTGAACGCCAAATCGGGTTACAAACCGAACATCCAGCTTTTTGCCGGTTACGATTGGTATAACGCGCAATTCACGCCGCCTGTGGAAATTGATCACGACATTCACGGCTGGAACGCCGGCGCGCAAATGAGCTGGGATATTTTTGACGGTTTGTTGACGCACGGAAAAGTAATCCAGGCCAACGCGCTTTATGAAAAATCCAAAACCGATTTGGCCGATCAATCGCGTCAGATCGAACTGCAAGTGCGCACGGCATATTCCGATTTCATCGAGGCGCAGGAAGTTTTGGATTCTCAAAAAACCGTCGTGGCCGAAGCCGATGAAGCTTTGCGTGAAGCCAATGCCCGCGCCGGCGCCGGCACCGGCACGCAACTCGACGTGCTCGACGCCGAAACTTCACTCACGCAGGCGCGCACGACGCAGATTCAGGCGTTGCACGATTACGACACCGCCCGCGCAAAACTTCAACGCGCCATCGGCGAGGACATGATTGCCGCGACGAAATAATTTCCGGCGACGGTTTGAATTGCGAACCGGCTGAAATTCTGGAAGATTTCATCGCACATGGCAAAAATCCAACGCGCGCTGATTTCAGTTTCGGACAAAACAGGTTTGATTCCGTTTGTGCAAACCTTGGCGAAAGCCGAAATTGAAATCATTTCCACCGGCGGCACGGCAAAAATTCTTCGCGAAGCCGGATTGAAAGTAAAAGACATCAGCGAACACACCGGCTTTCCCGAAATGCTCGATGGGCGCGTGAAAACGCTGCATCCGAAAGTCCACGGCGGTTTGCTTTACATTCGCGGCAACAAAAAACATGAAGCTGCTGTGCATGAACATGGAATTGCGCCGATTGATCTTGTCGTCGTGAATCTTTATCCATTCGAGCAAACGGTCGCCAAACCAAATGTCAGTTTGCACGACGCGATTGAGAATATTGACATCGGCGGACCTTCGATGCTGCGCAGCGCGGCAAAAAATCACGAAAGCGTCACTGTCGTCGTTGACCCGCTGGATTATTCCGAAGTCGCCAAACAAATTTCTGTGAACGGCGAGACGACTTTGGAATTGCGGCGTCAACTTGCGGCCAAAGTTTTTGCGCGAACAGCGGCTTACGATGGTGCGATTGCCGCGCATTTGCAAAAAGAATTCGAAACGCAAAATTCGGATTTGCCTTCCTCACTCAACATTTTTGCGCCGCAAGTGCAATCGCTGCGTTACGGCGAAAATCCGCATCAGGCCGCCGCGCTTTACGGAAAATTTCCGGATTTTTTCCAGCAGCTTCACGGCAAGGAGCTTTCCTACAACAACATTCTGGATTTAACAGCGGCGGCGCAATTAATTTCAGAATTCAAAAGTGACGCGCCAACATTGGCGATTTTGAAGCACACGAATCCATGTGGCGTCGGACAGGGCGCGAATTTGCGCGAAGCGTGGGACAAAGCATTCGCAACGGACAAACAGGCACCATTCGGTGGAATTATTGCGACAAATAAAATTCTCGACGGCGCGTGCGCGGAGGTAATCGCGGAAATTTTCAGCGAAGTCATTGTTGCGCCGGATTTTTCTGCGGAGGCTTTGGAAATTTTGCAGAAGAAAAAAAACCTGCGGCTGTTGAAAATTTTGAAATCGCCCAATGAAAGCTCTGCGTTCGATTTGCGAAGCGTCGGTGCGGATTCGTTTTTGTTGCAACAACGCGATTTGAAAACGGCAACGCGTGCAGATTTGAAAATCGTGACGAAACGCCAACCGACCGAAACGGAATTAAACGCAATGTTGTTCGGCTGGCGCGTGGCAAAGCACGTCAAGTCGAACGCGATTGTTTATTCGTCGTTGGACAGGACTTTGGGAATCGGTGCGGGACAAATGAGTCGCGTGGACTCCAGCCGGATTGCGGTTTGGAAGGCGGGCGAGGCGAAACTTTCGCTCAAAGGCAGCGTGGTTTGTAGTGACGCATTTTTTCCATTTCCCGACGGACTCATCGCAGCGGCGGAAGCGGGCGCGACGGCAGCGATTCAGCCGGGTGGTTCTATGCGCGACGCGGAGGCGATTGCGGCGGCGGATGAGCGCGGCATGGCGATGGCATTCACGGGCACGCGGCATTTTCGTCATTGACGAATCAGCCAGTAAAGCAGGGTGAATTGGCCGAGGGTCACGAGAATCAAAAGCGCCCAGACGAATCCTTCCCGAAGGCGCAGCCCGCGCTGGCGTGCGGTTGCGAGCCAGAATTGAATTTTTGCCGAACCAATCGCGATGATGTCGCCGTTGCGAAGAATTTTACTTTGAACCAGCTCGTTGTTGACGGTGGCCAGCGCGTTTGGTGAGGTTGCAAGTTTGAAACCTTCCTCTTTTTGAAATTCCAAGTTGAGGTGTTGATCCCAAATGCCGTCGTCATCCAATTGTAAATTGTTTGCAGCGGCGCGTCCGATGCGGAAAGGAAAATGGTGGCCAACTGTTTTGGTGCCCGCCTTTTTTCCAGAAAGAATGTTGAGTTGGATCATTACCAAAGTCGGCGCGGGACTTGGATTTGGTCGCCGGGATAAACCGGCAGGTCTTGAGACGGGTCTTCAAGGGCTTTGTTGCAGTTGACTTTGATGCGCATACCGTCGGCGCGAATGAGCCAGACTTTGCCGCGATTCGCAAAGTCGGTGAAATCGCCGGCGGATTGGATGGCTTTGGTGACGGTGGTTGCGCCCACATAAAGCTGGCGTCCGGGTTGTTTGACTTCACCGCCGACGTAATAGACGCGGTCTTCGGACGTTACCGAGATGGTGAGGCGAACAAAGTATTTGGGCACATAGAGATCGTGAATGTCATTCTGCAATTCGCCCGGTGTTTTTCCAGCAGCTTTGACAGAACCGACGTAAGGCAGGCTGATGGTGCCGTCATCCTTGATGATTTGGGTTGATGGAGGCATCTCCAATTCCAAGTCTTGAGAAAGTCCGGAAAAACTAACAACTACTGTCTCGCCCGCGTGGAATCGCGCGGCATCCGCTCCATCTGGAGCGATGTCGCCCGGAGAACCAGTCATTGTTGGCGACGGTGTGACGGGATTTTCAGAAAAAACGGGATTGTCTGACGAAGAGGCGCAGCCGTTCAACATCACACCGCTGAATAAGGTCCCGCAAACCAGCAAGACCAATGCTGACAGTTTCCAAAATAATTTCATGAGTGCTAATCCTTCTGAATTTTGACGCAGAATCAATACTTTTGTTTGATTTCTGTTTGAGATGCGTCGTCCCCCGAAGTTTTTCCGGCGACTTCGGCTTCATCAACGTCTTTTGTGTAACCGGAATCGTGATAGTAGCCGCTGTAATAATAATAACTTTCGTCCTGCGACATATTGATGTTATTGAGCACGATACCCGCGAGATGGCCGCCGACTTTTTCAACCATTTGTTTCGCGCGCAAATTCATCGGCTGCGGATAGCGGCGATATTGAATGACCTGAATGGCAAAGTCCACTTCGCTGGCAAGAATGGCGGCATCGCTCACGCCCAGAATTGGAGGCGAATCAAAGAAAACAAAATCATAACGTTGTTTTAATTCCGTGATGAGGTCTCTCATCTGCGGCGAATTGAGAATGCTCATGGAACTGCTGGGCAATTTGCCGCTGGCCATGAAATCCAGCGTCGGGAGCTTCGTGGTTTGAATCACTTGTTCCAGCGTGTTTTGTTTGAGCAGGTAGCTGACCAAACCTAAATTGTTGGATACCTTGAGCAATTTGTGCAAAGTGGGGCGGCGCAAATCCGAATCCACAACCAACACCCGTTGCCCCGCTTGAGCGAACACTGTGGCCAAATTAAGCGTGGTGGTGGATTTGCCTTCGCCAGCGCCCGCGCTGACAATGGCAATGGTGTTGAATTTGTCGTCTTTGCCCGAAAAGAGAATGTGAGTTCGCAAAACGCGGTAAGCCTCGGCATGGGGACTTTCAATTTCTTCATCAATCAGAAGGCCGACATTTTGAGGGATGACTCCCAGCACGGGCGCTTGCAGCACGCGCTCCACTTCGTCAATCGTCTTGACGCTGGTGTCAAGATATTCGATGAAGAAAGCCAGACTGACGCCCAAAACCAAACCAAATATGGCGCCGAGAACAATGTTAAGCGTTTTCTTTGGGCGCACAGGGTCTTTTTCCGGCACGGCTTGGCGGACGATTTCAACCATTGCGGTCTTTGGAATCACCAAATCAAGTTTTTCAGATTCAATTTTGGCTGAAAGGATTTTGTCGAAGTCCTGCATATTTTCCAGATTGCGTTTGGCTTCCCAGTAAGGCTGTCCACGAATAGCTTCTTCCTGATCTTTTTCTTTGGCCTTATCAAGTTCATCCGTAAGCGAATCCAAAGCGGCTTTTTGAGACTTCACATTATTCTCCAAACCTGCCATAATACCGGCGACACGGTCGTCCACTTCCCGGTTTAGTTCGTCAACCAGCGATTGGACGCGCATCACGTCGGGATTTTCCGCAGAAGCATCGCTTTTCAATTTGGCCAATTGTTGCTGGGCCGCATTGAGATTGTTCAACAATTCAGTAAGTGTGGAATCCTGATAGGCGGTGGGCAGAACATCCCGCAACTTTTCGGCATCCAATGTCTGAAATCCGGCTAATTGCTCCTTCATCTTCATGTAAGTTGCCTCGCCCTCGATGCGCTGATCATCCAATTGTTTCAATTCATCTGGCGACAGGGTGGGCGAGGGATATTGTGCAAAGGGGTCCGTATCAGAAATATCCAAATCCTTGCGCAGTTGATCCACTTTTTCCCGCATAGCCTGAATTTTATTTTCCTGATCCTGATATTCGTCTTCCATGGCCTTGATGCCGCCCGTGGAAAGTTGATTGCGCAGATTCAAGCGGTAATCACGATAGACCGACGCAATGGTGTTGGCGATGAGAACCGCTTGATTTTTGTCTTCGTCATAAACCGTGATTTCAATCAGCTTGGTGTTGCGGACAGCGTCGAGGCTCATTCGTTTTCCGAGCAGTTTCATGGTCTCTTCAGTCGTGAATGGTTCGCCGCCGTTATACTTTTGCCCCCATTTTTCATTCAAATTTAATTTTTCGATGACCTTTCCCAAAACGATTTGATCTTGAATAATCTCGAATTCGGTCTGAATGAAATAAGGGTCGTAAGTGTTGACTATAGGCGCGCTAGTCAATCCTTGGATGTCGCCTGTGTCAGCGTCAATCTTGATGCGGGTGGTGCCGGCATAGTATTGCGGCAAAATGAAAGTTATCGCCGTGGCAAAGATGGCCGTGGTGAGGAAAACGGTGATGATGATGGCCTTGCGAATGCGGATGATTCGCCAGTAATCCAGAAAATGCAGTTTGGTTTCCTGCGTCGGTTCAAATTTTTGTGCATCCATACAAATAAAAAAAGAATGGGAGCCAGAGTAAGACTCCTGCTCCCGTTCAAGTGTTCAAAACATCTCGCTCAAAATCAATCAATAAGTGGCCGTCACACCCAAATAAACGCGATTGCGGTCAGATTTTTGCCCGGGCACATTCGAAACAAGATCGTCATAATTATAGCCTATTTCAGTCGAAACATGGTTGTTAAAGTTATAGGCCAGATTAAGGCCCAAACTATACCATTTTTCCGTCGAATCAGCAAATTGGCCTTCGTTGAAGGTTGAATATTGCACCTTGCCAATCGCGCTGGCCGTCAACTTTGGCGAGAATTGATGATTTATGGAGGCGTAACCAGTGGAAGTATTCAAACTCTCGGTGACTTGCCCGCTTGCAGTCGGTGCAGAAACATCGGTTGCACTCTGTGTTTGCGTGAAACCGGCTTGCACATAACTTCCCGGAAGATAAGTGTAAGTTGCTGACAAATTGGCATAAGGTTCAATTTGAGTGGTGGACGACAAACCCGGCGCAGGGTGATAATAATCAACGTATTGACCGCCAGCTTCAACGGAGATGAGCAAATTGGAAAGTGGATCATATTCAGCGCCAATATAAAAGTATTGCGAGCGACTGTCGCGGTTATCGCTGACACTGCCGGGAGCAATAGGTTCGTCTCCGGTATAATTTACCAAACCAAATTTATAACCGACTAAAGGTTTGAATGTCGGCGTCAATTGCCAGTTCAAGTCCAACCATGCCAAGTTTTCATCCCGGTCAAGCAAGCCGGAATAACTTGGGGCGGCTACAGTTCCGTTATGATCTTGATAATCAACAAACGTATTCTGATAACCAAATTCAGAACCAAGAAGCCGCGTCCATTGTGTGTCTAATTTGAGTGAGCCGACGTTGTTGATATTGTTGCCCTCTGTTCTCAAAGGTGTGCCACCATTCACCAAACTGGGGTCTTGTGCCGAAACAAAAGAGTCCTGAAGGCTGATCTGCCAGCTTTCTGTGAACGCATGATTAACCCACAAATCAAGTTGATGGGTTTGGTCAACCGGATTTTGAGATGGATGAAGATTTAACCTGTCCTGATAAAAATAAAGTCCATAAGTATAGCGCACGCCGATATCCGTCTGGTCCAACGGCACGTTCAAGCTTATTGACGGACTGGCTTCAAATCCGTAACTGCCGCGCTTGCCCGGTCCCGAAGGCGCCGTATTGTAGTTATCGTCGTAGAAGCCACGCAAGCTGCCCGACAAACTCCAAATTTTGGAGGATTGCATGGAATCCGAACCCAGCGTGTAGGCAGCGTGAAGACTAGCCGTCCCAACTGCTACCAAACCAACGGAAACTGCGATTTTTTTCATAGCGCTTTTTTAGTTTTTTCTACCTTGAGATACACTTCCCCCATGCTTAAGAGTTGGGACCAATTTCCGATTGCTCAAATTTAGTCAAAAACAGGCGATACTGTCAAAACAAAATTTCAACTTTTTCACAACTTATTCACAAGCAGTAAAATCACATAAATGGAAGCTGATTCATGTAAAGTCTTATCCTTCAAGATGTTTTATTCAGCCGCTCTTTAAGTGATTTAAATGTCAGAGTATTGACCACGTCTTTTGGTTCCAGCCAGCCCTTGCGCGCAATGCCCGTGCCCAAACGCAAAAAGCCTGCGTGTTCATTCCGATGCGCGTCAGGATTGATGACGCATTTGACGCCTTTCGATTTCGCGTAAGGCCAGTGCCGCCAGTCCAAATCGAACCGATGAGGATTGCAATTTAATTCCAGCCACGTTCCCGTTTTTGCGCACGCATCAATCACCGCGCGCACATCCATCGGATATGGCTCGCGCTCCAAAAGCAATCGTCCCGTCAAATGCGCGATGATGTGAACGTATTTATTTTCCGCAGCGCGGATGAGTCGCTTTGTATTTTCTTTTTCATCGTTGCTTGGAACGTGCAAGCTCGCAACGACCACGTCCAATTCCGATAAAATTTCGTCCGGTAAATCCAAACCGTTTTTCACAATGTCCACTTCAATTCCCGTCAGCAAACGAAATTCACTTCCGCGCTTCGCAAATTTTTCGTTGGTTTTTTTTATTTCAAAAAGCTGCTCGCGCAATCGTTTTTCGTCCAAGCCGTTTGCTTGAAACGACGCTTTCGAATGATCGGTAATCGCCCAATACGCAAGGCCGAGATTTTCCATGTATTCGGCAATTTCTTCCAAACGATTATGTCCGTCGCTCCAAGTCGAGTGATTGTGCAGCGAACCTTTCAGGTCCGTCCACTTGATCAATTTCGGCAAATTATTTTTTTCCGCCGCCGCAAATTCGCCCATGTCCTCGCGCAACTCCGGCTCGATATAAGGCAAACCCAATTTTGCAAAAATATCCTCTTCCGTTTTGCAAGGCACGAGTAATTTCGGGTCGCGCGTTTCTTCCTTCGATTTGAACAAACCGTATTCGTTTAGCCGCAAACCACGCGCAATCGCCCGCTGCCGCATCACGATGTTGTGTTCCTTGCCGCCAGTGAAATACATCAGCGCATACGGAAATTCCTTGTCGCTCACCACGCGTAAGTCGGATTGAATGCCGCCTTCCAAAATCACGCTCGCCTTCGTCGGTCCTTTCGCCGTCACTTTGATGACGCCCGGCTGCGACACGAAAAATTCAATCACATCGTCCGGTTTCTTTGACGACGCCAGCAAATCAATATCGCCGATGATTTCCTTGCTGCGACGCAAACTGCCCGCGCTGCTGCAACGAATTACTGCCGGATGATTTCGCAAATTTTCCAAAACCGGTTCCGCCGCGCGCAATGCGTCGCTCAACAAATGTTTGCTCGCGTAAGTCCGTTTGCGCTCGATGCCTTCCAAAATGTTTGTCGCTGTTTTTTCGCCGAAGCCATCCAGCGCCGCGACCTTTCCTGATTTGCAGGCCGCCTCCAATTTTTCAATCGAATCAATCTTCAGCTTTTTGTGAAGCGTCTGGATTTTTTTTGGCCCGACGCCGGGAATTTCCAGCATTTCCAGAAAACCCGGTGGAATGGACTTTTTCAACTCGTCGTAATATTTCAATCTTCCCGTCTCGACCAGTTCCGTGATTTTTTGTTCCAGCGCCTCGCCGATGCCTTTGATTTCGCTCAATCGTTTTTCTGCGACGATTTTCGCCAGCGGCTCGTTCAGACTTTCAATCGTCCGCGCCGCGTTCGCATAAGCGCGCGTCTTGAACGGATTTTCGCCCTTCAATTCCAGCAGCGTCCCGATTTCAACCAAAACTTCCGCGACCCTGTCTTTGTCCATAAGCATTGGCTTAAGCTTGCCCAAACCGGCTGGAAATTAAAATGTCAATTTCGCCGTCACAGAAAAGGACACTGCCCAATTTTATCCGCAAATAAACTTTCAAACGACGACGCTAACTTATGGCCTGTCGTTTGCTTTACACAAACAAGCCGGACGAAAGCCGAATGTGTTCGGAAATAAACAAATAAATTCGAAATATGCATTTTAGTTTTTCAGAACAATACCTGCAGGCGACGTTGTTCGTATCGCTATTGAGCGTGTGGGTGTTGGTGGGGCTTTTTTATTACTTGAACCGCTATACCAAGCGGAAATACTTCAGCACTTGGACGGTGGCCTGGTTGTTTTACGCGCTGTGGTTGACGCTTGGGTTGACGATGCAAGACATCGTGTCCAACGAGCTCCTTTTTATACTCCGGCAATGTTGTGTGGCTATCTCGGCGGTGTTTCTTTTGTGGGGCAGCGCGCGTTTTTTAAGTCTGCCCGTCCGGCAAGGGCTGATTACTTTGTTCATGGTATTCCTGCTGGTCTGGACATTTGTTAGTCCAGAGGTGCTTTCGAGCCGGTTGCAAATCGAGATGCCGGTGTTCATTTTAATCGGCCTTGGCAGCGTGTTTGCCGGCGTTTGTTTTTTTCGGGCGCGAAAAAAAATGCCCTTCGTCGGGCCGGGGATGTTGTCCATTGGCTTTTTTCTGTGGGGCGTTTACTTGGGTAGTTATCCATTTTCACAAGAATATCAAAATCTTTACAACGCAGGTTTTTTGATCGCAGCGGTGCTGCAATTGTTTATTGCAGTCAGCATGGTTGTGCTCGTCATGGAGGAAGTGCGTTACAATGCCGAACAGGCTCATGCGGAAATCATCGCGGTTCGTTCCGAGAAAGAGGCTTTGCAGGTCAAGATTCTCACCGTCGAGGAGCAAAGTCGCAATCTTTATGATCAGGTGCGTCTCTCGGAAGGTGTGCAACAAGCTTACGACGAGCTTCGCCGGACCCAGCAGGTGGTGGTGCAACAGGAACGTCTTCGCGCCTTGGGCCAGATGGCGAGCGGTATTGCGCACGATGTCAACAACGCGCTGTCGCCAGTCGTCGCCTACTCCGAACTGTTGCTGGCCACGCTGTCCAACCTGCCGGACAACGCGCGCCAATACTTGCAAACCATCCGACAGTCGGGCGAGGACATCTCGCATATTGTCGCGCGAATGCGGGAATTTTATCGTCGCCATTCCGATACCGAGCAACTGGTTAAAGTGGATGTAAATAAAATCGTTGAAGAAGTCATCGAACTTACCCGTCCCCGCTGGCGCGATATTTCACAACGCGAATCCATTTCCATAAAAATCCAGCCTGAATTGGAATCCAACCTGCCGCTTTTGTTAAGTGACCCAAGCGATTTGCGAGAGACATTGATCAATTTGATTTTCAATTCCGTAGATGCGCTTCCGCAAGGCGGCACGATCACTTTGGTGACTCGCTCTGTAAATCCTGCGCCCGGAAAAAATCAAGACGATCCGCAACAACTTCAGGTCGAAGTGCGGGACAACGGTATCGGCATGGATGAAAATACCCGCCAACGTTGTTTGGAACCCTTTTTCTCCACCAAAGCCAAACGCGGCGGCACTGGCCTTGGGCTGGCGATGGTTTATGGCATGATGCAACGACATAACGGCGTCATTGACATTGACAGCGCTCTTGGACGCGGAACTTGCATCCGTCTCACATTTCCAATTCGGGACAAGGCATCAAAAGCCCAGCCAGCCTCGACATTGCCAACCAACCAAAATCGTTCATTGCGCATCCTCTGTATTGACGATGAACCACAAGTGCAGGAACTATTAAAAAATTGTCTTACGACCTTGAATCATCATGTGGAAACTGCATCGGGCGGCAAGCAGGGCGTGGAAATGTTCCGCAAAGCCGCGCGCGAAAAGCAGCCTTATGAAGTCGTCGTCACCGACCTCGGTATGCCAGACATTGACGGCCGGCAGGTGGCTAACACCATCAAAAAAGAATTTCATGGCACTCCCATAATCATGATGACCGGCTGGGGCACGATGATGAAAGAAGACGGTGAAGCGCCGCCGGAAGTGGACGCTTTGGTCGGCAAACCTCCGCGCATAAAAGAATTGAACGAACTCCTTCTCCGTTTTACCGCGCGCGGTTGACGCACTACAAACCGCATAATTCGCTATTCACCATTCGCAATTCGCGGTTTAATTGCGCGATGCCGAAACGTAAATTTTTGCCCGTTGCGCTCACCATCGCCGGTTCGGACAGCGGCGGCGGCGCGGGCATTCAAGCTGATTTGAAAACATTTGCCGCGCTTGGCGTGCACGGCGCGAGCGCGATTGCCTGTTTGACCGCGCAAAATCCAAAGCGTGTTTTGGGAATCGAAGTTTGCTCGCCCAAAATGTTGCGGCAACAAATTGAAGCGATTTTTGAAGAATTAAATCCGCGCGCTGTAAAAACCGGAATGTTATTCTCGGCGGAAAACGTCCAAGTCGTCGCGGGATTTTTCAAAAACAGAGGGTCTCCGCTCGTTGTTGACCCAATTTTAGTTTCGACCAGCGGCGCAAAACTTCTCGAACCGGCGGCAATGAAAATTTTCACAAGAAAACTTTTGCCGCTGGCGACACTCGTCACACCGAATTTGTCCGAAGCGGAAATTCTGGCCGCACAAAAAATTTCTTCCGTCGAAGAAATGCGCGAAGTCGCGCGCAAAATTCATTCGCAATTCGGCTGCGCGGTTTTGGTCAAAGGCGGTCACTTGAAAAATTCACGCGAAGCCGCTGACATTTTTTTTGACGGTGAAACAGAATTGCTTTTGACCGCGCCGTTTGTGAAAGGCGTTCGCACACATGGCACCGGCTGCACTTATTCGGCGGCCATTTGCGCCGCGCTCGCGCTTGGAAACAATTTGCCACGATCAGTTGAAATCGGAAAAGAATTTGTCACGCGCGCAATTTCGCGAAGTTACAAAACCGGAAAATATTTTGCGTTGGGAAATTTTTTAAGGCCGGACCAAACGAAAAAATTGAGGGGCATTCGTCATGTTTAGCAAAATGTAATTTTTATTGTTTGTCACAACCGGCGATGGAATGTTGTTCGTGCTCCAAACAACCGGCGATGACAAATTTGTCGCTGATTCCAAAACAAAACCGCCGGGATAAACCGGCCAAGTGAGCGTGGCATTTGTGCCGGACCGCGCGATGCTCAACGGCATGGAGAAAAATTCCCATGCCAGCGCGTAGGTTTCGCTGTTGTTGATGGCGTTTGTCCCGCCATTTTTCAAAACTTGCAAATCATAGCGGCCTTGCGGTAATTGCGGCAGCCAGATGTGTTCGACATTGTCCACGACGCTCGTGCTGGCGGCGACGAGATTGCTGTTGGCGGCGTTGTATAAAAACAAATCAAGATTGTTGATGCCGGTCTTGTTTTGCTGGCGGTTCCAAACGAGCGTGGCAGTCGCGGTGAAAGTGGTGTTGATCGAGTTGTTGGTGACATTGAAATAATAATGGTTCACACCGTCGAAGTTTGTGTTGCAGGAATTGGTGTTAAAATCCCAGCCGCTCAACGCGCTGACAGTGCCCGTCGCGCCCGTGGGCGGATGGATGCTGCCAATGGAAACGCTGTTTGACACAATGTAAGCGTGTTTGCCGCCGGCGAGTTGTTCGTAGGAATTGAATACGTTCAATACGCCCGCGCCGTAACGAAAATCCAACGGCGATGGCGCGATGTTTGTCCAATCGTTCGGTTTAATTGCGCCGTTGAGCAAGAGTGATTTTATGGTACGAATGTCGGCGGCAGAATTTGTATCGTTGCCGCCATCGCCGCGCAATCCGGCTTGCATCAAAACCGCCGCCGCGCCCGCGACATACGGCGTGGAAAAACTTGTCGCGCCGCCAGGCGCAATGATGTCCGGCTTGGCGCGGCCATTGTCGGGCGTCGGTCCGATGCTTGAGCTTCCATCGGAAACACCGACTCCAATGCCGTTGTAACAGGTTGCAGGCGGACTTACTGTGCCGCCGTTTCCAGCACCCGAAGCAAAAAGCGTACTGAATTTGGCCGCGTAATCGTCATAACTCGAATCAATAGATTCCTGATTACTGATGGTGACATCAGTGAAAATAAAACTCTGGTTCACAACGCGGTCATTGATGTTGGCCGGAAACGTGGCCGCAACGACCGAATCATAAAAATAATTCGCCTCGTAATTGTCCACGTGAGCGACGTTTGTGGCCACGCCATTAGGTGTGCCATAAAAATTGTCAGCCACATCTTCCGCGTGCCAGGAGTTTGTCCCCAAACTATTCGGATAATTGGTGGTGGAACCGTCGCTCGACGTGTAAGTGAAAAGGCTCGTTGGCTGGCCGACATTCGCCGGATTTATTTCCCATATCATCGGCGGATTATTCGTATCCAATCCCGCCTCCGGCTGCGCCACGCGAATACCCGCTCCATTTACATTTGTCGTTTCCGTTCGCAGGAGCGTGACTCCGACTGTATCAAGATTGGAACTATGAAGTCTCGAGACTATTTGAAATGCGCCGATAAAAATCAATAAAACGCGGAAGATTCGCGGAGAGGGTGCGGCTTTCATGACTTGCTTATACAAAGCAGCATTTTTTATACCCAAAAAACTTCTCCATGTCAGGCGAAATTTTATTTGATTTCAGAATTTACATAAAATTATTTATAAAAAATTGAAATCGGTCTTCGGTTTTCAGAAGACATTCTGTTTTGAGCGCATCATTAAAATCAACGGAGGCATTTTCTTTTTACACCGACCCGTTACATTGTCCGCATGGCCGACACGCTCGTCATCAACGAAATCTATTTGAGTCTGCAGGGTGAAAGCACCTTCGCCGGGCTGCCGTGCGTCTTCGTCCGGCTCACCGCCTGCGATTTGCGCTGCTCATATTGCGACACGGCTTACGCCTTCACCGAAGGCAGAAAAAAATCGCTCGTGGAAATTCTAGCCGAAGTCAAAAAGTTGGCCGAACCGTTTTCAAACTCTCAACTCTTAACTCTCAACTCTCAACTTCCTCTGGTCGAACTGACCGGCGGCGAACCTTTGCTCCAGAAGAACTCGCTGCCATTGATGAAATCGCTTTGCGACGACGGCTTCACCGTTTTGATCGAAACCAGCGGCGCGCATGATATTTCGCAAGTTGATCCGCGCGTCCGCCGCATCATGGATTTGAAATGTCCGAGCAGCGGCGAAGTTGAGCGGAATCTTTTTTCCAACATTGCGCATTTGAAAGCCATTGATGAAATCAAATTTGTCATCGGCACGCTGGAAGATTACGAATGGGCAAAAGAGCAAATCACCGCGTATAAATTGGATTCGATTTGTCCGCTGCTTTTTTCATGGGTGCATCCGCTCGCGCCGGAACAGCAAAATAAATCGCTTAAAAAAGTTCCGGCTGGGCAAACGCCAATTTCACGAAAAGATTTGGCTGAAAAAATTATTGCTGACGTGCTGCCCGTTCGCTTTCAAATCCAGCAACACAAAATCATCTGGCCACCGGGGCAGCGCGGAGTTTAGGTATTTATGATTTACGATTGATGATTTATGATTTTTCAGCGTGAAAACATTTTGCAATCGTAAATCGTAAACCAAAAATCATAAATTGTGTCTGAAACAAAAAATGTTTTACAGCAGCTTCGGGATTACGAATCTCGAAACATTTTATTCATGGAGCCGGACGGCTCGTGGCCGATTGTTTGGGAGCGCGCGAAAGACGTTTTTGTTTGGGACGCCGACGGGAAAAAATATTTGGATTTGACCGCCGCGTTTGGCGTTGCTGCCGCCGGCCACGCAAATCCAAACGTCGTCAAAGCCGGACAAAAACAAATGGCAAAACTTTTGCACGCGATGGGCGACGTGCATCCGCACGCGCGCAAAGCTGAACTCGCAAAAAAGTTGAGCGAAATCACTTTTGAAAAATGGAGTGCCGCGCAACTCAAAATTCAAAATTCAAAATTCAAAACAAAAACCATTTTTTGCAACTCCGGTTTTGAAGCCGTCGAAGCCGCGCTGAAAACCGCCGCGCTTGCGACAAAAAAAAATGGCGTCATCGCTTTTTCCGGCGCGTATCACGGACTTGGTTACGGCGCGCTCAACGTTACACACCGAAATTTTTTTCGCAGCCCGTTTCAGTCGCAATTGCGCGAGTTCGGCTACTTCGCGCCATTTCCAAAAAAATATTCCGACCTCGCCATCGTCGAATTTCAAATCCGAAATTTTTTCCGGCGCGAACGCGTTGGTGCAATTCTCGTCGAACCGGTTCAAGCGCGTGGCGGCATCAATGTTCCACCCAAGGAATTTTTGCCGTTGCTCCGAAAACTTTGCGACGAATTTGGTGCGCTGTTGATTCTTGACGAAATTTACACCGGCTTTGGCCGCACCGGAAAATGGTTTGCGTGCGAACACAGTGGCGTGGTTCCCGATTTGATCTGTCTCGGCAAAGCGCTGACCGGCGGCTTTCCGCTTTCCGCCTGTGTTGGCCGCGCCGATTTGATGGATGCTGCGTGGCCGCCGTCGCGTGGCGAGGCGATCCATACCAGCACCTTTCTCGGCCATCCCGTCGGCTGCGCGATGGCACTGGCGCAAATTGCGGAGATTGGAAAATTGACATTGCCGGAACGCAGTGCCGAACTTGGAAAATTTTTGCTAGGCGAACTACAATCGAAAATTTCCGGTTCAAAATTTCAAGTCAGCATTCGCGGACTCGGCTTGATGGTCGGTTTGGAATTGCGATTGCCCGATGGCAAGCCCGCCACCGATGCGGCGATGCAAGCCATCAAAGCCATGTTGCGACGCGGCTACATCATGCTGCCCGAAGGCGAATTTGGAAACGTCATCAGCTTCACGCCGCCGCTGACCATCACCAAAGCGCAACTCGCCAAAGCCGGAAAAACATTGGCCGAAGTTTTAACCACAGATTGACACAGATGAAACACAGATTTAAAGAGTCGCGCGAAGAACGCAAAGGTCACGAAGAAAAAAACTTTCGCCAACTTCGCGGCCTTCGCGCGAAATATTTTTCCCGATGAAACTTTCCGAAATGCGCGAGGTTTTGACGCGGCGCGACATCCAGCTCACGAAATCGCTCGGCCAGAATTTTCTGCACGACGCCAATCAGTTGCAAAAAATTGTCGAGGCGGCAGAGCTTTCAAAAAAGGATAAAGTTTTGGAAATCGGGCCGGGACTTGGGCCGCTGACGGAATTGCTTTTGGAAAATGCCGGTGAAGTTCTGGCGATTGAGATGGACAGACGACTCGTGGAAGTTTTGCGCGAACGATTTGCGACGGCGAAAAATCTAAATCTACTTCACGACGACGCGCTGGAATTTTTGCGACGCGAACCGCGCGACTGGAGCGATTGGAAGCTCGTCGCGAATCTGCCCTATTCCGTCGCCTCGCCGATTTTGGTGGAGCTGGCGCAATCGCCCAAGCGGCCGGAGCGCATTGTCACGACGCTCCAACTCGAAGTCGCGCAGCGGCTGATGGCGCGGGCCGACGACGACGATTACGGCGTGCTGACGCTGCTCGTCCAGCTCGATTACGAGCCGCGCGACAGCTTCAAGATTCCGGGGGACTGTTTTTTTCCCGCGCCGAACGTGGATTCGATGTGCGTGGTGTTGCAACGCCGCGCCCGGCCCCTGCTCGCCGACGGCCAGCGCGCCGCGTTCGTGAAGATCGTGAAGCGCGCGTTCTCGCAACGGCGCAAGATGATGCTGAAACTGTTGAAGCAGGATTGGGCGGCGGACAAACTGGCGTCCGCCTTTGCCGAATTAAAAATCTCGTCGCAGGAACGCGCGGAGAAATTGAGCTTGGAACAATTCGTGGCGTTGACGGAAAAACTTTTTTAGCGACGGAGCCGATTTGCTAGTGGAAACCAATTAACCTAGCGCTACTTTAGCTGTTTGCTCTGTAATAATTTGCGATAGTCCTCACCCTTATCTACAAATGTCTGCCACGCTTTGTCACTCAAACGTGCTACTTCTTGGTAAGAAATAACATTAGCCTTCTGAAAAATGCGCTTTGGCTTGCTGTAGCAAATGAACCAGTATTCTTGTTCGCTTTCATCGAAGTCGTCGCAATATACGTCTTCTGTTCCTGCTGCTGTTTGAACTTTGAAATGTCTCATGGGCGTATTCTCGCATTTTGCAGGTGCGTTTGCAACTTACACTGATGAAGTTAACGTGTTCGGCACTTGTCAACCTATGGAAGCGAGCTAATCTGCCGACATGAAAGTGACCAACATGAAAGAAGCACTCATCGTCTGGCTAGGCATAATCCTCTTGATTGTAACATTTTTATTTCCGCCTTACGGTTACACCAAGACAAGAACCGATTTTATTTTTGATGGGCGCAGTGATTTGAATTCCAGCACAAACGAAGTTGTATCTTTTACCTACATTCACCATCAATTTATTCTTTCAAAACCAAATGATTCCGTCCTCACACATACAATCTACAGTTCTTATATGGTAGCTACTTGGGCTACGAATATACATATCGGTTGGCACATTCTCGCCATCGAGGATATTACCGTCATTCTCCTTATTGGTGGGATAGTATTTACCTTGCGAAAAAGAATTTAGACTGGATGCATTGGCAGCGTTATCGTGAGTGAAGCGTTTCAGGAAAATTGAATTACACGATCAAGAGCAATTTCATTCCATGCCCGAAGAAATTTTTGACATCGTCAACGAGCGCGACGAGGTGGTCGGGCAGAACACGCGGCGCGAGGTTCATGCGCGCGGGTTGTGGCATCGCGCGGTGCATGTGCTGGTGTTCAATGCGCGCGGCGAGGTGTTTCTCCAGAAGCGCTCGATGCGCAAGGACATCGCCGCCGGCAAATGGGATTCGTCGTCGTCCGGCCATCTGGACAGCGGCGAGGATTACGACGCGTGCGCGGTGCGCGAGGTGCGCGAGGAGATCGGCCTGCGCCTGTCGCAGCGGCCGCAGCGGCTTTTCAAGGTTGATGCGCGCAAGGAAACGGGCTGGGAATTCTGCTGGATTTACCGCTGCGAAAGCGAAGGGCCGTTTGTTTTGCATCCCGATGAAATCGAGACGGGCGCGTGGTTCGCGCCGGACGCGGTGACGAAGTGGGTGAACGAGAAGCCGCAGGATTTCGCGAGCGCGTTTGTGTTGATTTGGGAAAAATTTGTTAAATCGTTGAACGGTTGAATTGTTAAATCGTCCGCAAAAATTTCGATTCAACGATTCAACAGTTTAACCATTCAACGACTTGAAGCGCTTCAACTCTTTACCTTTTTGACAAATGAAGTAACTTGCAGCCATGCAAAATTATTACGTTCCGATTATTGTGGAGCAGACAGGGCGCGGCGAGCGGAGTTGGGATATTTATTCGCGGCTGCTCGTTGACAGGATTATTTTTGTCGGCACGGCGGTGGACGACAACGTCGCGAACATCCTCATCGCGCAGCTTTTGTTTCTCCAGATGGCCGATCCGAAGAAGGACATCCATCTCTACATCAATTCGCCCGGCGGCAGCGTCACGGCGGGTCTGGCAATCTACGACACGATGCAATATCTCACTTGCGACGTGAACACCTACTGCGTCGGGCAGGCGGCGAGCATGGGCGCGGTGCTGCTGGCGGCGGGCACGAAGGGCAAGCGTTACGCGCTGCCGAACGCGAACATCATGATCCATCAGGTGCTGGGCGGCGCGGAAGGCCAGGCGAGCGACGTGGAAATCCGCGTGAAGTATATGCTGAAATTGAAACAGCGGCTGAACGCGATTTTGTCGAAGCACACGGGCAAGCCGGTGGAACAGGTGGAACGCGATTGCGACCGCGACAATTTCATGTCCGCCGACGAGGCGAAGGCTTACGGCATCGTGGATCACGTCGTGCAATCGCGGAAGGAAATCCCCGGCGGAATGGAAAAAGCGGCAGTGATTGTATAATTGCCGTTCATCAGATTAGGTTGAAGCAAAAAAATTTGTGGCCGAAGATATAACATTTGAGAAATGGCAATCGCTTTCGGAAGAAGAACAAAGAAAGATTGAAGCGACATGGAATCCGTATGCAAACGGCTATTGGCAAAACTTGCTTACACAAGCAACAGAGAAATTCAAACAAGAATTCAGCAAAGCTTCACAAATTGTTGATGTGACTTGCGGAACTTATCATGGCGGAACGTTAATTATTGGAGTTACATTAAATTTGCCACTTGGAGAACGATTGAAAGAAATTCCTTCCCGATTTGCCGGATTTCATGTGCAGCAATTTTGGAGTTCAAAACGCGCGCTATAAAAATTTTCCGCTGTGGAAAAATGCAGATGATGCTATAATTTCGCCGTTGAAATTTTTGATTTAACATGGCGCGCCCAACCAACATCACGATGTGCAGTTTCTGCGGCAAGTCGCACGCGGAAGTCCGCAAGCTCATCTCCGGGCCGGGCGTTTATATCTGCGACAACTGCATCATCCTTTGCAAAAACGTCCTCGACCGCGAACTGCAGGTTCAGGCCGAAAAAAAACAGCCGAAGTTCACCGTTCCCAAACCGGCGGAAATCAAACGTCAGCTTGACCTTTATTGCATCGGACAGGAACCGGCGAAAAAAACTTTGGCCGTCGCCGTTCACAATCATTACAAGCGCATCAAGCCGGAAGCCGCGCCGGAAAATGACGAAGCGAAATCCGCGCGCGTTGATCCGCACGCCGGAGTTGAAATCGAGAAGAGCAACATTTTGATGATCGGGCCGACGGGTTCGGGAAAAACGTTGCTCGCGCGCACGCTGGCGAAAATTCTCGACGTTCCGTTTGCGATTGCCGACGCGACGACGCTGACCGAGGCCGGTTACGTCGGCGAGGACGTGGAAAATATCATTTTGCGCCTCCTGCAAAATTCCGATTACGACGTAAAGCGCGCGCAACGCGGCATCGTTTACATTGACGAGATTGACAAGATCGCGCGACGTTCGGAAAGCGCGTCCATCACGCGCGACGTGAGCGGCGAAGGCGTGCAGCAGGCGTTGCTGAAAATCCTCGAAGGCACGGTCTGCAACGTCCCGCCGCAGGGCGGACGCAAACATCCG
>DASYAA010000071.1:0-8512 GCA_036501565.1 Verrucomicrobiia bacterium
CGGACGAAGTTCGATGACCGTGCCTTTGACAATTTCGCCCTGTGCAAAACGCGTCGCGCTTTGCTTCATGGCTTCTTCCATTGTGAGCATAATTTAACTGTGTTGAACCGCGGGAGCTTTTCATTCCGCGAATTGCGGAACTTGAAGACTCCATTGCCTAACTACCGACGCTGCGACCGGCAACGGAGGTTAAGGGTTAGGTTGTTAGTTGACTGTTTTTTCTCAGCCTCAATGAACATCCGCACACGCGGCGTTCAGGCAGGATGGAAAATACGGGAAACGCGGAGAATGGCAAGAACGTTTTTTAACGGCTGTGCGGAGCACTTCGAGTGTAAGAAGAAACGTAAGTTCCATCTTTTCGATAATATCCTCGGACATAAACTTCACCACCGGCAGAACGGCTTGGCCGAGAATACGAAAGTTCATCTGGCGACCAAGTGGAAGTTGATTCTGGTGTTGTGACAATCGGTTGAGATACAGGTTCAGATATTATAGTCGCAGGTTGTGGCTTGGAAATAATTTGCGGCTGTTTTATGGCGAGTAATTCCGCACCGGAAGCACGCGCGTTAGTCAGCGCGTTTTCATCATAAACTGAAATCCACCATCCACCATACGCATCAGGTTCGTCAGGAAAAGTAGTTTCAAAAGTCATTCCTTCTTTTTTCTCTAAATCTTTCTGATTCAAATTCAATGCGCGAACAATTTTTTTATCGCCGTCATTGGCAAGCACAGAAGAAATAAAATCCACACAGTTACTTTTTGCTTCGTCGCTTTTAACAAGATAATTGAGCGCCCCGATTTCCACGCCGGCGGGTTTGTCCAAGTCGCCATAAATATTGATCTCATAGCCAGCAGAAGCACATCGAAATGAAATGTAGGGAACATCTTGCAAAACTCCGTTATCAATTACCGTCGCTGGAATCTGTTTTAATTCATGTGCCCATTCATTTGTTGCGAGCGTTGAAATTATTTTCCCCCAACTTGGAATTCTTTGCGCCTTGTTCGATTCGTTTAGAGATGAGGCTGTGTCTTTCCGAATGTCTTTAATCCAAGATGGCGGGTAACGAAAAGTGCCATAGTCCATTTGGACTAAAACGCCTTGGTTATCTTGTTGAAGCACGTTTCCTGTGATTACATTTCCGCTTTGAAGAATAACTACATCTGCCTTGAGTTGCAGATTTGATAACAAAGTCAAAACACTCAACAATACGAACGTCTTAATTTGTAGCCTGATTTTTCCCACAAGTCAGACGCTATTTCGCGCCAGCCACTTTTGTCGAGAAGAATTTCACTTCACAAATCCCTGCTGTTTTAGCCAGAACAAACAATCATTCGCCCATGGATGCGGATGCGTGAACGGCGGTTTGTCGGCCAGTCCCATGCCGTGCGCGCCTTTTTCATAAACGTGCAAATCAAACGGCACATGATTTTTCCGCAACGCCTCGGCGAACATCATCGTATTTTCCATCGGCACGGTTTTGTCTTCAAACGTCGTCCAGAGAAAACATGGTGGCGTGTTCGTCGTCACTTGCAATTCGTTGGAAAGCAGTTTCACCAGTTTCGGCGATGGATTTTTTCCAAGCAAATTTTCTTTCGAACCTTGATGCGTGTATTTGCCCATCGTAATGACGGCGTAGCATAAAATGCCGATGTCCGGCCGCGAACTTTGCCGTTCGATTTCGTCTGCGGAATTCGTGTCGCCAAAATCAAAATGCGTCAGCAACGTCGCAGCCAGATGTCCGCCCGCCGACGAACCCATGATGCCGATGCGATGCGGATCAATTTTGTAATCGTCCGCGCGCGCGCGAACCCAGCGCATCGCACGCTGCACATCCTGAAACTCCGCCGGATAATGATAGCCATTCGAGCCAAGACGATATTTCAAAACGAAACAAGTCACGCCATGTTGATTCAGCCAGAGCGCGTAGTCATTTCCCTCATGCGGCGCGAGAAAGCCGTAGGCGCCGCCGGGACAAATCACCATCGCCGCGCCCGTCGCATTCGTCGGGTCGGGCAAATACGGCGTGAGTGTGGGAATGTCGTTAGCCGAATTGCCGAGCGCACCGGGCGCGCCGTTGGGCCAGAGCGGAACCGGGCTTTGCATTTCCGCGCGGGATAAAATCAAGGATGCAGATAAAATGACCGATGCGAAAAAAGTTTTCATTGTTGTCCAAACGGTGGGCTTTTCACAAGCCAGACGCTATTTTGCACCAGCCACTTTTGTCGAGAAGAATTTGAACAATAAATACCGCACGCCCGAAACTTGCTTCGCGTCGGCGCTTAAGGATTGGCAGTATTTCCGGGCGGAGTCGCAGCGTTCGTGTGCTCGCTCACGCAGCCTTCAATCAACAGCCCGACCAGCAGCATCGCGATGCCTGCCACAATGGCCAAAACCGTTTTTTTGAAACGCTCGCGGCGATGTTGTTGAATGTTGGCCTGCAAAGAGGACGGAAGTTGAAACGGGTTCGACATACTCATAAAATCATAAAATCTTTTTGACAGAAAAGCATGACTGATGCCAACAATGCGAAAAAAATTCGGGGAGTTTGAATGGCCGGTCCGAATCGAAAAATTGTGACTCGCTGTGAGGCACACTGTCCATTTTTTGTGGAAAAAACGGCTTCATTCCGGCATTTGACGCGACAAAAAAACTGGTCATGTTAAAATATCTTTCATGTTTCAACTCGTCTCCGATTACCAGCCCGCAGGCGACCAGCCGCAGGCGATTGAGAAATTGACCGCCGGAATTATTTCCGGCGCGAAACATCAGACGCTCCTCGGCGTCACGGGTTCGGGAAAGACTTTTACCGTCGCGAACGTCATCCGCAACGTGGACAAACCCACGCTCGTGATTTCGCACAATAAAACTCTCGCCGCGCAGCTTTACGCCGAGTTCAAAAGTTTTTTTCCGCACAACGCCGTCGAATATTTCGTGAGCTACTTCGATTATTACCAGCCCGAAGCCTACATTCCGCGCACCGACACGTTCATCGAAAAAGATTCCAGCCGCAACGAGGAGATTGAGCGGCTGCGGCTCTCGACCATGAGTTCGCTTTTTTCGCGGCGCGACGTGATTGTCGTCGCGAGCGTCTCGTGCATTTACGGCATCGGCAGCAAGGAAGATTACGAGGAGATGATTATTCCCATCCGCGTCGGCAGCACGATTTCGCGCGAACAATTTCTGTCGCGGCTCATCTCGCTGCAATACGAGCGCAACGACATCACGTTCGAGCGCGGAAATTTTCGCGTGCGCGGCGACACCGTCGAAATCCGTCCCGCCGGACGCGAAGATGGCTTGCGCGTGGAATTTTTCGGCGATGAAATCGAACGCATCACGCGCTTCGAGCCGTTGACGGGAAATAAAATCGAATTGCTTGATGGCGTCGTCGTTTTTCCCGCGAAACAATTCGTCACGACGGAAAACAAGATGCGCAACGCGATTTTGACGATCCGCGAGGAACTCGGCGACCGCATCAATCTTTTTGAACGCAGCGGAAAATTGCTCGAAGCCCAGCGCATCAAGCAGCGCACGGAATTTGATTTGGAAATGATGGAGGAAATGGGCGTCTGCTCCGGCATCGAAAATTATTCGCGCCACATTTCCGGCCGTCCGCCCGGCTCGCAGCCGAACACGCTCTTCGATTTTTTGCCGGACGATTACCTGCTCGTCATTGACGAATCGCACGCGACCGTTCCGCAGATCGGCGCGATGTATGAAGGCGATCGCTCGCGCAAAACCGTTTTGGTCGAGCACGGATTCCGCCTGCCGAGCGCGTTGGACAACCGGCCGATGAATTTTCTGGAATTCCAGTCCATGCAAAGCCAGACGATCTACGTCAGCGCCACGCCCGCGAAACGTGAATTAGATTGGTCACGGCAAAGTTTCATGGGTAGGAGCCGACGTGAGGAGGCTCAAATTGAAAATTCAAAAATTAGTCAGAGTCTCGTTACCTCGACTCCTACGGAAAATTTAGGCGTCGTCGAACTCGTCGTGCGCCCGACCGGACTCATTGACCCGACCATCACGCTCAAGCCGCTCAAAGGCCAGATTGACGATCTGCTCGAGGAAGTCCGCAAACGCGCCGACAAAAAAGAACGCACGCTCGTCACGACGCTGACCAAGCGCACGGCGGAGGAACTCACGGATTACCTGCGCGACATCGGCGTGCGCGTCCAGTATCTGCACAGCGAAATTGACGCGATCGAGCGCGTGGAAATTTTGCGTTCGCTCCGCAAAGGCGAATTCGATGTGCTCGTCGGAATCAACCTTTTGCGCGAAGGACTGGATTTGCCGGAAGTTTCGCTCGTCGCGATTCTCGACGCGGACAAGGAAGGTTTTCTGCGCAGCGAAACCAGTTTGATCCAGACCGCCGGTCGCGCCGCGCGCCATCTGAACGGCGAAGTGATTCTTTACGCCGACGTGATGACGCAAAGCATCCAGAAATTTCTCGCCGTCACCAAATATCGCCGCGAACGACAGATCGCCTACAACGTCGCGCACAACATCACGCCGCGCAGCGTCGTCCGCGCCGTGGAAGAGAGCCTGGCGACCTACGAATCCGACCGCCGCGAGGCCGACGCCGTCCTGCGCGAAGGCAGCACGGACATTGACATCACCTCGACGATCCAGGAACTCGAAACCGAGATGCTCAAGGCCGCCGAGGATTTGAAATTTGAAAAAGCCGCGCTGCTCCGCGACCAGATCAAGGAACTCAAACACATGCTGGACGGCACGAAATCCGAAGCGAAGCCGGTGAGCTATCGGAAATCAAAACGGGCGAGGAAATAACTCAATAAATTTATTCTCTAGCAAGAACTTCTCGTAAGCGTTCGGCATAACCTGCACTTTCAGAAGGCAAGCGCTGAACCAATTCCAATAATTCTGTCCGGTGCAATGAGTCAACGACTTTGGAATCTCCAAAATATTCCACTATTTTTGACAGTGCGTTATTAAGAACCATGGGATTAACCTTTCCAATTCCTCGTTGAATTTGTCCGATGAAAACTTGAAGGTCGGTAAGAGGAGTTTTTCCCATATGCGTCGCTTGAAAAATTGAAGACGACGAAAAAAGTTCAAGGTCACGAATTTGTTGATGTAAATTTTCAAAAATTGTAGCCACCTTGCCGTCGAAAGCGCGAAATTCTTCTGTTGTGTTTTTCTCTAAATCTATAATGCCTTTCTTCAAATGCTCGTTAAGGTCATTTGTGAGTGTTTGGCGTAAGGCTTCTTTGTCTCTTTCGTAGGCTCGAATGTTTTGAAACCAGCCAAATCCAACCATTGCGAACAGAACAACAATTACAGTTCCGAGGCAGAAATAAACTGTCGTCAAAATGTGGTCCGTGAAATCTTTTGAAACTTGAAGCTCCTTTTCCATTAACGCCAGCTTCAATTCATCCAAGGAAATAGCGTTTGTATTTTGTGTGGTCGTAACAATTGGCTGTGTAGCCGATGACGTTTGCGCCGAAATCTTTGCACTGATAGCAATTAGAATAACACAAAGAAGAACAATTGTTTTTCCCAAGTTCATACGTTTCAAAAATTTCCAGCGCCGTCGGCGCGACATCTTTGTAGAACCAAACCCAAACCAAATCAAGGTCTGAAAATAGGGAGCGCAGGCGTCCCGCCTGCCGTTCGGTGCGTCCCGCGCCGAACATTTTCACGCGCGCAACTGCCGTCGTGTTTGCCGCGAGACGCGTCAAACTGCAACCGGGACGGTTGCGCTCCCCAAAATTCAAAGCAAACCGAGTTCAGTCAATTCTTCCGCCAGCATTTTTGGTGAAACGATTTTCACGCCATCAATCGTCTCGCCAAAGAACCTGCCAAAATCTTTTTCGTCGCCGGTCAGCAGATATTTTGCGTGAGCCGCCAGCGCGCCGCCGAGAATCGGCACGTCTTTCAAAGCCAGCTTCACCTTGAAATCCGTTTTCACCACCGGAACGAGTTCGCACTTTTTGACAATCGCATCCAAATGCCGGAGCGCCGCCGGAAATTTTGCCGCGAGATTGCGCCGGGCTTCTTCCACGGCGTAGGCGTTGGTGACGCATTCGCATTCGCAGCACAGGAAATCCAAAAAAACGCGCATCCGGCTTTGCGGCAACGCGCCGGAAAAGAGAATGTTCGCGTCGAGAAAAATCCTCATTTCTTGAAGCGGAATTTCGCCAGAGCTTTTTCATTGTTACGCGCAAATTCCGCCACGCGCTCGCCGGTGTAAATTTCGACTGGAAATGTCACGCCCGCGCGAATCAAAATGCCTTCGGAAGTTTCCTCGGCGACAACCTGCCCGCTGCCATTCACACCAATGCTTCGCCGCAATTCTTTCGGCAGCGTGAGCGTTCCGCGTTCGTTGATGCTGATTACTTTCGTCATAAATTCAGTATTTCACACTTTCAGTAAATCTGCAAGAGTTACTTCGCCGGATTCGCGCCCTTGACGTTCATGCGAATCGAATGGAGGAATTCACTTGTCCGCCGATTTTATATGGGTGACCTTTATTTCTAAAACAGCGTGGTCGGCCCAAAACGTGACGGCGTAACGCCCGATCACTTTCACCTGAACAATCCGGCCAGCGTTGTCTTTTTCCGTAAAATCTCCGGCGGTGTCCGGATTGTCTGACAGGGAGCGGATGAATTTCATCACAGCTTCACGCTGCGTTCCAGAACTTGGCGCGGCGGCGAGCGCCTGTTCGTTGATGAAGACCGCATAAGTCCGCATGAGACTTAATTTTTGCCCAGACGGCGTTCGAATTCGTCCGGCGTCAGCCAGTGGGATTTGTCGGCGTCGTTGAGCCGGTCGGTGACTTCGCGGTGATAGCCCGAGTCGTGCGCGTAACGCAATTGCAAGGTGTAGGAAATCAAATCGGCCTGCTGTTGTTCGTCCAGCATTGCCACTTCGCGTTTGATCTGCTCGAAACTCACAAATGAATTTTAGCCGATAAATGGTTTGGCGCAAGAGCTACCTTGCAATCCAAGTTCACTTCGCCGGATTCGCGCCCTTGACGTTCATCCGAATCGAATAAAGCGACGTGCTCGCGGTGATGAACAGTGTCCGGCGGTCTTTGCCGCCGAAGCAGACGTTGGCCGACCATTTTTCCGGCACGTCAATGTGGCCGATCAATTTCCCCGCCGGATTGAAAATGGAAACGCCGTTCGTCTGGCCGGTAGCGCACATGACCAAATCTCCATTTTCGTCAATCGTCATGCCATCCGAGCCTTTGGCGACAGCCAGCATTTTGTTCGTGAGCGAGCCGTCGGGCAAAATGTCGTAACGCCACGTCTTGTCGCCTTGAATGTCGGCGACGTAAAGTGTTTTTCCGTCCGGCGTGCCGGTGATACCGTTCGGTTTTTTCAAATCATTGGCGACGGGAAAAAGTTTTGTGCGGTCGGGCGAGAGATAAAACACGGGCTGATTCGTCAGCGCCATCGTCGTGTGATCCCACCATTTGCGTTTGTAAAACGGGTCGGTCAAATACATCGCGCCGTTCGGCGCAACCCAAACATCGTTCGGACCATTGAGATATTTGCCTTCAAAATTTGTGACAAGAACGGTCACAGTTTTGTCCGGCGCGATTGACCAGAGCTGGTTGTGCTCGTCAGCGCAGGCAATGAGATTTCCTTTCGCATCGAACATCATTCCGTTCGCATGACCGGACGGTTGCAAAAAAGTGGATGATTTTCCGTCCACACTCCATTCCATGATGCGGTCGTTCGGCTGGTCAACGAAAAAGACATTTCCGTTTTTGTCGCAAGTCGCGCCTTCGGTGAACGCGAAGTCGCCAGCGAGCTTTTGCAGTTTCGCGCCGGGCGCGATGATGCTTTGCGCGCGAAGCAACGAAGCGGCGGCAAAGAGCGCGGCAAAAAGAAAAATCCTGGACTTCATGGCAACGCGAACAAGTTGCAACGAAGCGGGAACGCAATCCAACAAAAATTGCGTGGAATTAGTTTGCAGCTTGTTTTTCGCGGCGAAGTGGGGCAGTTTGTATTCGTTGATTTTTGAAAAAGTCATGCAGTTTAATCAAAAAAAATTTCTTCGTTTTTTGGGAAATTGGCTCATCAATACGCTCGCGGTGGTGGTGGCCGTGGAAATCGTGCCGGGCATTCATTTTAATGACAACGGTTTTCTGGCGCCATTTATCACTTCGCTTGTGCTGGGAATTCTCAATGCTTTCATCCGGCCGATTTTGATGTTTCTGGCATTACCGCTGCTGATTTTTACGCTCGGACTGTTCACACTTGTCATCAACGCGCTCTTGCTTCGTGTTGTCGGTTGGCTGCTCTCGCCGTATTTTCAGGTGGACACGTTCTGGTCGGCATTTCTTGGCGCGCTCATCATCAGCATCGTTTCCATCGCGCTGAACATCATGACGGGCGGCGCGCGCGTGACAATTCAGCGTCGTCCGCCGCCAAAAAAGGATGATGACGACGACAAGCCGGTGATTGATGTTTAATCGCGTTGAAATGCCGCGCGCAAAGTTGAAATGCCGCGCGCATGAAAATCTTTTTCGAAATCCGTGAA
>DASYAA010000072.1:0-3955 GCA_036501565.1 Verrucomicrobiia bacterium
CGGACGCCGCAAGCCTCTGCTTCAAGTCCAGCAACGCGACAATTTTGCGCGGCGGCAAGGAGGCGATGAATTCAAATCGAATCATCGCGCAAACGATGATTGACGCCGGCAAAAAAACGCTCGCAAATTTTCCCGAACACGCAATTCAAGTCGTGCCCGTCGCCGACCGCGAAGCGATTCCCATTTTGCTTTCGCTGACGCAATACATTGATTTGTGCATGCCGCGCGGCGGCGAAGGCTTGATTCGCGCCGTCGCCGATTGCAGCAAAGTTCCCGTCATTAAACATTACAAAGGCGTCTGCCATGTTTTTGTGGACGCGGATGCCGATTTGAAGATGGCTGAAGAAATCGCGATGAACGCAAAAGTCCAGCGCCCCGCCGTCTGCAACGCGATGGAAACATTGCTCGTGGACAAAAAAATCGCGGACAAATTTTTGCCGGCAATCGCGGAAAAACTTTTTGCCAGGCACGTTGAAATTCGAGCCGATGATTCGAGCCGCGAAGTTTTGAACTCAAAACTTAAAATTCAAAATTCAAAACTGCACGCTGTCAGCGAACAGGACTATTTTACCGAATACAACGATTACATTTTGAACGTCCGTGTCGTGGACGATTTGCAACAGGCGATTGACCACATCAATTTTTACGGCTCGGCGCACTCGGACAGCATCGTCACGAAGAACGAAGCGCGCGCGAAACAATTTCTCGCCGAAGTGGATTCGGCGACGGTTTATTGGAATGCCTCAACAAGATTTACCGACGGTGGCGAATTCGGCATGGGCGCCGAAATCGGCATCAGCACCGACAAAATCGGCGCGCGCGGCCCGATGGGTTTGGACGAATTGACCAGCTACAAATGGCTCGGCATCGGCAGCGGGCAAGTGCGGACTTAATCAGCCACAGATTTACACAGATGAAACACAGATTTCAGAATCAAAATTATCTGTGCCCAATTTGTGTTTTATCTGTGGCAAAAAAAATATGAACCCCGCCGAACGGGCAAAATTCATTCGTGACCAAATTCCCGCGATCGGCCTTTTCACCGGACTCAATTGGCGCATTTCGCCGGAACCATTTCCGGTCGGCGAAAATCTCGCGAAGGAAATCGAATCGCTTGGCCGCGTGCTGCTGCAATTTTATCGCGCCGTGAATTTGCTTTACCGCAAATCTGTCGAAGGCAAACAACCGGAATGGATTTCGCGCTGGCTCGATTTGGGCAAACCGCGCGAATTGATTGAATTGCAACGCTCGCCGGTTTTCAAAAACGAAATGCCACGTGTGATTCGCCCGGACATTTTGTTGACGGAAAATGGTTTTACAATTACCGAACTTGATTCAGTTCCGGGCGGAATTGGTTTGACGGCGTGGCTGAACCAAATTTATTCAAAATCCGAAATCCGAAATCCGAAATCCGAAATTATTGGCGGCACGGATGGAATGATTCGCGGTTTTGAAAGTATTTTTGGCGACGCGGAACGTGTTCACATTGTCGTTTCGGAAGAAGCAAAAACTTACAAACCGGAAATGGAATGGATGGCCGGACAGGTTCAAAGTTCAAGGTTCAAAGTTCAAGGTTTGGAGTTTTCGGATTTCGCTGAAGGCGATGCCGTTTATCGTTTTTTTGAATTGTTCGATTTGGCAAATGTGGCGAATGCGAAAAGGATTTTTGAATTGGCAATTGAGAAAAAAATCAAATTGACGCCGCCGCTGAAGCCGATTTTCGAGGAGAAAATGTTGTTCGCGCTTTTGTGGAATCGCAATCTCCAAAATTTCTGGCGGCAGGAATTGGGCGAAAGTTTTTTTGCGCGGCTCAAAAAAATAATTCCTTATACGTGGCTCGTTGACACGACGCCATTGCCGCCGCACGGGGCAATTCCAGAATTGAATCTCACGGATTGGCAGCAATTGAAATCGCTTTCGCAGAAAGAACGCGAATTGATTTTGAAAATTTCCGGGTTTTCGGAAAAAGCATGGGGCGCGCGCGGCGTCTTTCTCGGCAGCGATTTGTCACAAGCGGATTGGAGTGCGGCGGTGGACGAAGCGATTTTAGGTTTTGAAAAATCACCGTTTGTTTTGCAGCGATTTGAAAAACCGAAATTGATGGCGGCAAATTATTTTGATTTTGAAAAAACCGAAGTCGTGCCAATGAAAGGCCGCGCGCGCTTGTGTCCGTATTATTTTGTCAGCGGCGAAGGTGATTTGGCGCGTCCGCAACTCGGCGGCGTTCTCGCGACAATTGTTCCCGCCGACAAAAAAATTGTCCACGGCATGAGCGACGCGGTTCTCGCGCCGTGCGCGGTTTGAATTCTTGCCAAAAGTTCCTTGATGCGCAAAAATGTTTTCGGTGCCAGTTTAGCTCAGTGGTAGAGCAACGGTTTTGTAAACCGTCGGTCGTCGGTTCAAATCCGACAACTGGCTCCAGTTTCCTCAAGCTTGTCGTTGCGCCGCAAATGCAATTCAGGAAAACTTCCTGTGCGCAAAATCATGGCACACAAAATTTCAAAAAAGCAAAGCAACGCCTCGTTCATGATTCTCGGCGTTGGCTCATTCGCACACAGCATCGGACAAACGCTCACGGACGCCGGCGCAAATGTTTCGACGTATCTGACGCGCAATTATGGACATTTTTCGCCAATGCTCGTTGGCAAAACTTTTTCGCGCGACGTATTTCCAAGTCCGGTTCCGTTGGTTCGCGAAAACAAAATTGATGTCGTCATTCCGCAGTCCATTGATTGGGCGCAACAATCTTGGGCGAAAGGTTTGGTCAAATCCGGCGTCGGAATTTTTTCTCCTGTTGGCGAGGCGATGCGGATTGAACGCGAACGTGATCTTGCGCGCGAGCTTTGCGCGAAGTTTAAGATTCCATTTCCCAAATCATTCGTTGCGTCGAACCGGATTGAGGCCGAAAAAATTCTTGCGAAAAATCCGCAGCCGTTCGTCATCAAAAATCCGCTCTGCTCGCCGACCAGTCCGATTCACACGATTTTGTGCGAGACCGTCGCCGACACGCGCGCGTGGCTGCGGCACGTCAATTACGCCGAGGGCGTTTTTTTGCAGGAATATCTTGGCCGCGCCGAGGCCGGACATATCGCGCTCGTCAGCGGCGGCGAAATTTATTCGCTCGTCACGAATCAGGAATACAAATACGCCTTCAATGGAAATCAAGGCATCGTCGCCGGCGCGCCGCTCGGCGGAATTGTCGAACGCGACGAGAACGACAAATACGGTCTGGCGCGAGAATTGTTGCATCCGCTCTTGCCGTGGTTTCGGAAAGTAAATTATCACGGGCCGATTCAAGTCACGGCCATCAAATGCAATGGTAGGGACGCGTTGCCGCGCGTCCGGGCTGACCGGCAGGTCAGCCCTACCAAAAAAGGCCAATGGCACGTCATCGAATACAACATCCGCATCGGCGTCACCTCCGGCCCGATGATTTTGCGGATGCTGAAAAATCCGGCGGAAACTGTTTTGCGAACGGCGCGAAATGAAAAACTGGATTTGCAGTTCAACGATAAATTGAATTTCGGCTGTTCGCTGACGCTCGCGGGCTACGGCTATCCGTTCACGCAAGTGCGCGGGCCGCAGTTGCCGCTGGAAGTGGACGGCAAATTTGATTGCGATGTCTGGTGGAACGAAGTCGCGCGCGGCGCGGACGGAAAATTATTTTCCACCGGCCATCGTATCGCGGACGTAATTGCGTTTGCGCCGAAACTGGACGCGGCGATTGCGAAAGCCTACGCGAACATCCGCAAAATCCGCGTCGTCGGCAGCTATTTCCGCACGGATGTCGGCCAAAGCTTATGGCCGCCGGGAAACGCGTGAATGTTCTGGAACACCTAAAAACTTACTTCCCGACAAGCGCAGTTTCCTATTTTGTCGTGATTTCAGCTTAAAGTCGCGTTCCGAGTCCGTTCGTTCTAACTTTTTCTCTAAATTAGACGCGTGTTTATTTGGT
>DASYAA010000073.1:0-36179 GCA_036501565.1 Verrucomicrobiia bacterium
AATATATTGTGACGGAAATAACGTCGCTTTCAATTATGACCCACCGGACGGATATGAATATAAAAGGAGCGGAAATTAACACATGCACTTACTCATTTGCTTCGCCCAGAAAGAAGAAGCCGCGCCGTTTCGGAAAATCGCGGCGGCGAAATCTGACGTTTCGATTTTGCTCACCGGCATCGGCCGCCAGAACGCCGAAAAATCCCTGCGCGAATTTCTCGCCACAAATTCACCAAAACTTGTGCTGACCTGCGGTTTCGCCGGCGGACTGAATCCAGAATTGAAACTCGGCGAAGTTATTTTTGAAACGTCGGACGAAAAATTACACTCAAGACTTCTTGCTGTCGGCGCGCTGCCCGTAAAAATTTTCTGCGCCGACCGCATCGCCACGACCGTCGCCGAAAAGAAAAAATTGCGCGCCGAAACCGGCGCAGACGCCGTCGAGATGGAATCAGCGGCGATCCACGCCGTCTGCCGCGAGCGTAAAATTCCCTGCGCCACCGTTCGCGTGATCTCCGACACGGCCAGCGAAGATTTGCCACTGGATTTCAACGCGCTGGTCAAGCCGGACAAGAATCTGGATTTTGGAAAATTATTTCTGGCCATCGCCAAGTCGCCCGGAAAAATCGGCGCGCTGATGCAGTTGCAGAAGAAAACCAAGTTCGCCGCTGAAAAACTTGCGGCAGCTCTCGCCAAAATCACGGCGTAGTTTTTGTTCCGACGGAGACGGACGTTGCAGATTTTTCTTTCGATTGCTCGCTGTAACCGATGACGACTGCGCCAACGACAACGAGCACCACGCCAATCCACCGAATTGGCGAAACGGTTTCGCCCAAAAACCAAATGGCGGCGAAAGTGGAAAAAACAAAACTCAATCCCGTCAGCGGCCAGATGAAGCTGATGTCGCTTTTGGCCATCATGATGAGCAGGCAGACGAAAAACAGCGCCTCAAAAAAAACGCCAGCGATGATTTTTGGGCTGGTCGCGCCCGCTTTGACGACGCGAAAGATTTCCGGCGCGTTCATCGCTTTCACCTCGCCGACAGTGGCCATTCCTTTTTTAAGGAAAACAATTCCCGTGGATTCAAAAATAAGTCCGATGAACAAGATGATTATTATTTTGATCATAAAATTATAAATCCTGATTACGAATCAATTCGATGCCGAGCGATTTTATTTTTTCCCTCACGCGCGGACTAACCAAAGCATCGAACTCGTGCTTAAATTCACCGAGCGATGGATGCGAGTAAAGCTCGGAATCGCCCGGCGGCAGTTCGGGCAGGAGTTTCAAAATGTAATTTTCATCCACGCGTGAATTCTGCAAAAGGCCGAACGTGATTTGCGCGTGGCGGATTTTTTTGATGTCTAAAGTTTTTCGCGCTCGCTCGGAAAAGATTTCAAAAATTGCTGCGTGTGAAATTTTGTAAAATAAATGACCTCGCGAAATTTTAAGGCTGCGCGTAAGGCAATCGCGCGTCAGACGAAAATGCGTGATTCCAAGCTTTTCCGAATCTTCCATCAGGATTTTGAAAATAGTTGGGTGTAGATGGAAATGTAAATGGCCGTTGACGTGGTCGAGCGGCAAGCCGATGGCGCGAAATTTTTCAAATTGCGCGTGGATTTCGGCGCGCAATTGTTCGCGTAAATTGCGATTGAAAAAATAATTCAGGCCGACGCCGACGGGACAATTGGAAAATTCGCCGCGCGAATTGACGAGGCCGGGAATCTTTTCCGGCGACAACGCCGAATGTCCGTGCAACAAAGTCAAATGCAGTCCGACGCCGAGCTTTGGGTTTTCCTTCGCCAATTTTACAGCTTCGTCAAAACCATTTTCGTTCACCATCAAGCTGGCGCTCGTCAAAATGCCTTCGCGATGCGCGCGGATGACGGCTTCGTTGATGGAATGCGAACGTCCGAAATCGTCCGCGTTGACAATGAGGCGGCGAACAGAATCAGATCGTTCCATAATTCGGCGTTTTGGAATTGGAAACGAACTTCAGCCACGAACGGAAAATAAGCGCAAGTTTTTGCGGCTTGCCCAATCTCAAAGGCTGCGCGCCAAAGACATTCAATTTTTCGCGTTCCAATTTTTTCAGCAACTGCCAGTAAACCGAACCCATGAGTTCGGCGGCGACCATCGCCTTGCGGTCTTCGGCGGGCAATGTCTTTTGCGCGCGTTGAAAGAATTTTTTTGCGCGGCTGGCGACGTCCGCAGCAAGCGTGAAATAGCGTTCGGAATATTTTGAATCCAGAATCTCGGCTTGGCTGACATTGAATTTTTCCAATTCAGCGAGTGGAAGATAAATTCTGCCGCGCGCGGCGTCGGTCTTCACGTCGCGCAAAATATTCGTGAGTTGAAGCGCCTTGCCTAGATAAATCGCGTAATCGCGCGTCGCGGGATTTTTATAGCCGAAAATTTCAATGCTCAAGAGGCCGACGACGGAAGCAACATGATAACAGTATTTTTCCAACGCTTCGAAATCTTCGTAACGATTTCTCTCCAAATCCATTTCGCAACCTTTGATGAGTTCGTCGAACAATTCAAAGCGCAGCGAAAATTTTTGGATGACCGGCTGCAATTCTCTATTCACCGGAAATTGCGGTGATTGATTTTCGCAGGCGCGTTGCACGTCGGCGCGCCATTCACTCAATTTTTTGCGACGATCTTCGGTCGGAACAGTTTCGTTGTCGGCAACGTCGTCCACTTCGCGGCAGAAGGCGTAGAGCGCGGACATGGCGTCACGTTTTTCGCGCGGCAATAAAATGAAGGCGAGCGCGAGATTTGAAGCGCTCTTGCGAGTGATGGCGCGGCTGTGTTGCATCACAATTGCGGCGGTTTATCTTCTTTGCGGATGGGCGGCAGTCCGCCGGTCTGCGCGAGCGTCGGTTTAAGCTTGCGTTGAGAGCGACGGCGGTGGCGATGGTGTTTATGACGATGCATCAGCTTGCTGCGAAATAAAAAAAACCACACGAATGCCACGAACACAGCCGCGCCGATGATGACTAAATAATCCGCAACGTTCGCGAACGATGGCCATACAATATTCATGGGTCAGATATCAGAATGCTGCCGGTCAATGGCAGCGGGCATTTCATTTGCCGCGCCTTCGCCGGTTTGCATTCCCAATCGCTGCATCCGGTAGCGAAGCGAATGGCGGGTGAGCTTAAGATGTTCGGCGGCGCGCGTCAGGTTAAAATCATGTTGTCTCATTGCGCTGGAAATCAGTTCGCGCTCGGTCCGCGCGAGTGCGTCGTCGAGCGATTCATCCGATGCGGCCTGCGTCGGCGAAGTTTTTTGCAAACGCGATTCGACCTGAAAACCCGGCAGATTCGAAGCTTGAATTTCGGGCGCGGTTTCCAAAATGAGCGCGCGTTCGATGGCGTTGCGCAGTTCGCGAACGTTGCCGGGCCAGCGATGGGATAAAAGTTTTTGGGTCGCGCCGGATGAAATTTGATTCACGTTTTTGTTCATCGTCGCCCGGAAAATTTTTAGAAAATGATCGGCGAGCAGCAAAACGTCTTCGCCGCGATTGCGCAGCGGCGGCAGGTGAAATTGCACGACGTTGAGGCGATGAAATAAATCTTCACGGAACTGTTCGGCAGCGATTGCCTGCACGATGTCGCGGTTGGTCGCGGCGATGAACCGGACATTCACGCGCAATTCCTGCGTGCCGCCGACGCGCGTGAATGAGCCGTCTTCCAAAAACCGCAGCAATTTGGCCTGAAGCGGCTTACTCATGTCGGCGATTTCGTCGAGAAAAATCGTGCCGCCATCGGCTTCCTCGACGCGACCCAACTTTTGTTTCAACGCGCCGGTGAACGAACCTTTTTCGTGGCCGAACAATTCGCTTTCCAAAAGCGTTTCAGGAATCGCGGCGCAGTTGATGCGGACGTAATGCGCCTCGCGTCTCTGGCTCAAACTATGGAGCGCGCCCGCGACGAGTTCCTTGCCCGTGCCGCTTTCGCCCAAAATCAAAACGCGCGCGTCGGTCGGCGCGACGGTTTGAATCAATTTTTTCAACGCCTGTATTTTCGGGGATTCGCCGACGATTTGATCAAGGCTGAAAACTTGTTCGGCGCGTGAGCGCAACGAGGCGTTTTCCAGCAAAAGTTGATGACGTTCGGCGCAGCGCGCAACGGCATGAAGCAATTCCTCCGGCGCAAATGGTTTTGACAGATAGTCAATCGCGCCGGCTTTGATGGCTTCCACGGCAAGTTTGGGCGTCGCGTAAGCCGTGAGCATGAGCACGGGCAAATCCGGTTTTGCCTCGTGGATTATTTTTAGAAATTCATAGCCAGTCATGCCGCCGAGCCGCGCGTCGGTGATAACCATAAAAAATTCCTCGCGTGGCAAAAGCTTTAGCGCTTCCTCGGCGGTCTCAACGGCGCGCACGGCGTAGCCTTCGTCCTTCAACACGGTCTGAAGCGATAGGCGCATGTTTTTTTCGTCGTCCACGACGAGAACAGTTGGCGGAGGCGCGCTCATTTTGAAAATTTCATCAACGCTTTCGCCGGGAAAATTAAGGTAAATTTCGCGCCTTGTCCAAGCCGGGATTCAACGCGCACCGACCCGCCATAAAGTTCGACGTCGTGCTTGGCGATGGCGAGTCCAAGTCCGCTGCCTTTTTCCTTGGTGGTGTAGTAAGCCTCAAAAATGCGTTCGATTTTGTCCGGCGAAATTCCGGGTCCGTCGTCGCGCACGGAAATTTCAATGGAATAATCGCGATGACAATCGGCGGCGATAAATACATTTCCCTTGTCGCCGAGCGCATCGCGCGCGTTTTGCAAAAGATTCACGAGAATTTCCGATAAATGGCCCCGCTGCATGAGCAACGGCGGAAAATTTTGGCCATACTCGCAGTGGATTTGAATTTTTGTCGGCACTGCGGGCGGAAAAATCTGCGCGATGGCGCGGGCGAGTTCCTCGATGACGATGAGTTTTTCGACGCGGCCTTCGCTCAATTGCGCGTAGCCCATGATTTGCGTGATGACCTTGTCGGCGCGCGCGACTTCTTCCTGGATGATTTCGATTTGTTGCGTGACTTCAGCTTTGCCGTCACGCAAGGAGCGTTGCAGCGAGAACGCGGTGTTGTTGATGATGGCGAGCGGATTTTTTATTTGATGCGCAAACTCGGCGGCGAGCCGGCCAGCCGAGCGCAACTGGTTTTCGCGCGTCGCAAATTCGCCCGCTTCTTCGACAGCGAGCCGCTGGCGTTCGAGCAACACTTGCGCGCCGTAACAGCAAGCCGTCACGAGCAGCAGCAACGTCACGCGCAAAACAAACGGCTGTCCCAAATCCTCGTGCGGCATCAAATCCAGCGTATGCAGCGTCACGTCATCCAGATTGTTCAAAACGGCGACATCGAGCACCGCCACAAGCACATAGCAAAGGCTGATGGCCACATTCAAAAAAAGTTGTGAAAATCCCGGCGGAACGCTGACTGAATTGCGCACAATCAACGCGACAAACAGCCAGAACAAAATGCTGTCCCGTCCACCCGTGACCAGCGCCATGCCCGCGATAAACAGTCCGTCCACCAAGCTGCTCGTGATCACCGTCCATTGTATCGCAGCCAGCGGCAGCTTTTCCAGAAACATAAGAATTGCGCCGGAAATGATGCTGGCCAGAATGTAGAACCAGAAAATATATTGCACCGTTTCAACCGTCACATCGAGCGTGCTTGAAGTCAGGCCAAACCAAGGTGTCGCGTCGAACGAATATAAAATTATTGCGATGAACGCCGCCTTGACCGGCAGCATGATGCTGCGCTCCATCGCAGCGATGCGCCGGAGCAGGCGCGGCGGATCGGGCGCCGGAATCTCGAACAGCGCGGGCAGCCGCTTCAGCCACTGGACATGGCTTGGTTTCATAAATTCGTTGAACGGTTGAATTGTTAAAAAGTTGAATCGTAAAAATTGCTTTCCGGTTCAACAATTCAACGATCTAACATTTCAACGCCAGTTGAGCTATTTTTTCCACCGGCCACAAACGTCCGATGCCTTCGTAGCCGCACGACAACATTCCCTCGTCCGGCCCAATGAATTCTGCGCCACGTTTTTTCAACGTCGCCACGTTCGCCTGCGTCGCCGCGTGCAGCCACATTTTTCCGTTCATCGCCGGCGCAATCAGAATTTTAGCCTTCGGATTCAAAGCCAGCGCAATGCACGTCAATGCGTCATCGGCAAAACCATTCGCCATTTTTGCGATCACATTTGCCGTCGCGGGCGCAATCAAAAGCAAATCCGCTTCATCAGCCAAACGAATATGCATCGGCTGCCAGCCTTCTTCCTCATCGTAAAGATTCGTGACGACCGGATTGCGCGTGAGCGTCTTGAACGGCAGCGGCGTGATGAAATGCTGCGCGTCCGTCGTCATCACCACGCGCACGTCGCACTTCGCCTTCGTGAGCAACGACGCCAAATCCGCCGCCTTGTGCGCGGCGATGGAGCCGGTGACTCCAAGGACAATTTTTCTCGAAACGCTCATGTTGCAATTCTAATTCAAAACTCCGGCGGCTGCGAGCGAGCCGAGCGCATTTTTTCCGCCTCCACGATCGCCAGCGTCCGGCGCAAGTCTTCATGCTTCGTCGTGCTCAACAAAAGATAATCGAAATTTTTCCACTGCGCGATCTCCTGTTTCGCCATCGTCAGGCGTTTTTGGATGACCGCTTCCGCATCCGCGCCGCGTTTTTTTAGCCGCTCTTCCAAAACCGTCAATGGCGTCGGCGTCAAAAAAATCGTGACCAGCGCGCGTTTCAATTCCGGTTCAGTCTCCGTCTGTTCGCGGATCGTCGCCGCGCCCTGCACGTCCACGTTCAGCAAAACATCTTTTCCTTCGCGCAATTTGCCGAGCAGTTCGGATTTCAAAATGCCGTAACTGTTGCCATAAACTGTCGCGTGTTCCAGAAAATTTCCCGCGTGCAACCGCTTCAAAAATTCCGTCGCGTCGAAAAAATGATAATCCACGCCGTCTTTTTCGCCGGGACGCGGCGCGCGAGTTGTGCAAGTAATGGCGCGCGTCATGTCCGGTCGCGCCTTGAGCAATTGTTGGCACAACGTCGTCTTGCCGCCGCCCGATGGCGCGGAAATCAGAATCAACAACGGCGCGGATTTTTTCGCCGGCGCAGTTTCCGCCTTCTGGCTTCTGGCGTCTGACTTCTGATTTCTATTTTTCATTCCACGTTTTGCACTTGCTCGCGAAACCGTTCCAATTCCGTTTTCAGCGTCACGACTTCGCGCGAGATGACCGCGTCGTTCGCCTTCGAGCCGATGGTATTGATTTCGCGGTTCATTTCTTGCGCCAGAAAATCCAGCGTGCGCCCGACCGGCTCTTTCGATTTGCGGCAATCTTCAAACTGTTTGAAATGACTTTGCAGCCGCGTCAATTCCTCCGAAATGTCCGAGCGATCCGCGAACAAAACAATTTCCTTCAAAAGTCTTTCATCATCTGGCGCAATGTTTTCAATTCCCGCGCTCTTGATGCGCGTCAATAAATTCTGCCGGTAATTCTCCGCCGTCTGCGGAGCTTGCTTCTGAATTTTTTCAACCGCAGCGCGCATGATGCCGATTCGCGCCGTCAAATCTTCCGACAAATGTGCGCCTTCGCGTTCGCGCATTTTCACCAGCGACGCGAGCGATTGCTTCAATGCTTTTTCGACGGCAGGCCAGATTGTTTCGGCTTCGACCAATTCTTCATCGCTCTGGAAAACTCCCGGCGCGCGCAAAATCTGGTCCAGCGAAACTTCGCCGGAAATTTTCAGCGACTTCGCCAGCCGCGCCAGTTCCGTCGCATAAGATTTGGCGAGCGGCAGGTTGATGTGCGCGCGCGCCGACGACTGGCCGTCCGCCGCGTGGATGCCGATGCGCGCCGTCACGCGCCCGCGCGCGACCTGCGCGTTGATGGCGTCGCGCACCTGCGCCTCGAGCAGCTCCAGCTCGCGCGGCAGGTTCACGGAAATTTCCGACTGCCGGCGGTTGACCGCGCCCAGCTCGACGGTGATCTTGAAACCGTCCCGCGCGCATTCGCCGCGACCGTAACCCGTCATGGATTTCATCCGGCGTAATATGCAAAAATTCCCCGCCGCAAGCGAATAAATTTTCAAAATGCGCTTGGTGAAGTGAATTCAAATCAAACTGGACGAGGTGAAAACAAAAGTTCATCATTTTTCCAATAAATGGATTTGCTTAACCACCAATCCAAGAAGCATCAAGTCACCTCGTTCAAGAATGTTGTTCGAGGAATTTCAATTAACTGCGACAGAACTACAGAATCGCTATTCTTTTTTCGGTGATGCGGAAGAGTTAAATTTTAATCTTTCTTAATTCTGCTTCAATTCCTCAATCAGCCCCGACGCCAGCAATTGTTCCAAAATCACATAAACAACGGAGCGATAATTCGCGTAGAAACAAAAATAAACACGCTCGCCGCGAATTATCCTCACTTCAAAAATCACGCGGGCTTTTCCCACGCGCAAACGCCAAAGTCCCGACAGTTTTTCTTCCAGCAATTTCACGTCGCCTTGGTTGTCAGCGAGATTTTTCATCGCTTGCCGGAGCGCGCGACGCGGTGCTGGCGCAAGCGCTTTCAAAAAATCTTCAACTTGTCTGCCGACGTGGACTTTAGTCTTCATCCCAATCCAGATCGTCAATGTCCTTGAACTTCATCTTGCCGGATTTGTATTCCCGCAACGCAGTCATAAAATTTTCGTCGCCGAGCAATTCCATCGTCTCAATCATCGCTTCAATCCGGTCTTTGGAAAGATAAACGCCGACGACTTTGCCGTGCCGCGAAATGGCAAAGCTGTCCCGCTTGAGAAGCCTCGGCAGATTCGCCTGCGCCTCCGTCACGTTCACTGTAGATTCACTCTTCATTAGCTGTATAATTCACTAACTCGCGGATTTGGTCAAGCCGCTAAATCTGGCGCAACAATTTCAACGCCGCCAGAAAATCCTCCGGCAGCGGCGCTTCAAACAAATTCAAAATCCATGTCGGGAAAAGTCTTTGTCCGGCGGCGATCATTCGTCAGGTGCGGAAGATTCAACACCGCCGCCTGTGCGCGGATGAAAAAATCCGGCAGCACCGGATCATCGGAATCCTTGCGACGATATTGGCGGAACGCCATGCCCGCGCGCCAGGTGGCATCGGTGTCGAGCGGGATTTTTTCAAAGTCGCGCAAATCTTCTTCCACCGCCTCGCGCGTGCGCCCGCCCGCCGCGAGTTCGCCGTAAGTCACCGAACTGACCGCGAGCCGGTCGCGTTGCGCCCAATGCTCAATGATCTTGGCGCACGCGGAATGATGCGGATGATTTTTGTCCAGCCACGCAACGATCACCGAAGTGTCCACAAGAATCACGGACGCGTCCTCCGCAATAATTCTTCGCCGGACATATCGCCGTCCCACGTCCCGGCGCGGGCGCGGATGTGTTCCACCATGGCGTTGCGCGCGGTCTGGTCATTGCGGACATAATTGGCCGCCGCCTTGCGCAAGACCTCGGTGGGATTAGTTTTTGCGGCGCGCGTTTTGGCGCGGAAATCCCGCGCCAGCGATTTGGGCAAACGAATTGTAAGCGTCTCTGTCATACACAGACTGTAACACGAAAGAATGGCGGGTCAAACCCGCAACAATTTCAACGCATTCTTGAAATCCTCCGGCAGCGGCGCTTCAAACGTCATCAGCTTTTTCCGGCGCGGATGGATGAACGACAGTTCCTTGGCGTGCAGCATCACGCGCGGCGTGGAATAGTTCGTCAGTTCCTTGAGCCGCGCATTTTGCCGCGCGCCGTAGGTGTCGTCGCCCACGAGCGGATGGCCGATGAATTGAAAATGCACGCGGACTTGATGCGTGCGTCCGGTGTGGATCTGCGCCTCCATCAACGTCGCCGCGTAAAGGCGTTCGAGAATCCGGTAGCTCGTGTGCGCGGCGCGACCGGAACTGTCATCACGCACGGCCATGCGTTTGCGGTGCGTTGGATGCCGCGCGATGGCGGCGTGGATTTCGCCGGCGGCGCGCGCCGGTTCGCCGCAGACGAGCGCGTGGTAAATCTTGTGGACTTCGCGCGCGGCGAATTGTTCCGCGAGCGCAATGTGCGTCTCGTCATTTTTTGCGACGACGAGGCAACCGCTGGTTTCCTTGTCGAGCCGGTGGACGATGCCCGGTCGTGCCACGCCGCCGATGCCGCTCAACGAGCCTTTGCAATGATGCAGCAGGGCGTTGACGAGCGTGTGTTCCTCGTGCCCGGCGGCGGGATGCACGACAAGTCCGGCGGGTTTGTTGACGACGAGCAGCGTTTTGTCCTCGAACAAAATATCGAGCGGGATTTTTTCCGGCTGCGCTTTTGCAGGGCGCGCTTCCGGCCAGTGAACTTCAATTTTTTCGCCCGCGTGCGGATGATGCGTCGGCTTGACGGTTTGTCCGTTGACGCGGATGTGGCCTTCTTCGATCAATCGTTGCAATGCGCCACGCGAGGCGGCGGGAAATTTTTCGCAGAGAAACTTGTCCAGCCGCTCGTTCGGCAGCGATTTCTCGACAGTGAAATTTTCCGTGCGAGGTTTCATCCGCAGATTACGCAGATTACGCAGATTCGCATAAAAATAAATCTGCGAAAATCTGTGAAATCTGCGGAGAAAAAGCTTTTCATTTCGGCGATTCGGCTGGTTTTGACGCGTGCTCGTTTTTCCAGGTGATGAGGAAAATCAATCCAACGCCGGTGCAAATGGCGCTGTCGGCGATGTTGAACGCGGGAAAACCGATTTCATTTCCGCCGCGTTGTTGAATATAAAAATAGATGAAATCCACGACGGCGTGGCGGCTGGGCAGTAAGCGGTCAGTCAAATTTCCAGCGATGCCGCCGAAAATCAATCCAAACGCAATCTGTCCGATGAGCGTGTGCGATTCGAAATGATGGCGCGTCAAAAACAGCGCGACCAGCGCGAAGAGGGCGACGAGCGCGAGCGCGCCGTTGTTGCCGCGAAACAAACTCCAGGCCGCGCCGGTGTTGCCCCAGTGGACGAATTTGAAAAATCCATTGATGATGATTTTTTCATCGCCGGGTTCGAGCGTGGTCAGCACGAGCCATTTGGTGAATTGGTCGAGTGCGAGAACGATCAGCGCGAGCGCGGCGATTCGGCGATTCGATTTTCGGAACATGGAGTGTGTGGCGGCCATGGCAAATTTATGGACAGAGTTTAATCGTGTTTGTTGCAAAAACAATTCGATTCCCGCTGCGCGATTTGCATTTTATCTGGCGCGGAAAATGGTTATGTTGACTGCATGGCGCTGGTGCGGATTTTAGTGGATGGTTACAGCCTGTTGCACAACTGGCCGGAGATCGCGGAAAACCAACCGCGGCATTCTGAACGTGCGCGCGGAGAGTTAGTTCAAATTCTGACGCGTTATCACGACGCGACGGGCGAGCCGATCACGATTTTTTTTGACGGAGCAGGCGCGCCGCCGAATGTTCCAAAAAATGAATCGAGCCGTGACGTGGAAGTTTTATTTTCACGCGCCGGTCAAACGGCGGACGATATGATTGAACGCGCGGCGGCGCGATTTCAAAGTTACGGCGAAGTGCTGGTTGTGACCGATGACCATGCTGAACGCGACACGGTCATCGGTTTTGGCGGCTCGGCGACGAGTTGTGAAAATTTTATTCGGATGATCGGAAACGCGCTGGGCGAATTGCAGGATGAATTGAAAAATTACAATCGCGCGGAGCGGAATCGTTTTAACCGTCCGCGAGAACAAAAAACAAAATGAATAATCAAATGTGCCCAAAAATAATCGTCCGCTTCGCGCGAGTCGTTTTCGTGTTGCTTGCGGCTGTTCTCTTAATTCCTGTATTGCACGCGCAACCGGCGGCGCAAAACGTGGACAACCGCCTGCTGCTCGTCTTTGAAACGTCGGCGGCGACAAAAAAATCCATGCCGTCGGTGGAAATTTTTTTGAAACAGCTTTTTGCGCTGGACATGAGCGGCCAATTGCAGCGCGGTGACACTGTCGGCGTATGGACGTTCGACCGACATTTGCGCGCCGGACAATTTCCACTCCAACATTGGGTGCCGGAAAACGCGGCGGCGATTGCGTCGAACATCACAGCTTTCGTCGAGCATCAACATTATGCAAAGAACGGGAGATTTGACGAATTGTCCCAGCCGTTGAATCAGCTTGTGCAGGATTCTGAACGGCTTACGGTCTTGATTTTTTGCGATGGTCGGTCGGAAATTCACGGCACGCCTTACGACGCTCAAATCAACGCGGTTTTTCAACAACAGGCCAAACAAATAAAAGCCGGACAGCCGTTTGTAATCGTGTTGCGGACGCAACTGGGCAAATACATTTGGGCCACGGTCGGCATTCCGCCGGCCATGACAAATTTTCCGCAATTTCCGCCGCTGCCGCAACCAGTGGAAGCCACCGCGCCCGCAGCGCCAACAAATCTTTCGCCCGTTGTTCCAGCCGCGCCAGTCGTCATCGCGCCGCCGCTGATTATTATCGGCACAAACGTGGAAACAAATTTGCCGCCGCCTGCGTCGAAATCGGAAATAAAGAATTTACAATCATCCATTGTGTCCGCGAGTCCAACGAATGAGGTTTCCGTCACGCAAACAAATGTGATTGCGGAAACCAGCAAAGCGCCGCAGTCAACAGTAGTGGCGGAAACTAATCTTGTCGCGCCGTCACCGGCAAATTCCGGCATCGGCGGCGGCTGGACGTTGAAAATCGGCGTGGCGCTTTTGATTGTGGCAATCGTGCTCGCAATTTTTTTAATACGCCGCGCGCGTGCGACGGGTCAGGACAGCCTCATCACACGTTCGATGAATGACCGGAAATAATTCCGCGTGACTTTTGGCCGCAGGCATGGAAAATTTTCGCACATGAAAATTCTCAATCATTTTTGCACATTCAGTTTTGCCGTTTTACTGGCCGCCGGTTGCTCGAATCAAAAACCAGCCGCCGTGTCCGAGAGTGCCTCGGTAACGGTAACCAATCAGACGTCGTCCGCGCCGGACACCAATGACGTCGCCGTGCTGGAAACTTCGGACGGCGAAATGGTGATTGAATTCTGGCCGGATACTGCGCCAAAGACCGTTGAAAATTTTGAAAAGCTCGCGCGCGCGGGATTTTACGACGGCACGGCGTTTCATCGCATCATTGATGGTTTTATGATCCAAGGCGGCGATCCCAACACCAAAGACCCGGCGAAGGAAAGTGAATACGGCATGGGCGGTCCCGGTTATACCATTCAGGGTGAAGTGAGCAACCGTCCCGACCGGCACCATCTGCGCGGCGTGATTTCCATGGCCAATTCCGGCAGTCCTGACACAGCAGGCTCGCAGTTTTTCATTTGTCTTGCCGATCTTCCGCAATTGGACGGCGGCTACACGACTTTTGGAAAACTCATCAAGGGTGATGACGTGTTGACAAAGCTGGGCAAAAGCCCGGTGGGTCCAAATGCGCAAGGCGAACCGAGCAAACCATTGCAACGCGTCAGTCTCATCAGTGTAAAAATCGTTCCCGCCGATTCCGTAAAATAATTTCCGCAAAATAAAATCACAAAAAATTTATGAATGAAGTTGCCATCATCAACACCACCGAAGGCGAAATGGTCATTGAATTCTGGCCGGACGTTGCGCCCGGTCACGTCGAAAATTTCAAGAAGCTCGCGCAGAAAGGATTTTACGACGGCACGGCATTTCACCGCGTCATCAAAGATTTTATGATTCAGGGCGGCGACCCGCTCACGAAAGACGACGCCAAACAATCACAGTGGGGAACCGGCGGGCCGGGCTATCAAATCAGGGCCGAGTTCAACGACAAAGCCCACACGCGCGGCGTGCTCTCGATGGCGCGCTCGAACGACCCGAATTCCGCTGGCAGTCAGTTTTTCATCTGCCACGGCGACCCGCGCTTCTTGGACAAGCAATACACCGCGTTCGGCAAATTGATCAAGGGCGACGAAGTGCTGGAAAAAATCGCCACCACGCCCACCCATCCCGGCGACCGGCCCGTCAAGCGCATGGGCGTCACCAGCGTAAAAATCGTCCCGCGCGACTCGGTGAAGTGATCCTTAAGCCACAGATTTTCACAGATGCACACAGATAAAAAATCTGCTGCGCGCGACACAAAACATCCGGGTCAATCTGTGTTCATCTGTGGCTGAATTTTTCTATGGAAATTTCCGAACTCGCGAAAGTTCTCGTCGCCCTCGGCTGTCCGTCCGAAAAATCTTCGGAGATGGCCGCACAATTGGACAAGCGCGCCAAACAATTGGCTGCTGAAAAAAATCGCAGTTACGACGAGGCGTTGAAGCATTTGTTGACTTTGATGCAACAAGGCTGGGCGGCGAACAGAAATTTATGATTTGCGATTGATGATTTGACCGTTCCGCAGCAGTTTGTGTTGACGCCAATCATAAATCGTAAATCATAAATGATTAAGCCTTGGCAAAAAATCCGCTCCAAACTCATCGGCGACTTCCGCATTTTCAAGCTGCGCTCCGACGTGAAAATTTCCCCACGCACCGGCAAGGAACACGACTTCTTCGTCCTCGACAGCGTCAACTGGGTCAACGTCATCGCCGTCACGCCCGACCAGAATCTCGTGATGGTCGAGCAATATCGTCACGGCTCGAACACCGTCGAGCTGGAAATTCCCGGCGGCATGATGGACGCGGGCGAGACCGACCCGGTGGCGACTGCCATGCGCGAATTGCGCGAGGAGACCGGCTACGCGGGCGAGAACGCGCGCCTGCTCGGAAAAATTCATTCCAACCCCGCGATCTTGAGCAATGTCACCTACACCGTGCTGATTGAAAACTGCCGCCTGCAACACGGCGTGGAATTCGACAGCGGCGAAGATTTGATCACGCGCCTCGTGCCCGTCGCGGAAATCCCGAAACTCGTCGCCGACGAAAAAATCGGCCACTCCCTCGTCGTCGTCGCGCTGTATCATTTCGATTTGTGGCAGCGGGGAATTAAAAATGTTGGCGTATAAATTTTCTCGACAGCCAATTTTTCAACACACAAAGTAACTCCATGGATCTTGATAGCCTTCGGTCTATTTACAGATTAGTGGCAGCACATACTACGAGCAGCTTTGCGATAAAGGCGTGGAATGTATTTTTTATCGGAACTTTTACCATTTTAGGAAGTTTCAGTGGAGCTGGCTTGGTTTCTGCCGTAGCAGGTATTTTTGCGGGAAATTATTTAATGAATCAGAAGCTTACGGACAGAATTTTTTTGTTGGATGCCTTCGGAGGATTGGTTGGCCTCATTTTTGGTCTCGTCATTTCTTCAGTCGTCGTGAGAGGAGATGCAAAAATAAAATATGGAACGAAAGAAAAGCTTATTGGCGGAGGTCAACGTTGGATGATTTTTTCTGGAGCTACCCCAAATTCACCGGATCAATGTCCACGGCCAGCGTGACGTCTTCGGGCAGCGCCAGCGTTTGGATGATGCGCGCGAGTTCGCGGCTCAACGCGCTCATCGCCCGCGTCCGCAGCATAATCTGGTAACGGTAAAAAGTTTCCGCGCGCAGCAACGGTGCCGGCGCCGGCCCGGCGATGATTAAATCTTTGAACAAACTTTTTGCCTCTTGGTGGGGCGAGCGTCCTCGCGAGCCGTCTTCCAAATTTTCAAAAAGGCTCGCGGAGACGGTCGCCCCACCGGACGAAGATTGTTTCAGTTTTTTTTCCAGTTCACGCTTCAAATGCTCGGCGAAGATTTTCACTTTTTCCTCGTTGCGGCCTTTGAGCGTGAGCAGCGCGACGCGGCTGACGGGCGGATATTTCAATTGTTCGCGGAATTCGATTTCCTGTTCGTAAAAACCGTTGAAGTCGTGGCGGCGCGCGTATTGGATCGCCGGATGAAACGGCGCGAACGCCTGCACAAAAACCTCGCCCTCCACGTCGCCGCGCCCGGCGCGCCCGGCGACTTGCGTGAGCAACTGGAAGGTGCGTTCACCCGCGCGAAAATCCGGCTGATGCAGCGCGAGGTCCGCGTAGATGATGCCGACGAGCGTGACATTCGGAAAATGCAGCCCCTTCGCGATCATCTGCGTGCCGACGAGGATGTCGGTCTTGCCCGCGCGAAAATCGCCGAGCACTTTGCGGTAATCATCCTTGCGCTTCATCGTGTCGGCGTCCATGCGCTGGATGCGCGCCTTGGGAAAAAGTTTGGCGAGCGTCTCCTCGACCTTTTGCGTGCCGGTGCCGGAAAAACGGATCGCGGGATTTTTGCATTTCTGGTTCGGACAGACCAACGGAACTTTTTCAACGTGGCCGCAGATGTGGCAGGCGAGTTTTTGTTCCTGCCGGTGAAACGTGAGCGCGAGGCTGCAATTCGGGCAATTACAAACGTAACCGCACTTCGGACATTGCAGCGAAGTCGAGTAGCCGCGCCGGTTCAAAAATAAAATCGTCTGCTCGCCGCGATCAAGTCGCTGGTTAATCGCTTCCTTTAGTTGCGGCGAAAACAGCGGCGTGCCCTTTTCCTTGTGCGCCGCCTGGCGCATGTCCACGACGCGGACGTGCGGCATTTTTTGATTGTCTACGCGCTCCGGCAGTTCGAGCAGCGAAAATTTGCCGCGTTTGCAATTGTAAAAACTTTCGAGCGACGGCGTGGCCGAGCCGAGCACGACGACGGCGTTTTCCATCTGCCCGCGCATGATGGCCACGTCGCGCGCGTGATAACGCGGCGCTTCCTCCTGCTTGTAACTCGTCTCGTGTTCCTCGTCCACGATGATGAGTCCGAGCGGCTCGACCGGCGCAAAAATCGCCGATCGCGCGCCGATGACGATGCGCGCACGGCCTTGGCGAATCTTGTGCCATTCGTCGTGACGTTCGCCCGCCGAAAGATGCGAATGCAAAACCGCGACGAGCGTCTGCAATTTCCCCGAACTGAACCGCGCTTTGAATCGCTCGACGGTTTGCGGCGTCAGTGAAATTTCCGGCACGAGGACGATGGCGCCTTTGCCTTGCTCCAACGCGTGCGCGAGCGCTTGCAAATAAATTTCGGTTTTTCCAGAACCGGTGACGCCGTGAAGTAGAAAAGTGTGCGAAGAATTTTCCGCATCCATCGCTTTTGTGATTTCACCCAATGCTTTTGCTTGCGCCGGATTCAACACGATGTTTTGCGTCGGCAAAATGGTTTCGCGCGCGTAAGGATCGCGTTCAGAAATTTCTGAAGTGATTTCGACAAGTTTGAAATCTTCAAGTTTACGAACAACGACGAGACTTACGTTGGAAAGCTCTAGCAATTCAGGCAATAACATTTCATGCCGTTCTTTGATGATGTTCCAAATCTCTTGTTGACGTTTAGTTAGTTTCGGAAGTTCACGGCTAAACGGCAGCACGCGGACAAATCGTTGTTTTTTCCAGCCTTCTTCCGTTTCCCTTTTTTTACGAATAGCTTCGGGAAGAACAGACTTCAACGCAGTTTCCGGCGCGCAGCAGTAATATTCCGAAATCCAGCGCGCGAGTAGCAAAACTTTCGGCGTCACCAAAGTTTGCGCGCCAATAATTTTAAGAATTGGTTTGAGGTTCGCGTGTGCGGATTCTTCGGCGAGCGCGGTGACTGTTCCGAAAATTTTTCGTGGACCGAACGGGACCTGCACACGCGCACCGATTTCGATTTGCTCGGCAAGTTCCACCGGAATCGAATAATCAAATTCCTTCCGCAGCGCGATTTCGAGACTGACGCGGGCGATCATGGCTAGTCGCGCGAAATTTCTTTCAACGTATCTTCGAGTTGCTTGCGAATTTTTTCGCGTTCTTCGGCTGAAGCTTCGCGCGGAACGTAAATCGGTTTTGCAGAATTCATTTCGCAGAGCGAGAATGGCAGCGGGATTTGAAATTTGTCCCAGCTTTTGATGACGATTTTCCGGCGCGCATAAAATCCGAATGGGATGATGGGATGCCCGGTAAGTTGCGCGAGGGAAATCACGCCATCATAAACATGATAGCACGGGCCGCGCGGGCCGTCGGGCGCGAGCGCGAGGTCGTAGCCGCGTTCCGCCCAGCTTTTGAGTTCGAGCATGGCTTGCGGTCCGCGCTGAAAAGATGAGCCGCGCACCGGCTGGATTTTGAAACATTCCAGAATCGCGGATAAAAATGCGCCGTCGCGGCTTGCACTGGCAATGGCGGCGACTTTTGAACGCGGTCGACGCCGCGAATAAATCCGATAAACATTCGGGCAAAGCAAAATTCGATTGTGCCAGAAACAAAAAATCAACGGCTCGTCCGGCGGGTTTTCCCAATAACCGGAACAGTCGTTCCATTTGTAACGCAATGTCGAAGCCAGCGCGCGCGCGACGAGAACGGCCAGCCACGCTCCGGCGCGTTGCCGGAAAGTCGGTTCGAGCGGCACAAAAACGCCGGACTTGCGCCGGGAAATTTTCGATTTGGGATTTGCGTCGGTCATCCATTTCCCTTTTTCAGGCACGCGCGCACCAAATCCTCAACCGTTGCCTTTGCGCCGAGCGAATTTTGCACAGCGCGGACGGAATCATGCGCGTCAATTTGCTTGAAGCCGAGCGCCATGAGCGCGAGCACGGCGTCGTTGATTTTCTGGTCGTCGGGCGAAAGCGAATGTTTTGCGCTCGCTGCCTCCCATGCGCCCGCCGCGCCGATTTTGTCGCGCAATTCAACGACGATGCGCTCGGCGGTTTTTTTGCCAACGCCGGAAATTTGCGAGAGTGATTTCACGTCGCTGCTTGCCACCGCGCCGCGGAATGTCACCGCGTTCATGCCGCTCAAAATGTTCAGCGCGGTTTTTGGTCCGATGCCGCTGACATTATTAATGAGCAGGCGGAACAAATCGCGTTCTACCGCGCTTGCGAAGCCATAAAGAATGTGGGCGTCTTCGCGGACAATCAGTTGCGTCAGCAATTTCACTTCATTGCCCGGCTGCGGCAGTTTGTCAAAAGATGAAAGTGGAATGAGAACTTCGTAGCCGATGCCATTCACGTCCACGATGACTTGCGTGGGAAGCGCTTCAACCAGTTTGCCGTGCAGAAAGGTGATCATTGTTAAATTGTTGAATTGTTAAATCGGCGACAAGGCACGACCACGTTTCGATTTAACGATGTAACGGTTTAACAATTTAACAAATTTCATATTTTCTTTAGAGGCGTCAAATTGTAACGTGAATTTTCCCGCGCGTGTGTTAGCGCGAGCGCGAGCGCGTCCGCCGCGTCGGGCGCGGGCGGTTTTGGCAAATTTAACAATCGCTGGACCATTTTGGCGACGGCGGATTTTTGCGCCGCGCCGTAGCCGACGATGGCCTGCTTTACTTTGCGCGGGGCAATCTCAAAAATTTCAATTCCAAATTCGGCAATCACGGTCAGCGCGGCACCGCGCGCTTCGCCCATGATGAGGGCAGTTTGTAAATTTTGCGCGTAAAAAAGTCCCTCGACGATGCAAACGGTCGGGCGATGTTTTTCAATTTCCGCGCGCAACGTTTTGGAAATTTTGGCAAAGCAGCGCGAACGTTCCCAATTTTTCGGACAGGAAATCGTGCCATGCGTCAACGTTTCTGGAAATGGATTGGCAAGTCGGATAATCCCAAAACCCGTGCCGCGCAAGGACGGATCAAGGCCGAGAATAATCTGGCGCGTATCGAGTGACACGCGACGAGTGACCGGCGGAAAAACTTCGCGCGGCGATTTGCCGGCGAGACGCTTTTCGATTTGTTCAAACTGGCGCAGGGAAATTCCCACGCGAAAAGGTTGCCAGCGCGCGCGAATTTGCAAAAGCAAAAACGCCGCAAAAATTTTCGCGGCGTTTGCCGAACCGCCAAGCGGCAAATCAATGTCCCGATTGGGTTTGGTCTTTGTCGGAATTTTTCGGCGCGGGCGACGAATTATTCATGTGCGATTCGCTTCGAGGTTCATCAACAGGGGGATGTTCCGTCGGCGTGTTTTGATGGACGTTGTTATGCAAAGATGATTTTTCTTCAAATTGTTGCTCCTGTTTTGGGGAAACAGTGCGATTTTGAGAAGAATTATAATTTGGCGTTGATTCATGGTAAATCGGTTCATTCGGTGGAATGTTGCGAGTTGCAGGTTCGACCGGATGTTGAACAGGCGCGGAAACGTTGTTTTGTTGGACTGGACTGACACGAGTGGCCGGTTGAACTGAATGAGTCACGGATGAAAAATTATTTGGCCGCGAAACGTTTTGATGAACAATCGTTGGTTTGATTCCCCGATTCAGCGCGGAAACGTTGCCTGGCAAAATGTTTGGCCGATGGATGACGAGCGTGTCGCGTTTCAACTGTTCCCCGCTCGGCACCAACGACGAAGATTCTTCAATGCTCACGCGCGCAATTTGTTTATGCGTCACGGCGGTGATGCGTTCTGGCGGGATGCCGTTGTTGATGATGATTTGATTGTGAGAATCATGGTTGTTGACGGTAAAATTGTTAATAATGGTCGTGTGATCGTAAATCTTTGTGACTTGCGATGGCGGCGAGCGAAAACGTCTTGGATGCGGATCGTTAAAATTGCGCGTCGGAACGAACGTGAAAAAGTTCGCGCGGATTCCAAAATCAAAACCAGCGCTGACACGCGCGCCATTAAAATAAATTCCAACGCCGGGATGATAAACTGTGTGCGGTGGCAACGGCGCCCAGCCGCAATAATCATCTGAATACCGCCAACAAACCCACGACGGTGCCCATGTTGTGTCCGGCCACCAGCACCAGCCATAGTGCGAATCATGAAACCAGCGTCCGTAATGAAAAGCGCAGCCACCCCATGCGTAATCGGAAAACCAATACCAGCCTGCGTCGGTATAAACCCAATGGCCATGATCGCAATACGGTTGCCAGCTTGAATCATAAACCACGACGGTTGGCCGCCAGCAAAGCCCGTAGCCTTCGACATTCACCCAGCCGCCATAAGGCGAGAGTGTGTCGTAAAAATAATTTTCCGTGATGTCGGCTGGTTGTGCCGGAGTTTCCGTTTGGGCGATGGATTCGGGAGTTGCCGGCGGCGTGGCATTTGCCGCAGCGCCCAATTGTTGATCGCGTTGAATCATCGCCGTTATGGCGTCGTCCGGCAAACCGAGGTCTTTCAAATAAATAATTTGGGCGGAAGTGAGATTGAAGGGGCTGCTTGAGCTGTTGACGTAAGAAAGAATGACACTTACATCCACGCCCGATTGCGCGAGTTGGACGACTTGTGCGAGCGGACTGTTCGGAGCGATGTCCGACGGCAATGTGCCGGGATTTATCGAGTCATTATTTGATGTGTCGGAATTTTGAGCCGTGCAACTATAAACCAAAGCTGCGGCCAGAAGCGCGGTGATGAAGGCAAATTTCATGGAAAGTTTAATTTTCATTTTTCAAACGTCGGTTGATTTTTCAATTGTAGCACACAACTTTGGTTATTTCGACCAATCGCCGGCAAAAGCATTCAACCGCGACTGGCGCTCCCGCCCGGAATTGAACTGGGATACGCGGTTTAGGAAAAAGCGCATCACAGATAATGATGGTAAAAACAAGACAATGTTAATTAATTCTGATACTTCATTTGATACTGTTTTTCCAATTAACAATATTGTTGTCAAACCGAAATACTTGAAAAACATTGGCGATATTCTATTTTCGCAACATTGTTTTTGCCCCCGTAGCTCAAATGGATAGAGCCGCCGCCTCCTAAGCGGCCGATCCCGGTTCAATTCCGGGCGGGAGCACCACTGCGCCTTCACGCGCGCTTGTCACGGACGCATAAATTTTTGGCCGGCAGTTTCTCATACAAGCCTTTCAAGAGAAAGGCCTCGGCGACGAAGGGCTCGCCGACGACCTGCGGGAAAGTCTCCAGAATCTTGAATTGGCCATCGGCCTTGGTTTCACCAATGTAAACATTCTTGGTGCAATGATGATTGGCTTGGACGGTAATCTTGCCGCCGGGACCCTCGAAATTGATATCACCTGATTCGAGCACGTTGCGCACAGCGTCCACGTCAAACGTGCCGGCTTTTTCCACAGCTTTCTTCCACAGATAAACGCCGTTGTAAGAAAGGACAATCGGACTGTCCACGGCGCGCTTTTCCTTGATGACACCTGGGTAGCTTTCAGTTTTCAGCCAACTGTACCAGTTTTTGAGGAAGGTTTTGTTTCCCGGTGTTTTGAGCGACATGAAATAGCTCCAGCAACCGAGTTCACCGACAAGCTTCTTGGTTGGCATACTGCGGAGTTCGTCTTCCGCGAGGCTGAAGGAAACCACCGGGCAATCCGACGGCGACAAACCGGCCGCCACGATTTCCTTGAAGAAGGGGACGTTCGAATCGCCATTGATTGTATTGATCACGCAGGCGTCACCGGAAGCAGCAAATCGTTTTATGTCCGCGACGATCTGCTGAAAATCAGCGTAGCCAAACGGAACGTATTTGCCGGCTGAAATCACCTTGCCGGAATCATCCTTGCGGAAGCCGCCGCCAATGCCTTCGGGCGGAACGCCATGCAAGAGCAGATATTTGTAAAGGATCAAATTCGTGGTTTGGGGATAAACATAGTCGGTGCCGATCAGATAGAATTTCTTCTTGCCCTGGTCGAGCAGGTAATCCACGGCGGGCGTGGCCTGCTGGTTCACCGCTTCGGCCGTGTAAAAGATGTTTTTGGAAAGCTCTTCACCTTCGTATTGGACTGGATAGAATAGCAATCCGTTCTCCTTTTCAAAAACCGGCTGCACGAATTTGCGGCTCACCGAGGTCCAGCAGCCAAAGGTCACAGCCACCTTGTCTTCTACCAGGAGTTCCCTGGCTTTTTCGGCGAACAATGGCCAATTGGACGCACCGTCCACGATGACGGGATCAATCTTGTAGGATTTGTCGCCGACCTTGATGCCGCCGGCGTTGTTGATTTCATCAAAGGCAAACAACAAAACATCGCGCAAAGACATTTCACTGATGGCCATCGTTCCGCTTAATGAGTGGAGCACTCCTACCCTGACTGTATCTTGAGCCTTCAATTCCGCTTCCGAGACGCGCTTCCGACAGAGTTTCAGCAGGGTTGATCCAGTCATGTTAAGTGGACGGCCCCGGGAACAGACGAATCCCCATGTCCGCTCAAAAACCCTGCGCCCATATGGCAGCGCAACCACCGAATGATTTTCCAATTCCTTTGCGATGCTCCAGCGTGGCAAGAAACTCATGGCCAGCGTGCGCTCCACCAATTCCTTGATGGTTCCCAGATTTTCAATTTCCCCAAGGATGTTCAACTTGATTTTTTGCTTTCGCATAAAATCCTCCACTTGTTTCCGTTGTCGGCTGGAATCCTTAATCAAGAAGCAGGGATATTTGCCAAATTCATCTCGTAGCGCGCCATTTCTGGCCGCGAGGGGATGCCCGGATTTAACTATCAGGTGAAACTGATCGGTCATTAGTGGATAAAAATCGACCGTATCGTTGTTCACCGGTTTTTCGGTCAAGACGACATCGGCAAGATTATTTTCCAGCAGGCTGAACGATTCATTGGCATCCAGCGATTCGACTTGCAGTAAGATGTTGGGAGATTCCTTGTGAAATTTCAACAAGACCGGCGTGAGAAAAATAGAAAGAAAAATTGCATCTGCGGCCACTCGCAATCGCCGGGTTCCCCATTTGTTCAAATAGGTTAGCGTCTGGCGAGCTTGATCCAGTTCACCGAGGGCGCGGAGGGCGTGGGATAATAACGCTTCGCCGGCCTCGGTCAGTGCAATTTTTTTGCCCATTTTGGTAAAAAGTCGGCACCCCACATCCTCTTCCAGTCCGCGCATGGCATGGCAAATGGCCGAATGCGTGACGAATAGTTCCTTCGCGGTTTTGGTATAACTTCCGGTTTTGGCAAGAACCACAAATGCTTTCAACTGTCTGCTATCTAGCGATTCATTCATATATGAATTTTAATCACAGCAATTGTGAAATTATTTCAACAGGTTCAATTCCCGGGGCACAGGTCTCTGGCATCGTGACTGCTGAACACGAAATTGGATTAGACAGAATCCAGAAAAAAACAACATTGCAAATCTCAACAAAGCATTTAAGACGCCAAGTAATTGTCCGTTGTCCGTAAGGGAAGATTTTGAAAGAACCTAAAGGAACCAAAAACAACATGAAAAATCGAATCAGTCGAACCTCCCCCCTAATAAAAACAAGTGGCCTGAAGGCGGCCGGTGCCTTTGTCGGTCTGGTGGCCAGCGGCGGAATGGCCGTGTATGCCCAGTCCGATACCGATACCAACGCAATCGCCAACCTGCAACAACAGAACCAAGTGCTGCAACAGCGTCTGGATGCTTTGGAAGACATGGCCAAAAAGGAAGGTCTGATGCCCAGTGGTTCGGCGCAGCCGAAGTTTGTGTCAGCCATGTCAGACATCACCGTTAGCGGGTTTGTGCAGGCTTCATATTTCTACAATACCGAGCGTCCGGCATCCGGCCAGTCCGATTCGTATCTTTGGAATACGAAGGACAATTCATTTTCACTCAATAAATTCAAGCTGACAATCGCCAGCGCACCGGTGGCGACCGACAAATGGGACGCGGGCTTCAAGGCATCGTTGATGTTCGGCGACGACGCCCCCGACCTCAACACTCCGGGCGCCAACGGGACGGGAGTTAACACCAGCTTCAATGATCTGCGTGAAGCTTATGTGGAAATCAACGTGCCCATCGGCACCGGCCTGGACATCAAGGCGGGTGAACTGATCTCGCTCTTGAACTGGGAATCCGGCGACGGCGGCGCGGCGAATCCAAATTTTTCGCAAGGCTACCAGTGGTGGTATACCGGCAACGGACCCTCCGCCGGCATTCAAGGCACTTACAATTTCACCGACAAGATCGGGCTGACCCTGCGCGTGGACAACGGACTCTATCAAGGACCGGTGGACAACAACTCGGGCAAGGCATTTAGTGGCTCCATCAATCTCAAGCCGACCGACAAATTGTGGGTCAATTTGATCGGCTGGTATGACTCCCAGCCCGGCGGTTCAGATACATCGGGTCTTTCAAGCATTGGTGGCTATCAGTTCACCAAGGAATTCGGCACCGGTTATGAGGTTGACTATTTCCACTTCGCGTCACCCGGGAGCGCCACCGATTTGTGGTCAATCGGTGGCTGGGCTTGGTATGACTTCACTTCCAAGGTTGGTCTGGCTTTCCGTGCCGACTACGTTTCCCAAGACAATGGCGTGCTCGGACCGGCCGTTCGTCCCGGTGCCGGCATCATCAGCACCGACAACGGCGGCGATTTGGGCAGCTTGACTCTCACACTCAATATCAAGCCGGTGCCCAACATAAAAATCCAGCCGGAAGTTCGCTACGATTACACGTCCTATGCCGGCGGTTTGAACGGCAAAAAGGACCAGTTCATTCTCGGCTGCGGCGCATCGTATTTGTTCTAATTTTTAATAAATCAAATCAAGAAAAACCAATTTAATCCCTGTATATGAAAAACTCCTTCCCAAAATTATTGGTGCTGACTGTCGCCCTGACACTAACCAACCGAGTCTTGGCTCAAGACACGGTGAAAGTCGGCGTCCTCCACTCGCTCAGCGGCACGATGGCCATCAGCGAAACATCATTGCGCGACGTTTTGTTGTTTGCCTTTGATGAAATCAACAACGCCGGCGGCATCAAGGTCGGCGACAAATCCTACAAGATTGATCCCGTCATCGTGGACGGCGCGTCCAACTGGCCGCTCTTTGCCGAAAAAGCCAAGGAACTTTTGGAACAAGACAAGGTGGCCGTCACTTTCGGTTGCTGGACTTCTGTAAGCCGCAAATCGGTGCTGCCCGTGTTTGAGAAAGACAACGGATTGCTGTTTTACCCTGTGCAATTTGAGGGTGAAGAACAGTCCGAAAACGTGGTCTATACGGCGGAAGCGGTGAACCAGCAAGCCACGCCGGCGGTGGATTACCTGCTTGCTCAAGGCAAGAAGAAGTTCTACTTGATCGGCACGGACTACGTTTATCCGCAAACCACGGATTTGATCCTTTACAAATATCTGTTGCTGCATGGTGTTCCGGAAGCAAACATCGGTGGCGGTTTTCGCAAGGATGATTCCGGCAAGGTGATTTCCGCCGGCAAATATGTGCCGTTTGGCTACACCGATTTCCAGCAAATTGTCGCGGACATCAAGCAGTTTGCCGCGTCCGGCGATGCTTGTGTGATTAACACAATCAACGGCGATTCAAACGTGCCGTTCTTCAAGGAAATCGTCGCTGCCGGTCTGACACCTTCGGACTGTCCCGTTGTTTCCTTCAGCTTGGCTGAAGATGAATTGCGCAGTATGCCGACCAAGGACATGGTTGGTGAACTCGGTTGTTGGACCTACTTCATGTCGCTGAAGACACCGGAGAACAAGGACTTCCTCAAACGCTGGAATGGCTGGCTCACGACGGAAGATCATCCCGGCGTGGTGAAGGAAAAGCGCGCCGTGGACAGCCCGATGGTGCTTTCTTATGACGGAGTTTATTTGTGGAAAGAAGCAGTGGAAAAAGCCGGCACGTTTGACGTGGACGCAGTGCGCAAGGTGCTGGATTCCGGCGACATCAGCTTTGAAGGCCCCGGCGGCAAAATCACTGTGCAGCCCAGTCAATACACCACCAAGAATGTGTATATCGGTGAAACCAGGGCCAACGGCCAATTCAAGATCATCAAATCGTTTGATCAGGTTCCTGGCGAACCGTGGATGCTGAAGAAGCTCGACGCAGATCTTGCTGCTCAAGGTAAATAATGATTTCTCAATTTGTATAAGCTCAAAAACGATGGGGTGGAGCTTCGGCTCCACCCTTTTGTTCAAGGTGATGAAGTCTGCATTCAAACCATTCTGCTACTGCTTGCTGATGCTGTGCTGCCTGCGGACGAACGCCGCGCCCGCGCCCGAAACGGCGAGCACCAACGTCGTTCGTCAGGAACTGGCGCAGGTCATTTTAAGCACTGGAACCGAACAGCAGAAACTGCTGAATGAACTGGCCGACTCCGGTTCCAAACTGGCCAACGACGTGCTTACCGCTTGGACGATGGAGGAAGTTTATCTGTATGTTGCTTCCGACGGTTCCAAGGTGCCCGTGTTGTTGGAAGACCAGCAGGACGCCGACGGCAAGGCCCGCGCCATTCGCATCATTGACGGACAATTTTTGAAAGACGCCGATGGCAAGGATCTGCGCTTTGGCGACAGCGATTTGAACACGGCGGACACCGATATGCGTCTGCGTAGCTCCATCCAACAAGCGCTCGACACGCTCGCCCTTTCCAATCCTGATCCAGACGCGCGCTTTTCGGCCGTGAACAAACTGGGCAATTCGCAAAAAGAAATTTACATCCCCATTTTGCAAAGTCGGCTGGCCAGGGAAAAAATTAGCTACGTCAAAAAAGCAATCAATGAAGCGATCGCCTCCCTGCAATTAAACGACACGAATCCGGCCGTGCAAATTGCCGCCGTCCAGCAACTCGCCGCGCTAAATTCCATGGGCAGCTTGGACAACCTGAACCAACTTGCCGCCAATGCCAGTAACAGTCCGCAACTGGCGAAGGAAATCAAGCGCACCGTCAGTTCGATCAATGAGCACATTGGGTGGGTGAACTTTTTCGGCACGATTTTTCACGGCATCAGCCTCGGCTCGATTTTGCTCGTTGTCGCGCTCGGTTTGGCCATCACGTTTGGTTTGATGGGCATCATCAATATGGCACATGGCGAAATGATCGCCGTCGGCGCTTACACTTCCTATGTCGTCCAAAATATCTTTGGAACTGGGTTTGCCTTTCATATCACGCTGCCATTTTCAATTTTCAGCAAACCCATTGCGTTTGGACTGATTTTGCCAGGACTCAACGCGACCGGCTGGTTTTATCAAAGTTATTTTCTTTTCGCGATTCCGTTGAGCTTTATCATGGCGGCGCTCGCCGGTTTGGTGTTGGAACGTGCGGTCATTCAATTTCTCTATCGCCGGCCACTCGAATCACTGCTGGCCACCTGGGGTGTTTCGCTCGTGATGCAGCAAATGTTCCGCATGGTTTTCGGCGCGAACAACGTGCAGGTCAATTCACCCAACTGGCTGCTCGGCCATTTTACGATTGACGATGTGTCGTTCGGCTACAATCGCGTTTTCGTCATTGGCTTTGCCATTTTAATTGTCATCGGCACCTGGCTGCTGCTGTCCAAGACGCCACTGGGTTTGCTCATCCGCGCCGTGATGCAAAACCGTTCAATGGCATCTTGCATGGGCGTGCGCACCACTCGCGTGAACATGATGACGTTTGCGTTCGGCTCCGGCCTCGCAGGTCTGGCGGGAGCATTTCTTTCGCAAATCGGCAACGTCGGACCCAGCCTCGGCCAGGGTTACATCGTGGACAGTTTTATGACTGTTGTCGTTGGCGGCGTGGGCAGCATCATCGGCACGGTTTGTTCCGCGTTGAGCATCGGCACGGGAGATCAAGTTTTGCAACAACTGACAGGCTCGCCGGTCACGGGCAAAATTGTCGTGCTCGTCTGCATCATTTTATTTTTGCAATGGAAACCTGGCGGGTTGTTCGCCATCCGCAGCCGCAGTCTGGACTGATTTATGATTTACGATCTACGATTTACGATTGACGGGCGCATTTGGACAAGCCGCTAATCATAAATTCCATCATGCGCACGTCCTTCAAGCGGGAACTCGGATTGGTGGGAGTTGCGGCGTTGTTGATAATCATCGTCCTGCCGTGCCTGAACGCATTCACCGCCGAGGAAAACTGGCTGCACGTCAGCGATTTCACCATCAACGTCTACGGCAAATATCTTTGCTACGCGATGCTGGCCATCAGCGTGGATTTGCTGTGGGGTTACACCGGCCTATTGAGCCTTGGCCAGGCGCTGTTCTTCTCGCTCGGCGGCTACATGATGGGCATGTATCTCATGCGAATGATTGGCAGCCTCGGCCAGTATAAAATGCCGATTCCCGACTTTCTGGTGTTTCTTGGCTGGAGCAATTTGCCGTATATTTGGAAGCCGTTCAGCAGTTTTGCCTTTGCGATGACGATGGCGGTGCTGTTGCCTGGCGTGCTGTCCGGAATCTTTGGCTATCTCGCGTTTCGCTCGCGCATCCGCGGTGTCTATTTCGCGATTCTCACGCAAGCGCTGACTTACGCGGCGTGCCTGCTCTTTTTCCGAAACAGCCTGCTTCTTGGTGGTAATAATGGTTTCACGGATTTCAAATTCGTTCTTGGCCATGACTTGCGCGAGCCGGCAACGCAGCGCGGACTTTACATCATTACCGGCGTCGCTTTGTTGCTCGTTTATCTGCTCTGCAAATGGCTTACGACGACAAAATTTGGCAAGGTGCAGCGCGCCATCCGCGACAGCGAAAATCGCGTGCTCTTTTCCGGCTACTCGACCGCCAATTTCAAGCTCTTTGTTTTCGTTCTCGCCTCGCTCATCGCCTCGCTTGGCGGCGTGCTGTATGTGCCGCAGGTCGGCATCATTAATCCCAGCGAGATGGAGCCGGAAAAATCGCTCGAAGCCGTCGTCTGGGTCGCGGTCGGCGGACGCGGCACGTTGATCGGCCCCATCATGGGCGCGTTCGCGGTGAACGCGATGAAAAGCTGGGCGACGCGCGCCTATCCCGATCTTTGGCTGATGTTTCTCGGCCTGACCTTCATCCTCGTGACGCTGTTCATGCCCAAGGGAATTGTCGGTTTGCCGGCGCAACTCGGCGTATTGAAACGGCGTTTTTGGCCGGCAAAAAAAATTGAGAATCCGGTTGCAAACCAGCCGGCTCCCGATGCCATAAAAGAAGAGCCTCTGGCGAAGGCTGATTGACGAAACCATGTCCGAGAACCGAAAATTTATTTTGATGCTCGAAGAGGTGAACAAATCCTTCGAGGGTTTCAAGGCCATCTCGAACCTCACCCTCTACATGGACGAGGGCGAATTGCGCGTCATCATCGGCCCGAACGGCGCGGGCAAAAGTTCCATGCTCGACCTGATCACCGGACGCACCAAGCCGGACAGCGGCAAGATTGAATTCGGCAGGGACACCGACCTCACCAAACTGAACGAGGCCAAAATCAACCAGCTCGGCATCGGACGAAAATTCCAAACACCCTCGGTCTACACAGATCACACAGTTTTTGAAAACATTTGGCTCTCGCTCCACGGCAGTCGCAGCGTTTGGAACACGTTGTTTTCCCGCGTGACGTCGGAGCGTCGCGACCGCATCTACGAAGTCCTCAAAATCATCGCGCTCGACGGCAAGGCCGAATCGAAAGCCGGCTTATTGAGCCACGGCCAGAAACAATGGCTGGAGATTGGCATGTTGCTCGCACAGGATCCGAAGCTGCTGCTCGTGGACGAACCCGCCGCCGGCATGACCGACGAGGAAACGCACAAGACCGGCGAACTGCTGTTGAGCCTTGAAGGCAAGCACAGCATCATCGTCATCGAGCACGACATGACGTTCGTCCGCCAGATCGCGCGCAAAGTCACCGTCTTGCATCAAGGCACCGTTTTGTGCGAAGGCACGGTGGACGAAGTGCAGAACGACGAGCGCGTCAAGGAAGTTTATCTCGGACGAAAGAAAAAAAACTAAACCACGGATGAATACGGAGAAACACGGATTAGAATGGGGCGAGGGTTCCAACCTGCCTGTAGGCCCGGTTGCGGCCGTCGGTTTCGCGCCAAAGCGGGCCGCAGGTTTCGCTCACTTGCTGTGTCAAAATTCAATCCGTGTTTCTCCGTATCCATCCTGGGTTAAAATTAAATGTTAACACTTTCCAACATTTCCGTTTCCTGCGATGGATCGCTGATCCTGCGCGGCGTGAATCTCACCGTGCCAGAGAAGAGCCTCGTCTGCCTCATGGGACGCAACGGCGTCGGCAAAACCACCACGCTAAAAACCATTGTCGGCCTCGTGAAACCCGACGGCGGCTCCGTCAAACTTGCCGATGTCGAACTGGCCGCTCTTCCGCCCGACGCCCGCGCCCGGCTAGGCATCGGTTTTGTGCCGCAGGGACGGGACATTTTTCCGCACCTCACCGTCTGGGAAAATTTGAAGGTCAGCCTCGTCGTCCACGGCACAAAAGCCAATGGCCAGGTGGACCGCGTTCTGGAATTGTTTCCCATTCTCAAGGAAATGCTTCAGCGCAAAGGCGGCGTCTTGAGCGGAGGCCAGCAGCAGCAACTGGCGATCGCCCGCGCGCTGCTCACCGATCCAAAAATTTTGATTCTCGACGAACCGACCGAAGGCATCCAGCCGAACATCATTGACCTCATCGGCGACACGCTTTTGAAAATCAAAAAGGAAGGCAAAATCAGCATCCTGCTGGTCGAACAATACCTCGACTTTTGTTTGAGCGTCGGCGACAGTTTTTACATCATGGATCGCGGTGCGGTAGTGGCCGAAGGCCCGATTGCGCATCTCAACGACGACATTGTAAAAAAACATCTGACCGTTTAGCCATGACTTGGCAAATCACAACTAATAATTCTTGAACATGAAAAATCCAATTCGCGCCTTTTCACTATTTCAGCGCGCGTTGCCGCTGGTCTTGATTTTCTTGCTGCCATCGCTCGCGCAGGCACATCCAGGTCCGCCCGGACACACGCACGGCTTCACCAACGGATTACTGCATCCGCTCACCGGGCTGGACCACATCTGCGCGATGGTTGCCGTCGGGCTTTGGGCGGCGCAACGCGGCGGACGCGCATTGTGGCTCGTGCCGACGACCTTTGTTTCAATTATGATTGTCGGCGGCATTTTGGGAATGGGCCATGCCGGGATTCCTTATGTTGAACAAGGCATCGCCGCCTCGGTGCTGGTTCTGGGAATTTTAATTGCCGCTACAATTCGGTTGCCGTTGACGGCAAGCGCGGCCATCGTCGGATTGTTCGCGTTGTTTCACGGTTACGCGCACGGCGCGGAAATGCCGGACACGGCTTCCGGGCTGGCCTATGGCGTCGGATTTGTGATTGCCACTGTGAGCTTGCATCTTTGCGGCATTGGTCTTGGCCTGCTCGCAAAACGATTCGCTTCGGCAAATTTAATCCGTTACGCCGGCGGCGCAATCGCTGCCTGCGGCGTTTATCTCTGCTTAACGTAATTCCCTATGGTCATACTCGCGGCCAAATCGGAGAAACCGCCCGTCGAACGCGGTCACGCTCATCTGGCGGTTGAAATGGTTTTTGGCCAAAGCGCCGTCACCTCCACCGAATCGGCCAGCCCGATAAAAATTCTGATTCCCAAATCGCGCGGCGCCAGCGTGTGGGCCTGCGCCAGCAGTTTCGGCGGCGGCTTGGTGGCTGGCGATCAAACGCGGATTGACCTGAACATCGGTTCAGAAAGCCGCTGTTTTCTCGGCACGCAGGCGTCCACGAAAATTTATCGCAACCCGTCACACCTGCCGTGCTCGCACAAAACTTTCGCCCGTCTCGAAGCTGATTCACTTCTCGTTTTCGCGCCCGACCCGGTTCAGGCATTCGCCGATTCCGCTTATACGCAACGACAGGAATTCCAACTCGCCCCTGGCGCGAGTCTGGTTCTCGTGGACTGGTTCACTTCCGGTCGCGCCGCGCGCGGCGAACGCTGGGCGTTCACCCGCTTTCAAAGCCGCAACGACGTTTTTCTTTCCGGCGAACGGATTTTTGTGGATTCAATTTCTCTTGATGCGGCGGATGGGTCGCTCGGATCGCAGCATGTCACGGGACGTTTTAATTGTTTTGCCTTGTTGCTGCTCGTCGGCGAGCCGTTGCAAACCACCGCTGCAAATTTGCTGGAAGAAATTTCCACGCATCCGGTCAAACGCGCCGCGCCGCTCATTTGCAGCGTCAGTCCGGTGCGCCACGGCGCGGTGCTTCGCGTGGCGGGCGAAAGTGTTGAACAAGTCGGCCACGAACTGCATCATCACCTCAAGTTTGTGTCCGCGCTGCTCGGTGACGATCCGTGGGCGCGCAAATGGTGAAATGATTTTGCCATGCACTTGTCTCCCCGCGAACTCGACAAACTGACGCTGCATCAGGCTGGCTTTCTCGCGCAGAAACGCCTCGCGCGCGGCCTGTGCTTGAATCATCCCGAAGCCGTCGCTTTGATCGCCACGGTCATTCTGGAATTTATCCGCGACGGCAAACGCGTCGCCGAATTGATGAATCTTGGCCGTCAATTGCTCGGACGCAATCAAGTCATGTCCGGCGTGCCCGAAATGATTTATGACGTGCAAGTCGAAGGCACTTTTCCCGACGGCTCCAAGCTCGTGACCGTGCATCATCCGATTGCGAGCGAAAATGGAAATCTTGCGCTCGCGTTGCATGGAAGCTTTCTGCCGATTCCAAAATTATCCATTTTCAAATCCATTGCTGACGAACCGATTCCCGGCTCAACTGAAATCAAGAATGGCGAAATCGAACTCAATGTCGGACGCGCGACAATTGAAATTCCCGTCACGAATCTCGGCGACCGCCCGGTTCAAGTTGGCAGCCATTATCATTTCATCGAGACGAACGCGTCGCTGAAATTTGATCGCGGCGCGGCTTACGGCAAACGTCTCGATATTCCCGCCGGAACCGCCGTCCGTTTTGAACCCGGCGAAACCAAAACCGTGAAGCTCGTTGAGATTGCCGGCAAGAAAGTCATTCGTGGCGGCAACAATTTGGCGAGCGGAAAAGTCTCGGCGGCTGGAAAGAAGGCAGCATTGAAGCAGGTCAAAGCGAAAGGATTTTCCCATGTCGCATAAAATGAAACGTAGTCACTACGCCGATATGTTCGGCCCGACGACCGGCGACAAAGTCCGGCTCGGCGACACCTCGCTCGTCCTCGAAGTGGAAAAAGATTTCACCGTTTATGGTGATGAATGCAAATTTGGCGGCGGAAAAGTCATCCGCGAAGGCATGGGCCAGGCCGCCGGCGTCGGCGCGAGGGATGCGCTGGATTGCGTCATCACCAACGCGCTTGTCGTGGATTACACCGGGATTTACAAAGCCGACATCGGTATCAAAAACGGTTTGATTTCCGCCATCGGCAAAGCGGGCAATCCCGACATGATGGCGGGCGTCACAAAAAAAATGATCGTCGGCGTCACAACGGAAGTCATCGCGGGCGAAGGTTTGATTGTCACCGCAGGCGGATTTGATTCGCACATCCATTTCATCTGTCCGCAGCAGGCGCATGAAGCCATCGCCGCCGGACTCACGACGATGGTTGGCGGCGGCACCGGCCCGGCGGTCGGCACTTGCGCGACGACCTGCACGCCCGCGCCATTTTATTTTCGCGCGATGCTGCAAGCGGTGGATTCGCTGCCGCTGAATTTCGGCTTCACCGGCAAAGGCAACACCGCGATGCCCGCCGGTTTGCCGGAGCAAATTGCCGCCGGCGCGATAGGTTTGAAACTTCACGAAGATTGGGGAACAACGCCGGCTGCGATTGATTGCTGTCTCGGCGTCGCGGACGACTACGACGTGCAAGTGACAATTCACACCGACACGCTGAACGAATCCACTTTTGTTGAAGGAACAATTGCTGCGTTCAAGGGTCGGACGATTCACACTTATCACAGTGAAGGAGCGGGTGGTGGCCACGCGCCGGACATCATCCGCATCTGCGGCGAATCGAATGTGCTGCCAAGTTCTACGAATCCGACAAAGCCTTATACGGTCAACACGATTGACGAGCATCTTGATATGTTGATGGTCTGTCATCATCTCGATCCGAATCTGCCGGAAGACGTGGCGTTTGCCGAAAGCCGGATACGCGGCGAGACGATTGCCGCCGAAGATATTCTTCACGATTTGGGTGCGATCAGCATAATGAGTTCGGATTCGCAGGCCATGGGACGCATTGGCGAAGTCATCACGCGCAGTTGGCAAACGGCGGATAAAATGAAAAAACAGCGTGGGACTTTGCCCGGCGAAAAAGGCGACAACGACAATCTTCGCATCAAACGCTACCTTTCAAAATACACCATCAATCCCGCACTCGCGCACGGCATGAGCCATTTGATCGGTTCGCTCGAAGTCGGCAAGCTCGCCGATCTCGTTTTGTGGAAACCGGCGATGTTTGGCGCGAAACCGGAAATGGTTGTCAAAGGCGGCATTATTGCATGGGCGCAGATGGGCGATCCGAATGCGAGCATTCCCACGCCGCAACCGGTTTTCATGCGCCCGATGTTCGGCGCGTTTGGCCGCGCGACCGGCACGAGTTCCATCGCGTTCGTCAGCCAGCTTGCGAAGCAACAAGGCGTTGGGAAAAGTTACGGCTTGACCAAGCGCGTCGAAGCGGTGAAGGGCTGCCGCAAGGTCGGCAAGAAAGATTTGAAGTGGAACAACGCGATGCCGAAGATCACCGTTGATCCCGAAACCTATGAAGTCCACGCCGACGGCGAATTGCTAACGTGCGAACCGGCGAAAGTGTTGCCGCTGGCGCAGCGGTATCAATTATTTTGATCGTGAAACAGAAAGCGCGAATGCGGCAAAGGGGAAAAATTCCTGTCATTAATCCCGTGCTTCAGCGCGGTGTTGGGCGGGGGAATGGGCATGAAGCCGTTTCAACGGCTTTGCACGCCAATGAAAAATCCCAAGACTGGCTTCTCTGGCAACTGGCTGACTCCGCGTTTCCGACTGGAAGTTTCGCTCATTCAAATGGATTGGAAGCCGCGTGGCAGCACGGCGAAGTTCGCAATCGCGCGGAACTGATTTCCTTCATCGAAGCCGGGCTGCAACAACTCAGCCATGCCGCGCTGCCATTCGTGACGGCGGCTTTTGACGAACCGGAAAAACTCGGCGAGCTTGACCGGCTTTGTGATGTGTTCACGACCAATCATGTTGCCAACCGCGCGAGCCGGTCGCAGGGAAGGGCGATGCTCTCGGCGGTGGAACGGATTTTCAAAGCGGAAAGCGGAAAGCGGAAAGCGGAAAAAAAATTATTGTTCGCGCACTTCGCGCCCGTGTTCGGTTCATGTTTGCGCGATTTCGATGTGCCGCGCGAAATGGCGGCGCGACTTTTTTTCTTTAACCAGTTGCGCGGCGTGCTCGCGGCGGCAGTGCGCTTGAATATCGTCGGCCCGATGGAAGCGCAGATATTGCAGCAGCGTCTCGCGCCGCAGGCAGAGAAAATTCTCAATCATTGCGCCTCGCTCACGCTCGGCGACCTCGCGCAAACCGCGCCGCTGCTTGATCTTTGGCAGGGCGCACAAGACCGGCTTTACTCGCGCCTTTTCCAAAGCTGACAATTTATGAAAT
>DASYAA010000074.1:0-8337 GCA_036501565.1 Verrucomicrobiia bacterium
CCGCGTCATCGTGAAGTCATTGAATTCACCGCACGAAAAATTTGCAAGGATTTAGAAGTTCCGCGCCCGTAATTTTCTTCACCTTTCATCACTCGCCGCTTTCCGCGCGGCCAGAATTTTTTGCGACGGCTTGTAGTTGGCGATGAAGTTGCGGTGGTAATCCGCGAACGTCCCCGCCGCGATCGCCGCGCGCACTTCGGTCATCACTTTCAGATACAGGTGCGAGTTGTGGACGCTCACCATGCGCAGGCCGAGAATTTCATTCGCGCGCAGCAGGTGGCGCAGATACGCGCGCGTGAACGTGCGGCACGCATAACATTCGCAGCCTTCCTCGATGGGGCCGAAATCGGTTTTGTAACTCGCGCCCTTGAGTCCGAACGCGCCGGTGTGCGTGACTGCCGTGCCGGTGCGCGCGATGCGCGTGGGCAGCACGCAGTCGAACATGTCCACGCCGCGCGCGATCAACTCGACCATCTGCGCGGGCGTGCCGAGGCCCATCGCGTAACGCGCCTTTTTTTCTGGCAAAAATGGAACGGCCAGTTCAATCGCTTTGAACATTTCCGGTTCGGGTTCGCCGACGCTTACGCCGCCGATGGCGTAACCGTCAAATTCCATTTCAACCAAAGCCTTGGCACATTGCTCGCGCAACGCGGCGTTGCTGCCGCCCTGCACGATGCCGAAAACTTTCTGGCCGTCGGCGCGCGGCTGTTTACGACATTCGCGCGCCCAGCGGATGGTGCGCTCGACGGCGAGGCGCTGTTCCTTGGCGGGCGCGTCGTGCGGCGGACATTCGTCGAACACCATCGCGATGTCCGAGCCCAGCACGCGCTGGATTTCCATGGATTCTTTCGGCCCGATAAATAAAAGCGAACCATCAAGATGCGAACGAAATTCCACGCCGTGTTCTTTTACTTTGCGGATTTTTGCGAGACTAAAAACTTGGAAGCCACCGCTGTCGGTGAGAATCGGCTTTTCCCAATTCATGAATTTATGCAAACCGCCGGCAGCGCGGATGACGTCGAGTCCGGGGCGCAGATTCAGGTGATACGTATTGCCGAGGATGATCTGCGTGCCCATTTCTAACAGTTCGCGCGGGTCAAGCGCCTTGACACTGGCCTGCGTGCCGACGGGCATGAACACGGGCGTTTCGATGATGCCGCGCGTCGTGGTCAGTTTTCCGAGGCGCGCTTTGGTGTGCGCATCGGTTTTGAGAAGTTCAAACACAGCGCTCACGCCCGCCGTTCTTTGATCGCAGTTAAAATATCTGCGACAACGTCCGCCTTTGGCTTGGCTCCAACATTCCCTTTGCCGTGCAGGCGGACGGAAACCGCGCCTGCGTCCATGTCGCGGCCGCCAATGACGAGCATGGTGTGGACTTTGGCTTGTTCGGCTTCGGCGATTTTCGCCTTGATCGGGTCGTTGCGGAAATCCGGTTCGCAGCGGACAAAATTTCCGCGCAGTTCGTCCACGATGGATTTTGCATAGGCGATCAATTTTTCGTCCTCGCCCAGCGTCAGCACCCGCACCTGTTCCGGCGCGAGCCAGAGCGGGAAATTGCCGGCGTAATGCTCGATCAAAAAGCCGATGAACCGTTCATGCGTGCCGAGTGGCGCGCGATGGATGCACAACGGCGTCTTCTCCGAATTGTCGCGGTCGCGATATTTCAGGCCGAACTTCGCGGGCACGGCGAAGTCCACCTGGTTCGTCGCCAGCGTGAACTCGCGGCCGATGACGCTCCACACCTGCACGTCAATCTTCGGGCCGTAAAACGCCGCCTCGTTCGGCACTTCGACGTAGGGAATTTTTGAATCAATCAAAACTTTGCGGACCATGTCTTCGGTCTGTTTCCACAATTCCGGTTCGTTGACGAACTTCGCGTTGTCGCCGGTCAGGCGCGACGGGTCGTGCGTGCTGAAGCGCATGACGTATTTTTCGATGCCGAAAATTTTGAAATACTTCAGATACATTTCGTTGACCGCGTTGAACTCGGCGGCGAATTGTTCTGGCGTGCAGTAAATGTGCGCGTCGTTCATGTTCAGCGAGCGAACGCGCATGAGGCCGAACAATTCGCCCGACTGCTCGTAGCGATAACAAGTGCCATATTCAGCCAGCCGCAACGGCAGATCGCGGTAACTGCGCGGTTCAGCCGCAAAAATGCGGTGATGATGCGGGCAGTTCATGGCTTTGAGATAATAACTTTCCGGCTCGCCCAGTTTTTTCAATTCTGCGCGCAACGAGAATAATTCGTTAAAAGCGTCAACAACCTGTGCGGGTGCAGTTCCGGCTTTGACGGCTTGCTCAACTGAATTCATCTGCTCGCTTTTTGTGATTATGTCCATTGAACTGTTGCGTCAATTGTTTCTACTTTTAATTGCTTGTTCCACCAACTGTTTAGCCTCTGCAAGTTTTGATTCAGCCTCCTGTTTCGCGGAGTTTGCAGCCTCGACTTTTGCCGCGAGTTTTTTTTGCCATTCCAAATCAATTTTTCCTGCGCGTGTCGTTGGAAGAAAGACAAGAAATTGTTGAATATGTTTCGGGTAAAGCTCGCGTTGGGCTGAACCCGTAGAAAATTCTACGCTCTGCGCTAAACCGACAGGCGAATTTAAGAATAGCGCGAGATAAGTGGGATTGCAGACATTCCAGTCGGGTCGAATAATTGCAACATGGTTGCTCGCGAGCGCTTTGAAATTTTCGAGGAAAACATTTGTTCGGCCAACGTAGGCTCCAGTCGAATACAAAAGCACATCAAATTTTTTGACCCATGCCTTTTTCGATTCTTCTGATTCGTAAGCTTCTTTTGAAGTTCTTTCCAATGTCGAATAATCAATATGATTCGGTCCTAGATGTTTGCTGTTGATGACAGAAACGTCTCCATTTTCTACATATTCCGGTTGAATGCCTCGGTTAAGAATTGGGCAAAACTTGCCCAAAGATAACGCGCCAGCAGCCGAGAGTCTTTTGCGCAAACGATTATATTGCGGTTGAAAAAATTCGGCATCAATACGTTCGGCTTTTTCGAGTGCATTGAAATCTGCTACATAGTGTAACTCCGGCGAATGTTTTGGAAGCTTGCTCCACCCGAGACGGTCTAAAAGTTCTGCTTCGGCTTCGGGATAATAAGTTTTTGAAGTTTCCAGCAAAGCGTTTGCTTCGCGCACGAGTCCAGCAATTTTTGCTTCAAGCTTTCCAAGACGCGGCACCGGAATTTTTTCCAGATATTTTGGGCCAATATGCGGCTGGCCGCTGCCATAAATTGCACGTCGGCACAAAGCAGAACCAATTTGTGAATTCAAAAATGCAACGATGTAAGCTCCATCAATGTTGCCACGACTCCGAAGTATCAGACCTTCTCCACTCGTGTAGCACTCGCCACTTTTTCCCATATAAACACAAGCCATTCCACTATTTGCTCCTGAACGAGTCACTAAGACATCTCCGTATTCTAGCCGGTTAATCGGAATAGCATTCGCGATTTGATCGGGAATGTAGAAGGTCGTTGCTGTGTCAGGCAGAAATGGGCGGATATTCTGTGCAAGAAGAAACAGCTTTGATTTTGCTTCATCACAATAAACGCGGGGAATTTCTGATGCGTGAGTCACGGTTGCCAACTCAATCAAGCGTGGCGATTTTGAAAACTCTACATCAATTGCCCGTAAATATGGTGTATAATTTTCGGCGTCCCATCGCTCAACTTTCATTAGGTCTCGAAGATTTGGTGTGGAGAAAACCATTGTTCAATTCTCCTGAAGAAAGTTGAATCCTTGCTCTTTTCCCCACTTCAAAAAAGCGTCCGCAATTTCATCTAAATCGTGGTCAATGGCTGGTGGATGTCCACTTTCAGTCACTGGTTTGCCCTGATCGTCAATCTGGTTGCCGCGCGCGTCCGTTTTATACACATACTCGCCGCTATTATTTTTCCCGCTCTTTTGGCTGGTCGCCATGAAAACCGGGTAATTTTCCAGCAAGTTACTTGCATTGCTATCCCATTTTTGCAGAAACACGACGCTGGTTTTTGTGCCAGTAAAGCGTTTGAAAGTGTTCACATTGAGTCCGACAATCGCGAGAAGTTGCGCGCGTTGCGTAAGCCATGTGCGTAATGCACGCGTGCCTAAATTATTCAAATTTCCTTGTGGTAAAACAATAGCCATTCGTCCGCCGGGCTTCAACAAATCGAGACAACGCTCTATGAACAGAATATCGCGCTTCATGCCTGCAACTTTCCGGCGTTTTTTTAATTTTTCTTCTTCGTCATCATTTGCTTCATCTTCTTCGTCATCTTGCAAACTGCCGGTCGCGGCCAGTTCATAAAGATCAAATGCTGCAAGTTGCGTTTTGCCAGACACCTTGCCGGCAAATGGCGGATTTGTTAGCACCAAATCAAAATCACCGTCCCTTATATCTTTGGAGAATTCACCAATTTTATTTTTTGCTTCAGAATTTTGCCAATCGCGCACGTCAAGCGCATTAACACCAAAGACATTTGCTTTGCCGTCGCCAGCAATAATCATCATGGTTTTTGCGACTTTTTTAAGTCGGTCGTCAAAATCCACAGCAAAAAGATAATCGTTGGCGTATTTATAAACTTTATTTACGTCCCAATCATAGACCTTTTGCACATGACGTATCGAATGGATTAAAAAACCGCAAGAGCCGCAAGCCGGGTCAATAATTTTTTCGCCATCTTGAGGGTTGAGCATCTTGACCGCCATTTTGACTACTGGACGCGGTGTAAAGTATTGGCCTTTCTGTACTTTTTGCTCTGGATTTATCAGATATTCAAATGCGGCATCCACGGCGTCAAGGTCTGTGCTGGCAAGTGCGTATGGTTCAAGTGCTGCAGCGCAAAGTTTCAAGGCATCGCCTTTTAATTTCAAAACGTCGCCTTCGTCGAAAATTTGCTTCCAGAACTTTTTAGCGGCTTGAAAAAGATCATTGAAACGTTTGAAAACCATTTCCGGCGAACCGACCGGAACACGGAATTCCACAGCGTCTGTCATTTTCCTTTTAGGACGATATTCATCATACAATTTTGCGAAAAAAAGTTTGAAAAGCTCATCAAAGGCATTTACCCCGGCATTGGCAAGGGCGTCATGTTCCAAGCGTTCAATAAGTGCCCGCATATTGCTGATTGGTTTCAGCTCTGCAAATGTCAGCGGCTTAAGAATGTCATTGAGAACTTCTCCGAGTCGGGGCAAACGAGGAATATCGCGAAACGCATAAGGCCCTTTTTTTGTTTCCTTATCTTCTTCCCGAAGCTGAAAACTATATTCGCTTCCGTTTGACCAACAGCCGAAGAAGCAGCCAGTCCAACGCAAATATGATCGCAACTGTTCCAAGCCTTCTTTCGCATCTGGCTTTTTCAGTTCAAACACGATGTAGGGGTCGGTGCAAGCATCTTCAGTAAAAATGACAATGTCGGAACGTTCCTTTTCGGCGTCTTCACCCATTTGAATTGCCCATTCGACTTGTATTCGCCGAAGCGGATATTTGAGCGTGTCCTGAACCCAGACCAAAAATAATTGGCGAATGACTTCTTCCGGTTTCGCACGAAGCCATTTTTCCCGCTTTACGCACCAAATTTCAACCTTGTCCTCTTCAACGCGAAGTTTGATTTTGTTGCGCTCGCCTTTGACAAAAAACTTCAAACCCTGTTGAATTCGGGTATCCCGAAAAACACGGTCAAGGAGTTCTGCCTGATTCATCGCGCGAACAATAGAAAACGGTTATGCGTGGGTCAATTCCAGAAAGCGGCCTCCGCTTCCCAAGGCCGCTTGCGTCCACCATGCCGAATAATTTATTTTGTTTGGGCGTAAACCAGCAAATACCATCTAATGGGGCCTTGGCTTGTGCTGTGTTGATGATGGTTTTGTGGAGGCAGGGGATTTCCGGCATTGGAAGCCACTTCGTGCCCGCATCCTTCGCAACGATAAATTCCTGAATGAGGAGTTGCAACGCCAGGACTGTGAATTAAGTCAAACGCTGCATCGTTGGTTTGTGTCAGATGATTTCCGTGTTTGTATAGTGCCATATTTTTATCTTCCATTTTGAGGCGAGTTCCACCCCCGCCCCATTTTTATTTTGTGTGCGTGGAATCACACCTTTTCAACGAAATCGTATCAGGGTGAGTAGGACAAAGGCTGTCCATGCAAAAAAAGAAAATGGCCTCCGTTTCCGAAGGCCGCTAGCGCGCAACAGGCAATTTTGGAATTATTTCGGTGTGGAAATTTTCCTCGAGTATTCCAGAATAATTTTTTCCAGTTCCGCGATTCGTTCCTGAAGTTTTTTGCGTTGCTCGCGGTGTTCGTCCATTTCCATCGGCGGGAACATTGACTCCGCGTAAAGCACCGGTAGATGCCCGCTCGTCAGATACATTTTTTCCTTGGCGATGTGCGGCGTTTTCACTCGCACGTAACCGGCGGCGAATTCCGTTTCCTTCGCCAGCTTTTCCAGTTCTTCCACGATGGCCGTGCCTTTCGGCAGCCACAGCGGCAGGCCCGGCCCGACGTATTCGGTGTCCAGCGCGAACAATCCCATCTCCGCGCCGATCTTGCGATGGTCGCGGCGCTTGGCCTCTTCGAGCATCGTGAAGTAAGCGTCCATCTCGGTCTTGTTCTTGAATGCCGTGCCGTAGATGCGCTGGAGCTGCGGGTTGCGCTCGTCGCCCTTGTAATACGCGCTGGCCACGTGCGTGAGCTTGAACGCGCCGATGTTGCCGGTGCGCATGACGTGCGGCCCGGCGCAAAGGTCGAGGAAATCGCCGTTCTTGAAATACGAGATCGGCTCGCCGGCGGGAATGTTCTGGACGATGTCGAGTTTGAATTTGCTCGGTGTGCCGCGCGGATTCAACGCGGCGAGTCGGCCTTCGTTCGCGTCCTGCAACGCCTGTTCGCGCGTGACGACGACTTTTTCAAACGTGTTGTTGGCCTTGATCTCCTTTTTCATCTCGGCCTCGATGGCGGCGAAATCTTCCGGCGCGATGCGATGCGCGAGTTCCACGTCGTAATAAAAACCGTTTTCGACCGGCGGCCCGGCGGCGAATTGCGCGTCCGGCCAGAGACGCAAGATTGCGGTGGCCAACACATGCGCGGCGGAATGCCGGATGCGTTCGAGTTCGGTCATCTTCGCGCGGTCGTCGAGAGTTTTGCGTTCTTTCGGTTCGTCAGCCATAAAATCAGATTAGCCACAGAGTCGCAGAGACACAGAGATTAAAAAATAAAATTCTTCTCTGCGCCTCGGTGGCAAAAAATCACTTCGCCGTTTTCCAGATTGAAATTAATCCGCCGAATCCGCATAGCAGCAAAACGCTCACGGCAATCGCACCGCTGTGGGCGACTTGTGGCAGAAATTGCAGTGCGGCCGCGCCAATCGCCGGGCCGACGCAATTGCCCAGACCGATCGCCGCCTCGTGGATGCCACCGTGCTCGCCTTTTGAATCGCCCGCGTCCATCGAATAAAACAGCGACGAATAATAAATCAGACCGATGGCCGCACCAAAAAATATTTGCGCGCTGATGAGCACGACAAGATTTGGCGCGGTTAAAATGGTTGCGAACGAAGTGATCAAAATTGCAAACGCCGTCACAAGCCAGCGAAATTTGTAATGCCAGTCCGGCCAGTGCCACAACGCGATAAATGTGCCGAGCCGCACGAAACACCAGAGCGAACAAATAAATCCTGCGAGCATCGGCGACAGATCAAATTTGTGTGCGATGCCGGGAATAACAGCGATGAGCGTGTTGATGGCGATGTAGGCGAACGGATTCGCCAGCCACGCCATTTTCAAAAATGTTTTTGCTTTCAGCGACGCTGGCTGATGCGGTTCCGACGGCAATGTGGTGACAGGTTTTTCAATTGCCGCACGCGCCATTTCCGCCGCGCGGCGTTGCAACCAAAATACGAAAGCCAATTGCAACAGCACAATCGCCAGCGGCAGGGCCAGAATTATTTTGAATCCGAATTTTTCGATGAGCGTGCCGCCGATGAAAAATGCAGACGCGTTGGTGACGGCCCAAACGACGTTGTAAACGCCGACGACGCGCGGCAATTGCGCGGCGGTCTCGCCGTCGCTGACCAGCGCTTCGAGCGTCGGCCAGATGAAACACATTCCAATGGTGACACACGCCGCGGCAAAAATCTGTCCGAGCGCGGAATTCAAAAAAATTCCGGCGGCGAGCGAGACGGCCATGATGCTGAAGCCGACTTTGAGCGCAAAAAAGTAGCCGCGTCGCTGCGCGAATTTTCCCGCCTGCCATGCGGCCAGCGCATAAACAAAGCCCAGCAGCGCCGCGAGCGCGAGGTTGTGCTTGTTGTCGAAACCGAACCTGTCGCGCATAAAAA
>DASYAA010000075.1:0-5817 GCA_036501565.1 Verrucomicrobiia bacterium
CCAATTCGAAATTGTCCTGCCGCCGACAAGCATCGCCGTCGAAAATCCAGTGACATGGGTAGACCGTTTTGTCGAGCACCATGGCAATGAGGAGGCCGTCCGCGCATACGCAGAGTACCTCTATAGTGACGAGGGACAGGAACTGGCTGCGCAGCATTTCCTCCGTCCGGAAAATGAAACCGTCCTCGCACGATACTCGGCGCGATACAAGCCACTGGAATTATTGACGGTGGATGAAGTAGCGGGCGGATGGCAAAAAGCACAATTAGTTCATTTTGCTGATGGAGGAATTTTTGACCAAATCAGCAATAAAAAACTTGGCGCATTTTAAATTTATGGCACGCATATATAATGACATCACTGAAACCATCGGCAACACCCCGCTCGTGCGGCTGAACCGCACGGCGAAAAAACACGGCGCGGTCGCCGACGTGCTGCTCAAGCTCGAATTTTTCAATCCGCTCTCCAGCGTCAAAGACCGCATCGGCGTGGCGATGATTGACGATGCCTTCAAATCCGGCACGCTCAACGAAAGCACCATTTTGATTGAACCGACCAGCGGCAACACTGGCATCGCGCTGGCGTTTGTCGCCGCCGCGCGCGGGTTGAAATTGATTTTAACGATGCCTGAAACGATGAGCATCGAGCGACGCAAGCTGTTGAAAATTCTCGGTGCGAAACTCGTATTGACCGAGGGCGCAAAAGGCATGAAAGGCGCGATTGCCAAGGCCGAGGAACTCCACAAACAAATTCCCAACAGCGTCATCCTCCAGCAATTCAGCAACCCGTCAAATCCGGCGATTCACCGGCGGACAACCGCAGAAGAAATCTGGCGCGATACGGACGGCAAGGTGGACTTCGTGGTCGCCGGCGTTGGGACCGGCGGCACGATTACCGGAGTTGCCGAAGTCATCAAAAAGCTGAAGCCGGATTTTAGGGCGATTGCAGTTGAACCGGCGAAGTCGCCGGTCATTTCCGGTGGACAACCCGGCCCGCACAAATTGCAGGGCATTGGCGCGGGATTTATTCCCGACAACCTCAATGTGAAAATTCTGGATGAAACGATTCAAGTGAATGAAGAAGATTCCGCTCCCATTTCCAAAGAGGTCAATCGGTTGGACGGAATTCCGGTCGGCGTGTCGAGTGGCGCAGCCATTTGGGCGGCTCTGCAAATTGCCAAACGCCCGGAGAACAAGGGCAAGACGATTGTCGCGATTGTGCCATCATCCAGTGAACGCTATCTTTCAACCTGGCTGTTTGCCGACATCAACACCGAAAGCGACGACATCGGCAGTTTGACTTCAACAACCTGAAAATTCCTGAATTGTGGCGACCAAACAAGTTGGAGCAAAAAAAATCAGGGTGCTGCCGGGCTTCAGATTGACGCTCGGTTACACGCTGCTCTATTTGAGCCTGATCGTTTTGATTCCGCTGGCGGCGGCGTTTGTGAAAACCAGCACGCTCTCATGGGCGGAATTCTCGCACGATGTCTTTTCACCGCAGGCAATGGCGTCGTATCGCTTGAGCTTTGGCGCGTCATTTTTCGCCGCGCTGGTCAATGCGGTTTTCGGCTTTATCGTCGCGTGGGTTCTGGTGCGTTACAGTTTTTTTGGAAAGAAATTTGTGGATGCGCTGGTGGATTTGCCATTCGCGCTGCCGACCGCCGTGGCGGGCATCACGCTGGCGACCATTTATGCGGAGAACGGCTGGATTGGACATTTCTTTTCATCCACCAGCGCCTGGCACGTTTATTTCCGTCTGCCGCCAATCAAAATTTCCTTCACCCGGCTGGGCGTCTTTGTCGCGCTCACGTTCATTGGGCTGCCATTCATCGTGAGGACGGTTCAACCGGTGCTGGAAGACTTTGATTCGGAAATTGAAGAAGCCGCCGCCAGCCTCGGTGCCAATCGCTGGCAGATATTCTGGCGGATTATTTTCCCGACGTTGATGCCCGCGCTGCTGACCGGCTTTGCGCTGGCATTCGCCCGCGCGCTCGGCGAATACGGCTCGGTCGTTTTCATTTCCAGCAACATCCCGATGAAAACGCAAATCACACCGTTGCTCATCATGACGAAATTGGAGGAATTCGATTATCCCGGCGCGACCGCGCTGGCCGTCGTGATGCTCGTCATTTCCTTTTTGATTTTGCTCGCCATCAATCTCCTGCAATGGTGGACCAGCCGTTACAACACGGATAATTTGTCATGACATCCGCAGCAACGACAACCCAAACCCAGCCTCGTGCCGTCCTTCGTCGTTCGACGAACGAACCGCCACTCGTGCGCCGGCTGCTCATCGGCGTCGCGCTGACGTTCATCGCGCTGTTTCTCGTCATCCCGCTCATTTCCGTTTTTGCACAGGCATTCGCCAAAGGTTTCGGCTTTTATTTTCAGTCCATTCGCGACCCGCTGGCGTTGAGCGCGGTCAAGCTGACGCTCATTGCCGCCGGAATTTCCGTCCCGCTCAATTGTATTTTCGGTGTCGCGGCGGCATGGGCGATAGCCAAGTTTGATTTTCGCGGCAAAAACATTTTGCTCACCCTAATTGACCTGCCGTTTTCGGTTTCGCCCGTGATTTCCGGTTTGATTTACGTCCTGGTTTTTGGCGCGCAAGGCTGGTTTGGCCCTTGGCTGATTGAGCATAACATAAGAATCATTTTCGCCGTGCCGGGAATTGTGCTGGCGACGATTTTCGTGACGTTCCCGTTTGTCGCGCGCGAATTGATTCCGTTGATGCAGGCACAGGGCCGCACCGAGGAGGAAGCCGCCCGCGTGCTGGGTGCGAGTGGCTGGCAAACCTTTTGGCGCGTAACGATTCCGAACATCAAGTGGGGGCTGCTTTACGGCGTTATTCTGTGCAACGCCCGTGCGATGGGCGAATTCGGCGCGGTCTCGGTCGTCAGCGGCCACATTCGCGGCCAGACCAACACGATTCCGCTCCACGTCGAAATTCTGTATAATGATTACAATTTCACCGGCGCGTTCGCGGTGGCGTCGCTGCTGACATTCCTCGCGCTCGTCACGCTCGTGTTAAAAACCTGGGTGGAATACAAAAACACCGCGCTGCGCGGAACGGCCTTTACGCCCGTGCCGATTGGGAAAAAACCAAGATGAATAGTTTATGAGCGTCGAAGTCAAAAACGTCACGAAAAAATTCGGCGGCTTCACCGCGCTCGACAATGTGAATCTGAAGGTCGAGTCCGGCGAACTCGTCGCGCTGCTCGGCCCGTCCGGTTCCGGCAAAACCACCTTGCTCCGCACCATCGCTGGCCTTGAGTTTCCCGATCCCGCCACATCGGATAAAAAGGCGCAGGTTTTATTTTACGGCGAGGATGTGACACAAATTCCCGCCAGCCAGCGCAGGGCCGGTTTTGCCTTTCAACACTACGCACTGTTCCGGCATTTGAGCGTTTTTGAAAATATCGCCTTTGGCTTGCGCGTGCGTCCGAAAACAACGCGGCCAGGCGAGACAAAAATCCGCGAACGGGTCGGCGAGCTTTTGAAATTGATCCAACTCGAACCGCTTGCCACGCGATTTCCATCACAACTTTCCGGCGGGCAACGGCAACGTGTTGCATTGGCTCGCGCGCTCGCCGTCGAGCCGAAAGTATTATTGTTGGATGAACCGTTCGGTGCGCTCGACGCAAAAGTGCGGAAGGAACTGCGCCGCTGGCTGCGAAAACTGCACGAGGAAATACACATCACGACGTTGTTTGTGACGCACGATCAGGAGGAGGCGCTTGAGGTTGCCGCCCGCGTTGCCATCTTGCGAGACGGAAAAATCGAGCAGATCGGCACGCCGGAGGAAATTTACGACAATCCCGCATCGCCGTTCGTCTATGATTTTCTCGGCAACGTGAATCTGTTCAGCGGCCGTATTCGCGAAGGCTCGGTGACGATTGGCGATTTAAAATTTGGCGTTCCCGAAACTGCCGGGGAAACAGACGTTGACACTGTTGCCTTCGTGCGTCCGCATGACATTCGCATCACACGCGAAGCAAACGGCCAGAAAACTTTTCCGGCGCGCGTCGTCCGTTGCAATGCCGCCGGGCCGCTGGCCAACCTGGAATTGGAGCGGCTCGACGGTGGCGGGCAGTTCACGGCGCAGTTAAGCAAGGACGAATTCCAGCAATTGCAGCCCAAGGTCGGCGAACAGGTCTTCGTTGAATTAAAAAACCTCAAGATTTTTTCGGACGATTATTCAATTTGAATCCTCCAAATAGTTTCTGCCACCTTTTAAGCATAAAATGCCGACCATCTGAACTGTTGTTGGTTCCAAAACTTTCGTTTACGAATTGGACGTAATGAAAACGTTTTTTGAATTTGCCCTTGAGGGGGTGATTCTTTTCAATCCTGCCAAGCATATATTGCCGTAATAATCCGCAGCGCGATGAAAAGGCGGGCAATTATATGGCGGCGGCGGAAACGTCAACGATACTACGGTTCGTTGCTTCCGTTCCTCGGTTGACATTTCCGCCGCCGCCAAAGCCCTCGCCTCTAGGTTTTCATCGCGCATATCTGTCGCTACTGGATAGCAAAAATTGTTTGAGATCGTTGCGGAGTTTTTCGGCGGTTACTGTTTCTGCGGCAAGAATGCAAACGCGACGGCGGCGAGAATGCAAACGAACGCTGCGATGTAATTCCACCGGATTTTTTCACCGAGATAAAAAATGGCAAAAACGACGAACACCGACAGTGTGATGACTTCCTGGATGATTTTCAATTGCGCGGCGGAATAGACCGAGTTGCCCCAGCGATTGGCTGGCACTTGAAAACAGTATTCAAAAAATGCAATGCCCCAGCTTACGAGGATGACGAGCAGCAGCGGCTTGTCTTTGAATTTCAAATGGCCATACCAAGCGAACGTCATAAAAATGTTCGAGCAGGTCAGCAATACGATGGGCAGCCAGCGGGATTGTGTCAGGTCATTCATAAGTTTTTGAAAACTACGTTAATAAATTTCCCGAAGATTTCAAATTAGAACGCTGCTCCTTTTCACCTCGTGCATCTTTGTTTTTTCCGGCTTGCGTTTTAATTTGGCTATGGTATTGGTTTTCTTGAGGCAGGACGAAAGCGCCTGATTCTCCGAATTATTCTATATCTTGGCTAGGTCGGCGAAAGCCGATGCGATAATGCCCTTCATCCCATAATGGGTCAGGCAATTTTGCCTGTTTATTACCTCTCTTGAGGCTTATTGGCGAGAACTGACGCCGGTTTGCTGTCAGTTTGATGACCCCCTTCCAAAAGCATGGCCATGCCATGCCTTGGGAAGCCGGTTTTTCAATCAAAAAAGTCGTGATGATTTCATCACAACCCAGTGAATGGAATTTTGGTAAAAACAAAAATAGGCGCGAAAAGAATTTCGACCGATAAGAGGACAATGAAAACAAAACCGCAATATAGCATAAGTCGGAACGTCATTTTGTCCCGAATGCAGGCCAACATTTTGGCGCAAGCATGAGAAATTGCCGGTGGAAAATGAAGATACGGAATATCATCGGACGACAGGTGGGCAGACTGCGTGACAAGCTCGACTGGACGCAGGATTACCTTGCCGAGCGATTGCAGCTTGCGGGCTGGCATGATGCCACCCGCAGCACCGTCTCCAAAATTGAAAACCGTTCGTTGCGCGTTCACGACTACCAACATTGTCTGCTCGCCCGCGTCCTGGGTGTTCCCAGAGACGCTTTGTATCCCGAACCCGTGGACAAACTGGTTGAGGAAGTGATTTCACAATCCGGCAGCGAACATCGTTTTGTCTCCGGCCTTTTTGATCGAACCCGATTCGCCGCAACCCGCAACCCGTAGAGGACGTATG
>DASYAA010000076.1:0-5694 GCA_036501565.1 Verrucomicrobiia bacterium
CATCATTATCTCTTTGACGCGAAGTTCTTGAGCTTCATCACCGCGCCGGTCATCTGGTCGTGCGCCGTGCCGATCTTGCTGCTGGATTTGTGGGCGACGGTTTATCAATTCATCTGTTTTCCGGCTTATGGCATTCCCAAAGTGCGTCGGAGCGATTATGTGGTGATGGATCGGCGGAAGCTGGCGTATCTCAATGGCATTGAAAAGTTCAACTGCGTGTATTGCGAATATGTCAACGGCCTCATCGCGTATGTGCAGGAAATCGCCGGGCGCACGGAGCAGTATTGGTGTCCCATCAAACACGCGATGCGGCTCAAGACGATGCACAGCCGCTATGCGCATTTTCTGGATTATGGCGATGCGGAGGAATATCGCAAACGCGTCGAACAAGTGCGCCGCGATTTTGAAGACGTGAAGAAGCAGGAAACTGTCTGAATTATGCCGACAATCCGCCCGCGATGTATTGCTCCATTTGCGCGATGGTCGCGTCTTGCGCCGAGATGATCCAGTTCACGAGATCGCCGATGGAAATGATGCCGAGGACTTTTCCGCTTTCCACCACCGGCAAATGGCGCACGCGATGTTCGGTCATCAGTTTCATGCAGCTTTCAACCGAATCATCCGGTCGGACGAAAATAATTTCCTTGGGCATGATTTCCCAGACCTGGGTTTCCTTGGAAGTTTTGCCCTGAAGCGCGATTTTGCGGGTGTAATCGCGTTCCGTGAAAATGCCCACCAACATGGCGCCGGATAAGACGAGCAATGAGCCGATGTTTTTGGCCGCCATGAGCTTGATGGCTTCAAACACGGTCGCGTCCGGCGCGATATGCCACACTGTCGAACCTTTATGATGCAACAGCGAACTGATGGGAACGCTGGTCTTCATGGGCTTCTACTTCTTTTATGCTCTCATCTGTGGCGGAATGCAAGTGTTTTTTTCAATCGAAGTAAAATAATAATGATTGTGACCGCGACGCATGACCAGCCGAACCAATCGCCGTGACGATTATAAAAAGTTGGTGCGGGTTTTTCAGAGGGCAGGGGAATCTGCGCCGTCATCGCGCCGACACCATAAACGTTGCCATTCCGGTCTTTGAAAATTTCACGCACGCTGCCGCAAGAATCAATCCAGCACGTCACGCCGTTGTTGCAACAGCGCACGAGTGGAACGCCATTCTCGACGGCGCGAAAAACGGCGCTGGCCATGTGCTGCCATTGCTCCGCGCTTTGGCCGAACCAGCCGTCGTTGGTCAGGTTCACAAGAAAATCCGTGTCGCCTTGAACCGATTTGCGCGCGGTTTGCGGAAACATATCTTCAAAACAAATCAGCGGCGAAGTCTCGACCATTTGTTTGGCCGAAGCGGAGACGTTGTTCACTTCAACGGTTGGCTCGCTCGAAGTCCTTGTTGGATTGATTTCAAATTGCACCGGAACATTTCCCGCTTCATAACCGCCGGTGATAGGCGTGAACCATTTCACGAACGGCAGCCAGCGCACGAGCGGAATATATTCGCCGAAGATGACGAGTTTTTGTTTGTGATAAATCGCCGCGCAATTTCCGTCCGGGTCAAAAAGAAATGCGGCGTTGAAGGAATCAAAATCGTTCGTGTTTGAAACTTTCGGCTCGTTATCATCCGCGTTGAAAATCAGCCAGACATGATGCTTGCGAACCAGGCTTTGAATGGCGACGTAAGTATCCGTGTCAAATTCCGGCACGGCAGATTCCGGCCAGATGAGCAGATCAGTTTTATTCGTCAGCGCACTTTCCGAGAGCGCAAGCAATTGTTGAAAGCGGTTTGAATTTGCATTTTCATCCCACATCAGCGTTTGCGGAACGCTCGGCTGAATCAACGTGACGCGCAGATTTGAAGCCGGTGGAATTTGCCCGTGCATCTTGAAAGAGCCGAAAGCAAAAACGACGGCGACCGCGAACAACGGCAGAAAAACTTCCGGCTGCCACGCAAAGCGCGAATTTGGTTTTGAGAAAACCGCCAGCGCCGCCGAGAGCAGCGACAGCGAAAACCACACGACCAAAAACGAAACGCCATAAACACCCGTGACGGACGCGATTTGGATGAGCGGCGTCATTTGATATTGCGACGCACCGAGCAGGCTCCACGGAAATCCGCCGAGGAAACGCGCGCGCATCATTTCCAGCGCCACCCAGATTGCCGCGCCCGCCAGCAGCCACAAATTTCTTTGCGCCCAGTTGCCTGCGCCGATTTTTCCCGCGAGCAACCACGCCCAGATTCCGAAATAAAGCGCGACGAAGGCGCTCAACGCAAGCCAGCCCAAAATCGGATAACCGGCAACGGGAATCAGCAGCAGCCAGTAAAGCGACGCGAGCCAGAATGAAATTCCGCCGACATACCCGACGCGAAAAGCGTCGCCCGAATTTTTTCCACGTGCCGCAAACAATATCAATCCCGGCGCAATCCACGCGAAACCGGCGATGCCGATTTTTGGAAACGCAGCCGCAAGCAAAAGTCCAGCAACAATGGCGATGAGATAACCGCTGCGGATGAAAAACTCGTTCAGGAAACGTTTGAGAATCGCAAACGGCGAATAATTGTCCTCAAACGTCGCGGCGACTTTCGCGCAATCGGCGGCTTGCCTCAAAACCGTCTGGCTTGCGTTGACCACAATCGCATCGCGCGCGCCGCGCCACACGGCAAGATCTGCCGACGAGTTTCCCGCGTAATCAAATCCGCGTTCGCCGAATTTTGCGACGAGCGCTTTGAGTTTGTTCGTGCTGCGCAAATTCGTTTTGCCGTCGCTCGCGATAACGTCGTCAAAAACGCCAACGTATTCCGCGACGGGCAAAGCCATTTGCAAATCGGACGCCGTGGCGAGAACGATTTTTCTTCCGTCGGATTTTTGTTCGCGCAGAAACGCCAGAAACTTTTCATGATAGGGCAGGGTGGCCGGCTCGATTTTGACGCGGCGGGCGAGTTGCCGTTTCAAAAAAGCCCGCCCGCGAATCCACCAAAATAAAATGGGAAATATCCAGAATGGATTCCGCCGCAACAATCGCGCGAGAAATTCCCACAGCAAATCCGTTTTGATGAGCGTGCCGTCCAAATCCACGACGAGCGGGATTTGATTGTTCTGCGGCGAATCGGCGCTGGACGGCATGACTTTGATTAGCCGTTGAGCGCGCGTCGGGGCAAGATTTTTCGCAAAAAACAGAAATGATTAAACTTCGCGCGGAAATAGTTTCGAGCGCATTTTCACCAATCGGAATTTCAAAGCTGTTTCCAGACACAATTGTGGATGGTCGTCACTTGCCTTCGCATTCGAACTGATTATTTCGCAGGAGAAAAGCGCAGGATTGTCGCGGAAGCGGGGCTTAACGGAACTATCAAATTGCCGGAATTTCCCCCTTCAATCTTTTTCCATTGGCCTGACCAGATTCCCTGCGGATCAATGGAAGCTCCGCCCAGCATGACATCCGTTTTGGCGGCAATATCCTGATCCTTCTGCACCAAATCCATCCGTTCCCATGTCCCCATGTTGTGTTGTAATTGCAGGAAAACGGATGCCGACTGCGCCTTATCGCCATAACTTTTGTTGATGAGTGTCACATAAAAGGAACCGTCTCCGTCGCGATAAGCATAGGCATTGAAGTTAAACGTGGGCGCTGCCTGTATCTTCACTTCGAGGGGTCGTCCGTGAGCGCCCTGGCTAAAGGCCAGATCAGCATAGGCTATGGGCCGCATGATAAATCCCCGGCCGTCCGGCTGATGAAGGAAAGCGGCATAATTTGGAGGTCCGAACTTTCCGTCACGTCCCACCGATTCCCCCGTGTGATAATTCATTCCTAGTATATGGTGCGACGCCCACCAATGGGTGCAATCCAGCGCCCACAACGTGGACGCATAGGTATCGCTCGAATCCTTGGAGCCTCCATTGTAGCAACTGTTCATCTCATCAATCCGGTAAGGCACCCCTTGGGCGGCCAGCACTGCGCCCACGCGAGCATAGTCGTTTTCGTATTCATCATGAAGATTATTGGAAAGAAATCGGTCCCGGGTCACGGGCGAATTCGTTTCGCCCGCCCGGCCCGAACCCAGGAAATAATAGTGATCGCTTGCCATCGCCAGGTGTCCGCCGGCAAACATGGCCTTGGCCAGGTTCAGCGCATAGCCTCCATTGGCGCTCGGCCCGTCAAACATGGCATCAGGGACAGTTTTCAGAATGGCGTCATAGTGCGGCTTCCATTGCGCAAAAAATGCCTTGAATGTTTTGAGGTAAAAATTTGGCTCATTGCCGATGGAAAAACAATCGAGCGCATCCGCATCGTGAGCCGCAATGTAACTGGCGAGGCGCGCCGAATTGGTCGGGTCTCCATTTTTCAACCGGAACGAATAGATCACTTTCACTCCGGCGGCGCGGGCGAAGTTAAAAAATACATCCATGTCCTTCTCCTGCGGAACCGGAATGCGCGGATCATCCACCGCATTGGCGCCGACGCGAAGACTCTTTATGCCGAGGGTTTTGAAGGTGTTCACCAGCGCTTGATCGTTGGGATCAAAATAATACCGGCCATCCTTGGGCAGAAGCATGGACATCTCGTAGCTCAAGCCTAAAAATCGCGGCGGAAGACTGGCACCACTGTCATTGGTTGCCACGGTGACGGTCACGAGTTGGGTTTGAGCCACGGCTAGACAGGGAATGAGTAGCGTTAGGGCGAATACCTGTTTGAGAAGCATATTGGATATATCAGTAGCAACAGGATGATTGCCGTCAATCTTTTTCGACGCCCGGTAGGAGATGCGACATTGGAATTTCAGCGTCTAACTCTTGACGCTCCTGAAACTTTTCTGTGGGCAATTCTGATCAACCTTTGAGCGCGCGTCGGGGCATGATTTTTCGCAAAAAAAGCCGGAGCAAAATTAATTGCTTCGGCTTGCTTTTCCCTCACCGGCCCTCTCCCATTGGATGAGAGAGGGTGTCCGAAGGACGGGTGAGGGCATTGGGTTGGCTGCAAAGATTTACACCACCATTTTTGAGACCGGATTGCTCCAATCGCTCGGGCCGGCGGAACCGACCGCATTGGCCTGAATGATATAAACAATGCCCGGCGTCAGACCGCTGAACGTCGTGCTTGCCGCGGTGGTTTGCGCCGTTTGCAACACCACATCAGGCGCAGACGCTGCGGCGAGCCGCCAATTATAGATGGCCGCGCCAAAAACCGGCTGCACGGCTGCATTCAATTCGCCGGTCAATGCGCCGGGCGTGACAACGAGGTTGTTCGGCGCGGGCAGCACCCCGATTGGAAAGCGCTGCGGCTTTTGAATCGGGAAACCGCTGCTCATGAGCACCGTCAAGTCGCCGTTGCAGGCGCTTTGCACATAATTCGCAAGCTCGCGCAAGAGCGCCACAAGGACTGCGCGCTTGTCGTTCTTGAGTGAAGTCAGGGTCAAGCCGCCATCCGCGGCGTTGGCCAGAGACGTTGAAAAATCATTCAACGCCGCCTTTACCGGCGCCAGCATGGGCGATGGCGCGGGGTAACTCGCGTTGCCCGTCATCATCGTCATGATGGTGTTTGTATCAATGATCAATAGCGCGTCGCTATCGGCCGTTAGGAATGTTATTGATGTTTTGACTACCATAGGTTTTTTTCTTTCTATTTTATTTTTTCTGCATGTGTTTGTTTTTTTGTTTTACCGACGGCGGAATCCATAGCAAATT
>DASYAA010000077.1:0-3218 GCA_036501565.1 Verrucomicrobiia bacterium
AGTGGTGAATTGCAGTTCCGCCGTCAAACGTCCGCACAATTTTTCCGCTTCGTTGGAAAAACAATTGCTTGCAACGCCGGAAATGCGGCGCAACGCCTCATTGAGTCGCTCGACACAAAAACGGACGGAACGCGGAAAATTTTCGTTGAGCAGGAGAAATTGGGCAACATTGCGCGGATGAACTTCCGCGCCGTAAATCGCCTTGAACACGTCCCAACCGCTGCACGAGCGCAACACTGCCGACCATTCGAGCGCGTCAGTCTGGTTGACAGATTTTGGCAATCCGCGCGACGGCAATGTGTGATGCCGCAAATCCAGGATGCGGGACGTTTTATCCGCACGCTCGATAAATCGTCCGGCTTCGCTGAACCACCAGCCTTCGTTATGACTGTGCGTGGCGTAGCTCAAGCCGAGGAGTTGCAATGAGGCGGCTTTGATTTCATTAAAAAAATCCGTGGGACTTTCGTTCCATAATTCGTGCGCTTTTGATGAAAGAATAAACAGATAAAGACGATTTAATTCCACCCATGTTTCGATGGTGATTTGGTCGCGAATCATGCGCGCATTTTCCCGCGCCTGACAAATTGACGAAATGATTGAATTCGGATTTTTATCGTTGAAAACCATAAAATCGGCAATTGCCGCCGCCGTCGCGCTCTGATGCTGTCGGAGAAAAGATTCTTCGTCGCCAGTCGTTTGAACAATGGGGATCCAATGCGCGCGTAGTTTCTTATCATCAAGGCTGCGATAATCCAGCAGCAACTGAAGATTTACGTCGAGCAGTCGCGCCACGTTTTCGGCGCGTTCGATATGACGAGACATCCAATAAAGTGAATTGGCAACGCGGCTTAACATTTATTTGTCTCCATACAAAACCCACGTGTCTTTACTGCCGCCGCCTTGCGAGGAATTGACGACGAACGAGTCTTTGCGCAACGCCACGCGCGTCAGGCCGCCGGGAATAATGACTGTTTTCTCGCCGCACAAAATAAACGGGCGCAAATCCACGTGGCGACCTTCAAAACAATCGCCCACATAAGTGGGATGCGTTGAAAGCGAAATCATCGGCTGCGCAATATAATTGCGCGGCTCGGCGATGATTTGCCGGCCAAAATTTTCAATTTCTTCCTTTGATGCTTTTGGTCCCATCAACATTCCGTAGCCGCCGGATTCATTGGCGGCTTTGACGACAAGTTTTTCCAAATTCGCGAGAATATATTTCAAATCCTTTTCTTCATTGGCGAGATAGGTCGGCACGTTCGGCAAAATCGGCTTTTGGTCGAGGTAATATTCAATCATGCGCGGCACGAAATAATACATTACTTTGTCATCGGCGATGCCTGTCCCGATGGAGTTGGCCAGCGAAACATTTCCGGCGCGATACGCGCGCACCAATCCCGGAACACCAAGCATTGAATCACGGCGGAAAACAGTGGGATCAAGAAAATCATCGTCCATGCGCCGGTAAATCACATGCACCGGCTTCAAACCTTTCGTCGTGCGCATGAAAACGTGTTCATCACGCACAAACAAATCGCGGCCTTCAACGATTTCAATTCCCATTTGCCGCGCGAGATATGTGTGCTCGAAATAAGCGGAATTATGCGCGCCCGGCGTGAGCAGCACAATCGTCGGCTCGGCCACGCCTGCCGGAGCGATATGCTGCATGACCTTCAACAATTCCTGCGGATAATGTTCGACCGGTCGGACGCCCGTGTTTTCGAACATACCGCGAAACGTTCGCTTCATCGCTCGACGATTTTCGAGAACGTAGCTGACGCCGCTGGGGCAGCGGCCATTGTCTTCCAGCACGAGATAATTGCCTTTATCATCGCGGATTAAATCCGTTCCACAAATGTGCATGTAAATGTCTTTTGGCACGGCGAAATTTACGAACTCGCGCCGAAAATGTTTTCCGGAAAGGATATAATGCGCGGGAACCACCCCATCTTTCACGATGCGTTGCTCATGATAAATATCGTGCAGAAAAAGATTCAACGCAGTTACGCGCTGCACCAGTCCGCGTTCGATCAGTTCCCATTCGCGCGCCGGAATAATCCGCGGGACCAAATCGAAAGGGAATACGCGTTCGGTTCCACGCGAATCGCCGTAAACATTGAACGTCACGCCTTGTCGAAGAAATGCCAAATCCGCAGCGGTGCGCTTCGATCGAAAATCTTCCGGCGAAATCCGTTCGAAAGTGTCCTGAAGTTTTCGATAATGATTGAGGATCGCGCCATCGCGCCCGAACATTTCATCGAAAAATTCTTTTCCAGCCATGCCGCTAAGACGCAGCCCGGCCGGTTGTGTTTTTGCCACAACGGTCATTTTGAGTCAGGATAACAGTTGTAAATCAGAAATTCGCCGCATGAATTCCGGCAAAACCAGCATTCAGCAGCGCAGATGCCAGTTAAGCAGCGGATGTGCCATTGGAAAAAATGTTGGGTTTGAGTAACGATTACAAATGTCGTTGGAGCAGATATTTCTTGAACTTTTCGTAATCGGCGTCCATCCGGTCGAAATCTTCCGGCAATTTCAGCGCCGCTTCCATTTGCGGCGGAATGTCCGGCGACCAATTCATCATGCTCTCGATTTCTTCAGGAAATTTCGCCGGATTTGCCGTTTCCAGAATCGCGGCGGGCAAATTGTTTAACGATTCAGTTTGCAGCCAATCTTCAAATCCACGCCATGCGACGGCACCATGCGTTTCGAGCAGCAATTGATATTTTTTCCAAACTTCAAGAATCGTGGCGCGCGTGCGCTCGTCGGAAATCGAAGTGGAAAAAAGATCGCGCCGCATCGCGGCAAGGTCAGGCTGCTTGTGAATTTTTCCCGTCTCATCCATTTGTCCGCCGTAAACGGCAACGAGCCGCGCCAAATTGCTCGGATGGCCAACATTCATCGCGTTGGAAACGGAATTACGCGACGGCGAAATTTTTTGGTAATTGCCGCTGGCGAGGAATTTCGGGAATGCGTCGTTGTCATTGACCGACGCGATGATTTTTTTTACCGGCAAACCCATTTCGCGCGCGACGACCGCGCCCATCATGTCGCCGAAATTTCCGCTTGGGATGGAGAATACAATCGGCTCACCCGGTTTTGCGAGTCTGGACGCGGCGTAAAAATAATAAACGCTCTGCGGCAATAATCGTCCGATGTTAATGGAATTTGCGGACGAAAGCGGAATATGTTTCAGTGCAGGATCGGCGAACGCTTGT
>DASYAA010000078.1:0-9101 GCA_036501565.1 Verrucomicrobiia bacterium
CATAAAAGGTGAAGTTTATGTTGCCGGGTCGCGCGGGCTTTGGCATTCAACGGTTGAAATTTATGAAATTAACAGGTCAGACGATTGCATTATTCGTTTTGCTGGCGTCGCCGATTCCGCTGGTCGCACAAAGCAACGACGTCGCCGCGCCGCTGCCGTCCGTCAGTTTGGTTCTCCAGCGCGCCATGGAACAATCGAGTCGGGAGAGCGATCTCGATCGCGCCTTCAAGCAGCACTACAGCTACACGCGCACCCGCGTGACAGAATACCGAAGTTCAGACGGCGATTTGGAAAGTCGCGAGGAAAAGACAAACGAGAGCCAGCCGCGCGCCGTAACAACGGTGCAACACGCGCAAACAACAGGTCATGCGACAGACGTCCGACCCGCCGGAGCCACGCTTGATGGAGAAAATATTCGCGGCAAGGCTTTTGACCGGAAAGATTTTTTGTTGAATCCGGATTTGCTGAACCGTTTTCAATTCACGCTGGCCGGACGCGAAATCATCAACGGACGTCCGGCGCTGATGGTGGATTTCCAGCCCAAAAGCGGCGACTTGCCGGAACAGAGTATCAAGGATCGCTTCATCAATCGCGCTGCCGGTCGCGTCTGGGTGGACGAACAGGATTACGCGCTGGTGAAAGCCGATCTGCATTTGACGCAAAGGGTGAACGTGTTTGGCGGACTCGTCGGCGCGGTTTGGAAATGCAATTATTCGTTTGAACGCGCGCGGACGGATGACGACCTTTGGTTTGTGCGCAACGTTGACTGGCATCTCGAAGGCCGCGCCGTGATTGTCCGGCGGGTTATAGATTACCACGAACAATGGACGAACGTTCGCAAAACGGTCGGAAGCAATTCCACGCATTCGTTGACGGCGACGGCATCTACGACTAATTTGCTTGAAGCAAAATGATTGCCGTCGCAGCCAAAAATCAATCCGCCACCGCGCCAAGTTTCCGTGTCGGCGACGAACGTCTCGTCAAACTGACGCCGAGCGCGGCAAACAAAGTTTCCACCCTGTTGACGAAACAAGGCCGCGTGAATGGCGTGTTGCGTGTGGCCGTCGTCGGCGGCGGTTGCTCCGGCTTGCAATACAAAATGGATTTGCAGGATGGTCCGGCACAGCGCGACATTCTTGTCGAGAGCGGCGGCGTGCGCGTGGTCGTTGATCCCAAAAGCGCGCTTTACGTCACCGGCAGCGAACTGGATTACCTTGATGCGCTCGACGGCGGCTTCAAGGTGAAAAATCCCAACGCCGCCACAAGTTGTTCCTGCGGCGAAAGTTTCAGCGCGTGACGGATAATTTCGCACTTCTGAACGAACCGCGCCGTCCGTGGTTGGATGCGAATTCGCTCAAGCAGAAATTTCTCGCGCTCTCGGCGAACGCTCATCCCGATAAAATTCATTCCGCAAGCGAAAATGAAAAAAATGCGACAGTAAAAAAATTCGCGGAATTGAACGCGGCTTACAATTGCCTGCTTGAGCCAAAATCGCGCCTGCTTCATTTGCTCGAACTCGAACTCGGCGCGAAGCCGAAGGACATCCAGCAAATTCCAACCGCGCTCGCCGATTTGTTCGCCGAAGTGTCCATGGTCTGTCGCAGCGCGGATGGCTTTCTTGCCGAAAAAGGCAAAGTCACTTCGCCGTTGCTGCAAGTCCAATTGTTTGAACGCGGACAGGATTGGGTCGAGAAGCTGAATGTCTTGCAAAAAAAACTTAACGAGTTGCGCGGAAAATTGACAAGCGAATTAAAATCGCTGGACGAAAAATGGATTGAAAATAATTCCGAAACGCGCGGTGATTTGCTGAAAAAATTGGAAGAACTTTATCGGCTGTTCGGCTATTTTAACCGCTGGAACGGCCAGATTCACGAACGCATCGTGCAATTGATGTTATGAAAATCGCGCGGATCATTTTTCTAATTCTGGCTCTTAGCTTTTGCGGAAAAGTTTTTGCCGGGGAAACCTGGCAGGATGCGTTGAGCAAAATGCCGCTGGATGCAAACGTAACAGAATTGAACCGGACAAATTGCGTCTCATTGATGCTGAACGCGTTTGAGTCGAATGACGTCGTCAAGGCGCTTATTTTCATGCCGGGCGCAACGGATGAAATTTATTTTTTCCGCCGCGCGCGCGCGACGCTTACAAATTCAAATCCTTCGCTGCTCGACGCGGTTGCGGCGTTAACGAATCAGACTTTCATCCGGGCGACGTTCCAGCCGCCGCTGCTGCTGCTGCACACCACCGAGGATTCGCTCGACGGATTTACCACAACCAAAAATAAATCCACGGCGAAAAAGCTGCGCGAAAAAATTATTTCCGACCGGATTGTTTTCAACGACGCCGACTGGGACACGGTGCGCGCGGCGTTGAACAAAAAATTGAGCGTCGGGCTGCGACCATTTTCAAACGCGCCGGATTCGTGGCATTTTTACCGCCACAATTTCGCGGCTTGCGGCGTGACCGAATGGGAAATGCTTGAAAGCATCGCGCTGGCGGGCAAAACAGCTTTCACCGTTCATTGGCGGACGGCGGAGTTCAAACTGGATGAACGCAAAGGCGCCGCACCGCAACTCAAAAAATTTCCCGCAAGTTAATCTTCCGCATGAAACACAATTACGCTCATCGGTGGCAGGTAAAATTCGGCGGACTGCTGCTGATTATGACATGGAACATTTTGCGGCGTAATGCCGCCGAAGTTGCCTTTATTGCCGCCGCCGTAAATGGCGGCATCGCTGTTCAGTGCTTCACGCCACTTGCCGGCGCGCGGCAGGCCGACGCGATATTTTTCACGCGGCACGGGCGTGAGATTCAAAATCACCGCGATTTGGTTGGAGAAATCGGAATTTTGCCGGACGAATGAGAGCACGCTGTTGTCCTGATCGGTGCAATCGAGCCAGTAAAATCCCGCATGGTCGTAATCCGCTTGCCAAAGCGAGGAATTTTTTACGTAAAGTTTGTTCAAATCCTCGACAAATTTTTGCAATCCGCGATGATAAGGTCCGGAGTCGAGCAGCCACCAATCGAGCTGGCCGTTTTCATTCCACTCGGCGCTCTGGCCGATTTCGCCGCCCATGAACAATAATTTTTTGCCTGGGAAAAACCATTGATACGCGAGCAGCGCGCGCAGGCTGGCGAATTTCTGCCAGTCGTCGCCCGGCATCCGGCCAATCAACGAGCCTTTGCCGTGAACGACTTCATCGTGAGACAACGGCAGGATAAAATTCTCGTTGTGATGATAAAGCATCGCGAACGTCAGATCGTTCTGATGATATTTGCGATGGATCGGCTCGTGTTTGAAATAACCGAGCGTGTCGTGCATCCAGCCCATGTTCCACTTGAATGAAAATCCGAGTCCGCCGATGTAAGGAGGGCGCGTCACTTGCGGCCATGCGGTGGATTCCTCGGCGATGGTCATGATGCCGGGAAATTCCGAGTGCGCGATGTGATTAAATTTTTTCAGGAACTCGATCGCCTCGAGATTTTCGCGTCCGCCGAACTGGTTGGGAATCCACTGGCCGGGTTTGCGCGAGTAATCAAGGTAAAGCATCGAGGCGACGGCGTCCACGCGCAGGCCGTCAATGTGAAAACGCTCGCACCAGAACAGCGCGTTGGCGACGAGAAAATTGGAAACTTCGTTGCGGCCGAAATTGAAAATCAGCGTGCCCCAATCCTGATGCGCGCCTTTGCGCGGATCTTCGTGCTCGTAAAGCGCCGTGCCGTCGAATTTCGCGAGCGCCCATTCGTCGCGCGGAAAATGCGCGGGAACCCAGTCCACGATGACGCCGATGCCGGCCTCATGCAGCGCGTTGACGAGAAATTGAAAATCCTCCGGCGTGCCGAACCGGCTTGTCGGTGCGTAAAAGCCGGTAACTTGATAACCCCACGACGGATAAAACGCGTGCTCGGCCACGGGCATAAATTCGACGTGCGTGAAGCCCATGCGTTTCAGGTAAAGCACGAGCGGTTCGGCGAGTTCGCGGTAGCTCCACGATTCGTTCGCGGATTTCTTCCGCCAGGAACCGACATGGACTTCATAAATGCTCATCGGCGAACGCAGCGCGTCACGTTCACGGCGTTTTTTCAGCCACGCGGCGTCGGTCCACTTGAATTTTTTCGTGTCCCAAACAATGGCGGCGTTTTTCGGCGCGACCTCAAAAAAAAATCCAAACGGATCGGTGTTCAACTTGATCTTTCCGTGCGCGTCGCGAATCTCAAATTTGTAATGTGCGCCAACGCCGACGCCGGGAATGAAAATTTCCCAAACGCCGGACGCACCGAGCAGTCGCATCGGATGAAAACGTCCGTCCCAATTATTAAAATCGCCGACGACGCTGATGCGCTGCGCGTTTGGCGCCCAGACGGCGAAGCTCGTGCCATCAACACCGTCAATGGTGCGCAGTTGCGCGCCGAGCTTGTCGAAAATTTTCCGCTCGTCGCCTTTGCCGAACAGAAACAAATCGGCTTCGCCCAACGTCGGCAGAAAAGAAAATGCGTCGCGCGTGCGGCGAATTTTTCCATTATGCGTCGTGACGACCAAATCGTAGGCGTAAACTTTTTTTGCGTCCTTCGTGATGCCTTCAAAAATGTCGGTGTTGGGAATTCGTTTCAGATCAAACTTCGGTTTGTCCTTTTCGTGAACCGGCTGGATTTCAACTTTGGCGGTGTCGGGCAGCATCGCGCGCACAACCAATCCCGAACCGTCGCCGAGCGGTTGCATTCCAAGCAGCGAGTGCGGCGACTGATGTGTCAGATCAACAAGACTGCGCAGTTCTGCGGGCGAAAGAATCATGCGAGCGCAATTTAGCAGAATTTTTTCTGCAAAGCGAAATTTTCTTCCGCTACAATTTTTGAAGAAGGCAGTCGAGTTGTTCTTCGTGGTTTTTCAAATCGCCTTCCGTCCAGATGACAAAATGCGAATGCGCGATTTTTTCCTCGATAGGCATTTGCGCGGCGATGCGCTGACGGATTTGCTCCAGCGTCCAGCCGCGCGCGAGCAGGCGCTCGCGTTGCGAATTGGCCGAACATGCGACACAAATAATTTTATCGAAATGCGATTCGGCGTGCGTTTCAAACAGCAGCGGAATCACAATGATGGCCAATTTACAATTTTCTTTGCGCCAGATTTCGATTTGCGCGAGCCAGCGTTCGCGAATGCGCGGGTGCAGAATTTCTTCCAGTCTTTTCCGCGCGTCGGCATCGGCGAAAACAATTTTGGCAAGTTCGGCGCGATTCAATCCGCCTTTTGAAGCAAGAATTTTTTTGCCGAATTGAGTTTGGATTTCTGCGAGTGCAGGCTGGCCGGGCTGGACGAGTTCCCGTGCGATTTCGTCAGTGTCCAAAACTTGCGCGCCACGGGCGCGGAGAAATTCGGCCGCAGTGGATTTGCCCATGCCCACGCCGCCAGTCAGTCCGCAGACTTTCATGGATTATAATTATCAATCCTACGGCAACGACATTATCCGATAGAAACGGAAAGGATGATTTTTAGCATCAGGATCCGGAACGGTGGATGCACCTATATTGGTATATGAGCCGATGTTTGTGTAAATCGGAACCCAATGTGTCAGGTCAGTAGAGGCCTGAATAACGTTTGTCTGGGATGGCATGATAGTTTGTGTGAGTTTAACACCACCAACGACGCCAGAGTTTGCCGTCAGTTGAAGATAGTTATTAAGCGCCTTTTTTTGAATCAAACTGCCGATGCCTTGCGCCCAAACCAGATGACCGCCGAACTTGCCGTTCAAGTAGTGTTCCGCGTCAGGAAAGCCCGTAATGTCAACGTTCGCATTGAGATTTGCGGTGACAAAATAAATTGTCAGACTGGGATCAATGTAAATTTCATTTGCATAATCCGTCAATTGCGACAAATCGAGATTGTTCACATACAGACCATTCCCGCCCGTTGTTCCATAAAATGCAAAGAGCGGTTCTAAATTGGTATTGCCTATTGGAGATAAAACCAAATCGCCAATCACCACGTTATTTGTAAAGCCAGCCGCCGTGGCGCCTTGATCCAAACCAGCCCAAAGATGGTCAACTTCATCCTGGCCGGAGGCCATCGTTGTGATGGTGGTGCCGAGCAAATCTCCAGTTGCGGGTTTTATGTAAAGATTAAACCCGTTCTGGCAATAAAATGTGTTTCCAGAGCCGTCGCCACTGTCTGACAGCGAATTAGTCACGGTAAAATCCAGCGCATTTTGGGCGGAAATTATGTTGCCCTGACTAAACTGCAACGAGTTGGCTGAAAATTGTATGTCTCCGGCTGAAAAAATTCCTGCTCCAGATAATTGGCCTGTTTGACAGATTCCATAAAAAGGGCCGCTTGAAGTCTCATTAGTGCCATTAATTTGAAGGTTGACACTATTAATGATTTGGGCGCCACTGAAAATCACCCCGTTATTCACAAAGGTCAGATAGTTCGTGGGGCCGTCATCTCCAAAATGTGCGTTATTGGGAATAGTCAGCACTCCATTGTTAGTAAAATATTGAATCGTCGGCGCATTTGTATAAGCCCAATCCTGCACGCCGGAAAGATTGAGATTTCCCAGAATCGTAAGGCTTTGACCACCAAAGAAAAAGCTTTGTGCAATGTCGTTTATATTGTCGCTAATAGTTATATTGGTGCTGTTCAAAACTAAATTCTGAACTGTCACTGGCACCGTTGATGAAAGCCCGGTGGCATCCACAACCGTTATCGCCAAATCCATTTCTTCAGTATTGGTTAATGGCGATGGAACCCAATTCGTTAAGCCGCCGTTGACAACAGGCATATAGTTATTTGTAATTACATACATGACATTCGTCCACAGGCCGCTCCACTCATCAACCGTCCCATGCAATCGAGTGACAGTAGGAATCACAAGATTCGTAATGTTCAGAAAACCATTGGTTGAGCCAAGATTAAAACTCAAGTTTTGACAGCTAATGGCAGCGCCGGCGCTGCCGATCAAAGTGGTGGCCACAATCGTAATCTCGGCTCCTTCATCATCCATCCGCGTCCTGGTAAGGTCCAAATTGTTGGCGTAGATTTGAATTCTGCCCGGCAGATTGGTGATGCTGGCGCCTTCTGATGATCCAGGTATTTCAGAAGCGAGATTATCAACCGAGGCTGAATAGAGATCAAAAATTCCATTGGCAACGGAATAATTGCTGAACGTTGTATCGTAGAAAAAATTAGCCGGCGGCGGTCCCATTCCGGGCGCACCGGAGGCGAAAGCCGCACCGGTGTTGAAAACCGAACCGAATGCCAAAATCGGATCGGTCCGGGATACTATGACGCTGCCCGGACGAAGAGTTGGAGAAGTGCATTCCGCCGCTGGATTTATAACCGAATTGGTCAGCAGCGTCCGGTTGGTGGATGAAGCCAAATCATCCACCAGATAAAGCGTGTTGGTTTGCACCGCCAGCGTCACCACATTCGTTGAGAGCATGATGAATTGCACAGCAACGGTCTCAAAATAATTTGTTGGGACTAAAGCGGAATTGAAATGGTTTGAAGCAGTGATATTTGGATCGCTGACTGCAACAAATGACGCCTGTCTGACAATGTTTGAATACAGTGTGAAGGGTGGGTTCGGATTCCCCGAACTGTTTGTGGTCACTACGGTATAAGGATTCAAATTGGTGGTATAAGAATCCGCCACCTGTGGAGTCAATGGTCCGATTTGAACTGTAGCATTGCTTGCTTCGCATGGTTCGCTCGCATTAAAGAATGTAAATTGATATACTCCCGTTCCACTCCACGGCGATCCAAATACGTTCAGATTCGTGCCTTCGAGCCAATATTCGTCATAAATGGCTGTATCCGGCGTGAAGTTATTCGAGCTAATTATGTTGCCTTGCGCTTGAATGCCTGCGATTTCCAGGCTACTACGTGCAAGAGTCACGTTCGCGCCGGTCAATACAATTTCGCCATTGGCACCGGCAATTAGAGTGCCTTTATTGACAATATTTGTGGCTGATATCAATAAATAACTTGCCAAATTGTCATAATAGCCGGATAGATAGCTGACTGTGCCATCATTTGCCTGAATCACTGCCTGACCATCGTTGAAAAAACTTGCTGACATGCCACGGCCGCCATCAGTGAGTGGTCCATAATCAAATTCCCAGCCAACGGATCCAATCATGCTGCCGCTGGTTGTTCCATTGCCGGTATTGGTGTAATTGAGAGTATGTTGAGTTTCATAAGGAAGCGGCGTTGTGACAATATTCCAAGAGCCCGAGTTATAGAAATTCGTCGCGTCAACATTAGGTAGATTTGCATTATTTATTGAACCAGAGAAAGTAGCTGTTGAATCCGTGGCCATTGCCGCAAGCGGAGACAGAAGCAAACTGAACAAAACCGGCAACGATTTTATCCGCAGCCGCTGGATTGATTTGACGAAAATTAATTTCATTTGAGCATCGGTTAATTGACAGTGAGCGAATAATTAATTTGCACCGAAAGTGGTGTCGGATAGCTCGAATCCGTCACTTGGACTATAATATCGTCAAACGTTCCGCTCTGGCTGGGTGTGCCGGAGATGACACCGCTTGGAGATAAACTTAATCCCGACGGCAACGCGGCTGATCCCGATGCCAACGACCATGTGTAAGATGGAGTGCCGCCGCTGACTGAAAGGCTGACACTATAAGGAACTCCATTGGTCGCATTTGGCAAAGTAGCCGGCGAAATTTGCATCAAAGCTTCATTCTCCAGATTCAATATACTGGTGCCGTTGGGATAGACTACCGGAGGATTGGTCGAACCATCGAACGAACCCCAAATAAACGTCCTCCCGTTCGGGCCGGTCAGTGTAGTCGGAGAGATGTTCGCATAAAGCGGCCCCACGGTGTTGAATGTGACGGTAATATTTGTCGAAGTCGTAGGATCAATGATACCGGGACCTGCCAATCCCGCCGCCGCGCGACTGTTTATGAAATTAGGCGTTGTTCGGGAAAACTCACTAAGAAGAAACTCTACATCATTACCGCCTGTCGTTAAGTTCTCGCCCATAAAGAGAATATCCGGCCTTGTTATCACGCGTTGAAATGTCACCGTGCTTGGCTGGCCATTTTTCATCAAAACCATTGAGTATGTGTTGGTAATGGGGGTA
>DASYAA010000079.1:0-40356 GCA_036501565.1 Verrucomicrobiia bacterium
CGTGACGCATCGCGAAACGCCCGGCCACGCGGAGGACGGCGTGACTTACATGGTCGGCAACTGGCAGGAAGACGCGCCGCTCATCGCCATCGTCGGCGACGCGATTTTCGCCGGCTCGATGGGCAATGGCAACGGCGCTTGGGATTTGGCGAAACAAAAAGTGCGCGAACAGATTTTATCACTGCCGCCGGAAACTTTGATTTGTCCCGGTCACGGCCCGTTGACGACGGTGGCGGAAGAAAAAGAACACAATCCGTTCTTTTAATGAATCCGAAACTTAAATTGAGCAAGCTAGATTGTGCTCGTCGTCAACTGGAATTGGCCATTGAACTTTTTTTCATGGAACGTGATCCAGTATCAATTCACACGCTTGCTGGAGCTACTTATCAGTTATTGGCTGACATTAACAAGCATCGAGGTGGCAAACCGCTCACGACAGAATTAGAAGGACTCAAAAGATTTGTTATTCCTGGAAAAGAAAAAGAATTGGCTCAATTGTTCAAAGAGGCAGAAAACTTTTTCAAGCACGCAGATCGCGATCCAGAAGGAGTGATTGATTTTTCTCCTGAAATTAATGAGTTGCTCCTTTGGGAAGCTAGTCTCAAATATTCGGAGCTAACATCAGAAGAAACTTCGGCCATGGTGGCTATGCAACTTTGGTTTCAAGTCAAACATCCAGAATATTTCAAACTTGAAGCGTCAAAACATAATAAATTCAAGCAGTCAGCACTTTGGGCAAAATCTGTGGGGAAAAAACAATTTTATAGAGAAATTCTGGCAGCCTCTTTACTTCAAGGAGCCAAATGATGATTTTCGTCTAAATTTGAAAATTGACCGCTTCCGTTCGCGTTGTTAATTTCTTCACCCGTTTCCAAACGGTTTTATGCGACACACCATTTCAATTCTCGTCGAGAACAAGTTCGGCGTGCTCACGCGCGTGGCCGGGCTGTTCAGCGGGCGCGGCTACAACATTGACACCCTCAACGTCGGCCCGACGCACGACCCGAAATTGTCGCGCATGACTATCGTCACGACCGGCGACGAGGCGACGCTGGAACAAATCGTCAAGCAGCTCAACAAATTGCCGAACGTGATCAAGGTGCAGAATTTCAGCGAGGGCGAATATGTGGACCGCGAACTCTTGCTGGTGAAAGTCGGCGTGGATTCCAAGTCGCGCGCCGAGGTGATGCAGATCACGGACATTTTCCGCGCGAAAATCGTGGACGTGCAGCCCAAGTCGCTGACGATTGAAATCACCGGCAACGACAGCAAGGTGGAAAAATTCCTCGACCTGATGAAAACATTCGGCGTGCAGGAAATCACGCGCACGGGCAAAGCGGCCTTGCCGAGAAAGTAATTTTCATTCGTAAATCGTAAATCAAAATCGTAAATTCAATTATGCCTGCAAAAGTTTATACGGACAAAGACGCGAATCTCGCGGTGCTCAAAAACAAAACCCTCGCCGTGCTCGGCTTCGGCTCGCAAGGCCACGCCCACGCGCTCAATCTCAAAGAGAGCGGCTGCAACGTCATCATCGGCCTTTACGAAGGCAGCAAGTCCATACCCGTCGCGCGCGAAAAAGGTTTCAAGGTCTACTCGACGGCGGAAGCCGTGCGCCGCGCGGACGTGATTTTCGTCGCGATCCCCGACACCAAGCAGCCGAAGGCTTACGAAAAAGACATCGCGCCGAATCTGACCAAGGGCAAAACACTTTTGTTCTCGCACGGCTTCGCGATCCATTTCAAAACCGTTGTGCCGCCGAAAAATGTGGATGTGATCCTTGTCGCGCCGAAAGGGCCGGGTCACATCGTCCGCCGCCAGTTTCTCGAAGGCAAGGGCGTTCCCGCGCTTATCGGCATTTATCAAAATCCGAGCGGCAAGGCCAAGGCCGTCGCGCTCGCGTGGGCCAAGGGCATCGGCGGCACGCGCGCCGGCGTCATCCAGACTTCCTTCAAGGAAGAGACCGAGACCGATTTGTTCGGCGAGCAGACCGTGTTGTGCGGCGGCGCGAGCGCGTTGATCCAGGCCGGATACGAAACGCTCGTCGAGGCCGGTTACCAGCCGGAGATGGCCTACTTCGAATGTCTGCACGAATTGAAGCTCATCGTGGATTTGATGAACGAGGCGGGCATCAGCGGAATGCGGTTTTCAATTTCCGAAACCGCCAAGTGGGGCGACATTTCCGTCGGGCCAAAAATCATTGACGCCAGCGTGAAGAAACGCATGAAGTCCGCGCTCAAGGACATCCAGTCCGGAAAATTCGCCAAAGGCTGGGTGGCCGAATACAAAGGCGGCTACAAAAAATACAACGCTCTGATGAAAAAAGGCGCGAACCATCCCATCGAAAAAGTGGGCGAACGTCTGCGCGGCCTGATGCCGTGGATGAAAAAACGCTCCATCAAAGGCACGCAAGCCGCGTATTGATTTGCGATTAAAACACAAAAGCCGCTGGAGAAATCCGGCGGCTTTTTGTTTTATGCGTGTCGCCGTTGCGGACAGCCTATTGTGTTTAGGTTCCCCAAAAAGGGTGACTTAAAAACAAAACCGCTAGTTCCACAACAGCGCGGCAAGCCCATACCAATCCATATACATGGAAAATGTGGGCAGCTTGGATTCCACTTGAATTAGTGGAGTTCAAAAGTTGAAACAACAAGGACGGGTCTTGCGAAATAACAAGACCGTCCCCTTTTATTTTGAATCTGTGTTCAATCTGTGTTTCATCTGTGGCTAAAAAAATCAGCCGCCCAGCGACGCCGGATCGCCAACGTCGCCTTTGTTGAAGTCCACATAATCCTCCGTCAAATCACAGGCATACATCACCGCGCCCGCCTTGCCGAGATTCAGATTGATATGCAAATCAAATTCCTTCGGCGCAACGGCGACACAAAGTTGCTTGAACGTCGCCTGCGTCGGCTGCCCGCGTTTCAAGCTCCAAAGAATTTTTTTGCCGCCGCTCGCGCTGTAACCGATGTCCACTTTTCCCTCGACGATTTTCGCGGACGAATAACCCAACGCATCAATGATGCGTCCCCAATTTGGATCGCCGCCGTGCCAGCTCGTCTTCACCAGCGCGCTGTTCGCCACCGCACGCGCGGCGGCATCGGCGTCGGAAATTGTTTTCGCGCCATTCACCCGCACCGTCACGACGCGATGCACGCCCTCGCCATCACGCACAATCATCTTCGCCAGTTCGAGGCAGACGTGATTCAAAGCGGATTGGAAAATCGTGAATCGTGAATCGTGAATCGTGAATCGTTTGTTTCCCGCCAGTCCATTTGCCAGAACCAAAACCGTGTCATTCGTGCTCATGTCGCCGTCCACGGTGATGCGGTTGAAACTGTTCGCGACGGCTTCATTCAATGCCGCCTGCAAAATTTTCGCGTCAATCGCCGCGTCCGTCGTGATGAAACACAACATTGTCGCGTGCAATCCGCCATGCGGCAAAGTCGCCGGACGCGCGCCAGTCGGACTCATGCCCGGCTGAATCATCCCCGCGCCTTTGCAGATGCCGCCGATGCGGACTTTTTTTCCGCCGAGCGAAAATTCAATTGCGATTTGTTTCGGGCGCGAATCGCTGGTCATGATTGCTTCCGCCGCGTGGTCGGCATTTTTAATTTCGCTGCCCAGCAACGTCGCCGCTTCAAAGATTCCCGCGCGGACATTGTCCATCGGCATCGTCACGCCGATGCGCCCGGTTGAACCGATGAGCGCCGAGCCTTTCGGAAAATTTAGCGCGCATTCGGTGAACGAAACCATTTCACGCGCGTCGGCCAAACCTTGTTTGCCCGTGCAGGCATTTGCATTGCCGGAATTCACAACCAAGACTTGCGCTGTTCCGTTTTTAATTCGCTCAACGCAAACCTTCACCGGCGCGGCGCAGATTTGATTCGTCGTGAACATTCCGGCGACTGTCGCGGATGTTTCGGAAATGATAAGTGCGAGGTCGCGCTTCGGGCCTTTGTTCGAGCCTTTGCCAGTGCCGAGACGTTTGATGTCGCAAAAAACGCCGCTGGCCATGAAACCAATTGGCACGACAATTGAACCGGGAATTTCTTTGAACTTCATTTTCAAAAATTTAACTGCGAATTATACGAACCACACGAAAATTTCTTTTACGCGGATTTCATGGATTAACACAGATTCATTCAGTGAAAATCTGCGTAATCCGTGTCTAAACTTTTACCGCATCAATTTCCAGTCGCATCATTTTCACATGGACTTTGCCTTCAGCATCCGGCGGATGCTTGGCGACGTAACGTTGCGTGACGGCGGCGATGAATTCTTCGCGCAGGTTTTCCGACACGCGCTGGACATAAGGAATCCACGTCGTGCGCAGCCATGTGGCAAAACCGTTTGCGCCATCGTAGGTTGCGTCTTTTGGCGTGAGTTTGAGCGAATTGATTTTGAAGCCAAATTTCGGCAGCCATTTTTCGTAATTGTCCGGCGCATAAAAAAAATATGGCGTCGGCATTTTGCGGAAGAATTTACGCCAACGTTTCAACTTTATTTCCGGACGCAGTGCGACGAAAACGTCCTGCGCATTTCCCTTGCCGCCGCAAGAAATGATCAGTCGCGCGCCAGATTTCATGACCGAGGCCGCGCCGCGCAGGATTTTTTCGTGGTCATCCACCCAATGCAACGCGGCGTTGGAAAACACCAGATCGAATCCATCGCCAAATTTTTTCGCAGAAATTTTCCGCGCGTCGCAAATTTGAAATTTCAGATTCGGAAATTTGCCCGGCGGAAAAGTTTTTTTGGCGAATCCGATCATTTGCGGCGAAGCATCCGCTCCGGTGACGGAACCGCGCGGCCCGGCGCACGCGATTTCCGCCGTCACTTTGCCGTCGCCGCAACCGACATCCAAAATGTTTTCGTCGCCGCGCAGTTTGAGCTTGACGATGAGTTCGCGCGCCCAAACTTGTTGCACAAAGGAATTCGCGGCGTAATCGGCAGCGTTCCATTTTGCGGGTGAAGAATTTTTTGCGGCCACGACTAAACCAATCCCGCAGTTTCGGAAAAACCGCAAATGATGTTCATGCTTTGAACCGCCTGGCCGCTCGCGCCTTTGACAAGATTATCTTCCGCGCTCATCACGACGAGCCGGTTTGTCCGCGAATCCAGTCGCCATGCGATTTCAATTATATTTGTGCCGGCAACATTTTTTGTGTCGGGTAACGATTTACCTTCGAGCAAGCGGATGAACGGTTCGTCGCCGTAAAATTTTTTGTAGCAGGCGGAAATTTTTTCGCCCGACAATTTTCCTTTCGGCTCAAGATAAAGCGTCGTCAAAATGCCGCGATTGATTGGAATCAAATGCGGCGTGAATTGAATCGTGACTTGCGTTTTGGCCGCGAGCGAAAGCTGTTCCTCGATTTCCGACAAATGCCGGTGCTTCGACACGCCGTAAGGCCGGACGCTTTCGTTGCACTCGACAAAAAGATAATCCGCTTCGATTTTTCGTCCCGCGCCGCTGACGCCGCTCAATGAATCGGCAATGATGCCGGTCGGTTTGATCAAACCTGCCTTGAGCAATGGAATCACCGGCAGCAAAATGCTGGTCGGATAACAGCCCGGCGACGCGATGAACGAAGATTTTTTGATCTGCGCGCGATAAATTTCCGGCAGGCCATAAACGGATTTTTTCAGCAAGTCCGGCGCGGGATGCTCGTGCGCGTAAAATTCTTTGTAAACTTCCGCGCTCTTGAGCCGGAAATCTGCGCTCAAGTCAATGACCACGCAACCGGCGTCGAGCAACGGCACGGCGTATTCGGCGGCGACGCCGTGTGGCAGCGCGAGAAAAACCACGTCGGCCTGCTTTGCCAAAATTTCGGCGTTCGGTTCGGTGAAACGGAGCGTTTTGGATTTCGGAAGGCTGGCGAATTTTGGAAAAAACTGCGCCAGCGTTTGCCCGGCATTTTGGCGCGAGGTCACGGCTACCAGTTCCGCGTGCGGATGGTTCAGCAGCAAGCTGACCAGTTCTTCGCCGGAATAACCCGACGCGCCAACAATGGCGACTTTCTTTGTTTTCATTTTCAATTACGTTCTTTTTAACGCAAAGACGCAAAGACGCAGAGGAAAATTTTCAAATAAAAAACCCGCCGGCATTGGCCAGCGGGTTTGAAATTTTCCGGTGCGATCAACGTTTCGAGAATTGGAAACGTTTGCGCGCGCCGGGCTGGCCGTATTTTTTGCGCTCGCGTTCGCGCGGGTCGCGCGTCAGAAAACCCTCCGCCTTCAATTGCGGACGCAGATTGGCGTCGAATTTCAGCAGCGCGCGCGAAATGCCGTGACGCACCGCACCGGCCTGGCCGTTCGGTCCACCGCCGGTGACGTTGATGCGCGCGTCCAATTTTTCCGCCGTGCCGGTAAGCGTCAGCGGCTGGGTCACGGTTGCGCGCAATGTGTCCACTGCGAAATAATTTTCAAAGGCGCGTCCGTTGACGGTGATTTTGCCGCTGCCGGTTGCGAGGCGGACGCGCGCGACGGCGGTTTTGCGCCGGCCCGTGCCGAGAAATTCGTTTGTGACGGTGGATTTGGCCATACAAAAATTATCTGGCGACCGCGAGCGTTGCGGGCATTTGCGCGGCGTGCGGATGTTTGCCGCCCTTGAACACTTTTAATTTGGTCAACAATTGCGCGCCGAGCCGGTTCTTGGGAATCATGCCTTTGACGGCGTGTTCGATGAGCCGTTCGGGCTGTTTGGCTCGAACTTGCTCAACGGAAGTATATTTTTCGCCGCCTTTCCAGCCGGAATAGGTCATGAACTTTTTGTCCGTTTCCTTTTTGCCGGTCACACGGACTTTTTCGGCGTTGATGACGACGACAAAATCGCCGGCGTCGAGGTGCGGCGTATAAACGGGCTTGTTTTTGCCGCGCAAAACGTCGGCGACCTGCGCGGCCAGACGGCCGAGCACCGCGCCGTCGGCATCAATCACATGCCACTTGCGCTGGTCCAAATTCACTTTTGGCAAATACGTTTTCATTTCAAACCCAACAAAGGGACACGGAATCTATCAGATGCGCGTTTGAAGTCAACAGGACATTTTCAGCCGCCGAGGTAGGCGCTCTTGACCTGCGGATTCTGACGCAACGCGCCGGAATCGCCCTGCAAAATGATTTTGCCGGTTTCGAGGACGTGGCCGGAATGGGAAATTCCCAGCGCGAGGTTCGCATTTTGTTCGACGAGTAAAATCGTGATGCCTTGTTCGCGGTTGATCTCGACAATTTTTTCAAAAATTGTTTTCACCAGCAACGGCGCGAGACCGAGCGACGGTTCGTCGAGCAGCAGCAATTTCGGCCTGCTCATCAGCGCGCGGCCAATCGCCAGCATCTGCTGTTCGCCGCCGGAAAGCGTTCCGGCGACTTGTTGTTCGCGTTCTTTCAAACGCGGAAACATGGCGAAAACAGATTCGAATTCGCGGCGGACGGTTTTTTTGTCGCGCACGAGATACGCGCCCATCTGCAAATTTTCCAGCACCGTCAAGTTCGCAAAAATCATCCGGCCTTCGGGAACGTGCGAAACGCCGCGCGCGACGATTTGGTGCGGCGGCAAACCGGCGATTTTTTTGCCTTCGTAAAAAATTTCGCCGGACTTGGGCTTGAGCAAACCGGAAATGGTTTTGAGCGTCGTCGTCTTGCCCGCGCCGTTTGCACCAATCAACGTGACGATTTTTCCGGCGGACACGGACAAAGAAATTCCGTGCAGCGCGTTGATTGCGCCGTAGCTGACTTGAAGATTTTTGATTTCTAACATTTGCTTTGCCAGAGAGGCACAGAGGCGCAGAGAATAATTTGGAAATAAAATCCTGAAATTTCCTTTGCGTCTCTGTGTCTCTGTGGCCAATTAAACATTTTTCAAACTTTCTTCCCCCAAATAAGCCTCGATGACTTTCGGATTCGCGCGGATTTCCTCCGGTTTTCCCTCGGCGATTTTCACGCCGTAATCCAGGACGGCGATGCGCTCGCAAATGCCCATTACCACTTTCATGTCATGTTCGACCAGCAAGACGGAAATCTGAAACTTGTCCTTGATGAACTGAATCAATTGCATGAGCGCGTTCTTTTCGCTGGCGTTCATGCCGGCGGCGGGTTCGTCCAACAAAAGTAATTTTGGTTGCGTCGCCAGCGCGCGGACGATTTCCAGCCGCCGCTGGTCGCCGTAACTTAAATTTTTCGCCTCGGCGTCAAAAAAATTTTCGAGGTGAAAAATTTCGAGCAGTTCCATGACGTGACTTTCAACTTCTTGTTCGCCCTGGCGAAAAGCGCGTCCGCGCCAGAGCGCATGGCGGACGCCGCGCGCGCAGTGCAGTTGCGTGGCGGTGCGCACGTTGTCGAAGACCGTCATCGAGGCAAAGAGCCGGATGTTTTGAAACGTGCGCGCGATGCCGCGCCGGGTGAGCTGGCTCGGTTTGAGTTTTGAAGTCGGTTTATCCGCGAAAAGAATTTGTCCAGCCGTCGGTTGATAAACGCCGGTGATTAAGTTAAAAGCGGTCGTCTTGCCCGCGCCATTGGGTCCGATCAAGCCGACAAGTTCATTTTCACCAATCCGCAAATCCAAATCGGCAACGGCGGTCAATCCGCCGAAGCGGATGGAAACTTTTTCCAGTTGCAAAAGCGGATTCATTTTTAATTTTTAATTTTTAATTTTCGCAAAGTAAAAAGTCCTTGCGGGCGCGTCAGCATGAGCACAATCAGCAGCAGCGAATAAATGACCATGCGCGCGTTGCCGACCCAGCTTAATGGAAATTCTTGGGCGATGCCGGGAATGTGTTCGATGTCGGCGAGCGCCCGCAATCCTTCCGGCAGCAACGTCAGCAAAATCGCGGCAAGGATGACGCCGATGGTGTTGCCCATGCCGCCGAGAATGACCATGACGACAAAAGCGATGGATTGCATGAAACCAAATCCGTCAGGCGTGAGAAATTGTTTCGAATGCGCGTAAAGTCCGCCGGCGATGCCCGCAAAAAACGCGCCGATGACAAACGCGGTGACTTTGTATTTGGTTGGATTGATGCCGGTCGCTTCGGCGGCGATTTCGTCGTCGCGCACGGCGATGAAGCCGCGGCCATAAGTGGAATGAACGAGCGACGTGACGACATAGACGGTCACGGCGGCCAGCCCGAACGTCCAGAAGAAATTCGTGTAATTATGCGTGACACTATAACCGCGCGCGCCGCCGACGGATTGCATATTTTGAAAAATGACGCGGATGATTTCGCCGAAGCCCAGCGTGACGATGGCCAGATAATCGCCGCGCAAACGCAGCGTGGGAATGCCGACGAGCAAGCCGGCGATTGCCGCCGCGAGTCCGCCCGCGACCAGCGCGACAATAAAAACTCCGTTCGCGGCAAAAAAATTCAATTCGCCGAATTGATTCGTGATGACTGCCGCCGTGTAAGCGCCCACGGCCATAAACCCGGCGTGGCCGAGCGAAAACTGGCCGGTGTAGCCGTTGATCAAATTCAGGCTGACGGCGAGAATGATGTTGACGCCGATGTCGTAGGAAATGAAGAGCCAGTAGGAATTGATTTGATTTTCAAAAAGCGAAACCAGAAAGCACAACGCGATTGCACCGAGCAAAAAAGTTTTGGCGTGTCTGAAATTCATACTTTCTCAATTTCCTTTTTGCCCAGCAGCCCGGACGGTTTGACGAGCAAAATTAAAATCAAAATTCCAAACGCGATGGCGTCGCGGTAGGTTGAGGAAATATAGCCCGCCACGAGCGTTTCGGTGACGCCGATGATGATGCCGCCGAGCGCCGCGCCGGGCAGATTGCCGATGCCGCCCAGCACCGCCGCGACGAATGCCTTGAGTCCCGGCAAAATTCCCATGAGTGGATCAATCGCCGGATAATTGACGGCAAACAAAATTCCCGCCGCCGCCGCGAGCGCGGAGCCGAGCGCAAACGTGAACGAAATCACAACGTCGGTGTTGATGCCCATGAGCGCCGCCGCGTCGGGATTGAACGCCAGCGCGCGCATCGCCGTGCCGATTTTTGTTTTCTGCACGATGAACCGCAACCCGACCAGCAGCAGCGCGGTCACAATGAACACGATGATTTGATTGCTCGTGACGCTCAAGCCGCCGACGTGGGTGATGGGATAGGACGGGATGAGCGCGGGAAATTTTTTTGGCGCGGCGCCGAAGAAAAGCTGGCCGGCGTATTCGAGAAAAAGTGAAACGCCAATCGCGGTGATCAGCACGGTCAATCTCGGGCTGCGCCGTAATGGGCGATAGGCGAATCGTTCGATCACAATTCCCAACGCGGCGCAAATCGCCATTGAAATTCCCATGACGAGAAGGCCGCTCAAAATGGATGGCGTCGGAAAAATCGCGGCGATTTTTGGCGTGAGATAAAATCCGGCGAACGCGCCGAGCATGAAAATGTCGCCGTGCGCGAAATTGATGAACCGGAGAATTCCATAAACCATCGTGTAGCCGAGCGCGATGAGCGCGAGAATCGAGCCAAGCGCGAGACCGTTGATGAGTTGCTGCAAAAATTCAGTCATCCCAATGCGCGAAGAATGGCGCGGGAATGAATTTTTGTCGAGCGCGCGGAATTTACGGCGCCACGGTCTCGACGTATTTGAACTGGCCGTTTTTGATTTCCAAAATCACGGCGGGTTTCGAGGCGTTGCGGTTGGCGTCAATCGTGATTTTGCCGGTGACGCCGGAAAAATCTTTCGCCGCCGCGAGCGCGTCGCGGACTTTTGGGCCGTCGGTTGTGCCCGCGCGTTTCATCGCGTCCGCCAGAATCATCGCCGAATCGTAGCCGAGCGCGGCCATCGCGTCGGGCGTTTCATGATATTTGGCCTCGAATTCCTTCACAAAATTTCGCACTTCGGGCGCCGTGCTGTCCGGCGAAAAGTGTGTGGAAAAATAACAGCCTTCGAGCGCTTTGCCGCCGATGGGCACGAGCGCGGAAGATTCCCAGCCGTCGCCGCCGAACAACGGCACGGTGATGCCCAGTTGCCGCGCCTGCAACGCGATCAATCCGACTTCGGTGTAATAACCGGGAACGAAAATGCCGTCGGGATTGGCCGCCTTGATGGCGGTCAATTGCGCGCTGAAATCCTTGTCGCCGTGGCTGTAATTTTCTTCCGCCACGATTTTTCCGCCGTCGGCGATGAAGCGTTGCTTGAAAAATTTCGCCAGCCCGACGCTGTAATCGCTGCTTGATTCGACCAGCACTGCGGCATTTTGCAACTTGAGCGTCTTGCGCGCGAAATTCGCCATGACAGTCCCTTGAAACGGATCAATGAAACACACGCGGAAAATGTAATCGCCGACTTCGGTGACCTTTGGGTTCGTGGACGCGGGTGAAATCATCGGGATTTTATTTTCCTGACAAATCGGCGCGGCTTCGAGCGAACGCGACGACGCGACTTCGCCGAGAATCGCCACGACGCCATCGCTCGAAATCAATTTGCGCACAACCGTCGCCGGCTGGCCGGCCTGCGACTGGTCGTCTTCGGTGAGCAATTGAAATTTTTTTCCAAGAACGCCGCCTGCGGCGTTGAGGTCGTCAATCGCCAGTTGCGTGCCTTTGTGCGAGGACTGGCCGAACGTGGCCTCGCTGCCGGTCAATGACGCAAACTCGCCCACTTTAATGACATCGCTGTTCGCGGCGGATTCGCCCGACGGCTTGTTACAGCCAGCGAGAAGCAAAACCGCCGCACCCGCCACAAATTGCCCGCGCCAGATTTTCATATAGGTTGCAGGCTAGAAAATTTCACGCCGACATTCAACCTTGTTTCCTGCGCAACAATTCCAGGAAAAAATAAATGGCATCAAGTGCTATTGAATTTGAATAAGCCGTGAAGCAATCAAAGATTTTGGACAAAGCTACAACAGACATCATGAATGTTGCGAGAATCAAGCAGTTGCAAATCTACTTGTAAGTTTCACTCTCCGCGCCTTTGCGTCTTTGCAGTTCACTTCATTTCCACTATAACAAACACCCGTGCTTAAACAATTTTTCCAGCCGCTCATCGCGTGGTATTTGGCCGCGCTGAAAACCGGCGGCTATTTCGCCATCGTGCTGCTGATGACGATGGAAAGTTCCTTCCTGCCGCTGCCGAGCGAAGTCATCATCCCGCCCGCCGCGCATCTCGCGGACGCGGGACAGATTCCGCTGGGATTCGCGGGCATCGTCGTCGCGGGCGCGTTCGGCTCGTGGCTCGGCGCGACCATCATGTATTGGCTGGCGCGGTTCGCGGGTCGTCCGCTCGTTTTGCGTTATGGGAAACTGATTTTGTTCCCGCCGGAAAAACTGGAGAAGGCCGAACGCTGGATGGCGCATTACGGCGCGATGGGCGTGTTCATCGCGCGATTGTTGCCGGGCGCGCGGCAACTCGTCGGCATTCCCGCCGGCATCGCGCGGCTGGATTACCTGAAATTTTCTCTTTTCACGCTGCTCGGCTCGACGATCTGGTGCTCGGTGCTTTGCTATGTCGGCGTGAAAGCTGGTCAGGATGAAAAGCTCATGCACGGCGAATTGCATCACGTCGCGCTCTGGCTCGGCGGCGCAATGATTTTTCTCGGCGGACTTTATTATTTCTTCGTCCACCGGCACATGAAGCAGAAGCCAGAAGTCAGAAATCGGAAGTCAGAATAAAAATTTTCTTTCGCGCTGTCACTTTTCAAAATATCCGTGTCCATCTGTGTCCATCCGTGGTTAAAAACTCTGCGCCTCTGTGTCTCTGTGGCAAAATAATTCTTCGTCGCCGAAAATTGACTTCCGTTGTAAATTGTTTCCGTGCCAGTCAGTGATTCCATCCGCAAAAAAATCAGCGCGTTGCCGCACAAGCCGGGCGTGTATCTGCATCGCGACCGGTTCGGCACTGTCATCTACGTCGGCAAGGCGCTCAATTTGCGCAAGCGTGTCAGTCAGTATTTTCAATTCAGCCGGCGCATGGGCTGGGACTTGAAATTCAACGCGCTCGTCGAGGCGATTTGCGATTTCGATTTTCACGTCGTCCGCAGCGAACCCGAAGCGCTCCTGCTCGAAAGCAAACTGATCAAGGAATTCAAGCCGCGCTACAACATCAGCTTCCGTGACGACAAACGTTTCCTGATGCTGAAAGTGAACCTGAACGATCCGATCCCGAATTTTACTTTTGCGCGATTCAAAAAAGACGACGGCGCAAAATATTTTGGTCCGTTTGTCAACGCGACGGCGGCGCGAAACGTCGTCACGCTCGCGCAACGGCAATTTAATCTGCGCGGCTGCCGCGTGTTTACGCCCGGCGAGGCGGATTACAAGCACTGCCTTTACGCGCATCTGAAATACTGCACCGCGCCGTGCGTTGGAAATGTTTCGCGCGAGCAATATCTCGAACAAGTCAAGGCCGCGTGCGGTTTTCTCGAAGGCCAGTGCCGCGAAATGCAGGAGCAGCTCGAAGGCGAAATGAAAAAAGCGGCGAAGAACCAGGATTTTGAAAAAGCGGCGAGCCTGCGCGACTTGGTTCGCGACCTCAAAGACACCTGGAAAAAGACGGAGAAATTTACGCGCATTCCGTATTCGTTGCCGGGAAGCATCCAGCCGCAAAATGATCTGGTCGAACTGGCAAATGTTTTGGATTTGCCCGAGCCACCGCTACGGATTGAAGGTTTCGACATTTCAAACATCAGCGGCACATTCGCCGTCGCGTCGCTCGTTAGTTTCAAAAATGGACGGCCTGACCGCGCGAATTATCGTCGCTTCAAAATCAAAACCGTCGAAGGTCAGGACGATTTTGCAAGCATGGCGGAAGTCGTGCGGCGACGTTATATGCGTTTGCTCAACGAGTCCAAAGTCCAAAGTCCAAAGTCCAAAGACGAAGGCGGCGAGGCGATTCCGCAGGAACTTCAAAAATTGGTGAATGAAACGAGCCGGAAAATTAGGCGCGGAATTCCGGCTAAAAATTCCGAGCTTCAATTCACAAAATCCAATCTGCCGGATTTGATTTTGATTGATGGCGGCAAAGGGCAATTGAGCGCAGCGGTTGGCGAATTAAAAAAACTTGGCCTCGAAAAAATTCCGATCATCGGGCTGGCGAAAGAATTTGAGGAGATTTATCTGCCTGGCAAAAGCGAACCGTTGCGGCTCGGCCTCAATCATCCGGCGGTGAAATTATTGCAGCGCATCCGCGACGAATCGCATCGCGTGGCGAATTCCTACAACGCGCAATTGCGGCTCAAGCGGATTTCCGAAAGCGTGCTGGATGAATTTCCCGGCATCGGCGAGCGGCGCAAATCGGCGTTGCTGAAAAAATTCGGCTCGGTGCGGCGATTGCAACTGGCGACGCTGGAACAAATTTCCGAAGTGTCCGGCTTCGGCGGCAAGGCGGCGGAGGAATTGAAAAAATTTCTGGACGCGCGATCAACTTTGCCCGGCTGATGAACGGGTTCTGTTCGCAGCGTCGCCCAATCCATAACTTATAGCGGCAAAAAAACCCGCCGGAATGACTGCCCAAAGAACTGTCACCAACAACTGATCGCTGGTGAAATTGAAATGCGGCAAAATAAAATTCGCGGCGAATCCGCCACAGACCGGCCAAAAAAGAGACGCGACAGCTTGAATTATTTCCCTCCGTCGCTTGTCAGGAACAATCGGAACAAATCGGTAAAACTGCGGCGTGCTGGACCAAATCAAAACGAACAGAGCAACTGCGACAAATCCCGCCATTCGTTCCGCAGCGCTCATTTCGATCTTGAAAAGTAAATAGCTGCACCAAAGCAAATATAGAAACGCAAACGCGGGGCAAAAAATCCTCATCGGTTTTCTTTGCCTCGCGCATTTGGTTTCGCCAATTTTCGTGAACTCGACTTTCAGTGCATTGGCTTGCCCAATTTTCTGAATAGCGGAATTAAAAGCGGCCTGCCCGTCCAATCCCGATGCCATCTGCCGCTCAATTTCTTCGCGCAGATGAATTTCCAATTCTTCCAGCGGCACGGGCGTTTTGATTCCGGCGGCGAGCATTTGTTTTCGCCATTCGATGATTGATTGTTCGAGGTTGAACATATTCCGACTATGCTTTGCGCTTTTTGAAACCGTAGATTGCCATGCTTATGCCGGCGAAGACAATGGGAATCCCGATCAGAAAACCGATTGTTGCGTCGTGAACCATCGTTCCCTGTTCATTATATTTGGCGATCGCCGGCGTGACAAATCCCATACCGACGGCAACGCCGATTATACCCGCGCTGATGATGATTGTTCGTCTCATAAATGTCCTTTCACTTTTGTTGAATTCGTTTTTTAGCATTTTAGGTTGACCAATTTTCCGGGTAGAAAAATGAAAAGCTTCCTGTTCGTTCAAGCTCAATCCCAATTTGATTTGCCGCTCAATTTCTTCGCGCAAATGGATTTCCAATTCTTCCAACGGCACGGGCGTTTTGATCCCAGCGGCGAGCATTTGTTTTCGCCAATCTGCGATGGATTGTTCGAGGTCAAACATATTGCTCCTTTTTTAATCCGGCCAAAACGGAATGCACCAGCGACCATTGTTCGTGGTGTTTGGCCATCGCCGTTTTGCCATCTTTTTTGAGCGAATAGTATTTCCGCTTCCGTCCGGTCTCGCTTTCCGCCCAGCGCGACTTGATCAGTCCGCGATGTTCCATCCGGTGCAAAACCGGATAAAGCATTCCGTCCGTCCAATTCAATTTGCCGTCCGAGCGCGCCTTGACTTCCTGAATTATGGCGTAACCGTAGCTCTCACCCTTGGAAAGCAGCGATAAAATTAGCGGTTCAGCCGAGGCGGCGACGAGTTCTTTGCGAATCATAGGAACACGATACATAGACTTTATATGTATGTCAAGCGGAAAATTCAGCGCGTCGGCTTTTCGTCGATTGCGCGCCAAAGAAATAGCTCTCGTTACGTCTCAAACTCCGATAAACTGGCAAAGTCGAAAGACATTTTATGTCCACAAAATTATTTTCCGAACTCGGCCTGTCCACCGAAATCCTGAAGGCCATTGACAAACTCGGCTTTGAAAAAGCCGCACCCATCCAGGCCGAGGCCATTCCCGTGCTCATGAGCGGACGCGATGTCGTCGGTCAGTCGCAGACCGGCTCTGGCAAGACGGCGGCGTTCGCGATTCCGGCGATTGAAAAAACCAACGCGAATCTGAAAGCGGTTCAAGTTTTGATTCTCTGCCCGACGCGCGAACTTGCCGTGCAGGTCGCCGAGGAATTTCACAAGCTCACGCTCTTCAAACGCGGTATCACGTCGCTGCCGATTTATGGCGGGCAATCTTACGAGCGCCAGTTTTGGGGATTGAAACAAGGCGCGCAAATCGTCATCGGCACGCCTGGCCGCGTGATGGATCATATGCGGCGCGGCACGATCCGCCTCGAAAAAATCAAGATGGTCATCCTCGACGAAGCTGACGTGATGCTCAACATGGGTTTTCGCGAGGACATCGAAACCATTTTGAAGGACGCGCCGAAGGAACGACAGACGGTTTTCTTTTCCGCCACGATGCCGAAACCGATCCGCGACCTGATCGAAAAATATTCGCGCAATCCGCAGAACGTAAAGATTGACCAGAAGGCGATGACCGTCCCGACCGTCGAGCAGGTTTATTACGAAGTGGACCGCCGCTACAAAGTGGATCTGCTCACGCGGCTGATTGACATTTACGACCTCAAGCTCGGAATTATTTTTTGCAACACCAAGCGCATGGTGGACGACCTCGTGGATCATCTCGAAGCGCAAGGCTACATGGCCGACCGCCTGCACGGCGACATGACGCAGGCGCAGCGCGACCGCGTGATGAACAAGTTCCGCAAGTCCGGCCTCGAATTTCTTGTCGCCACCGACATCGCCGCGCGCGGAATTGACGTGGACGATATTCAAGTCGTTTTCAATTACGATTTGCCCTACGATGGCGAAGATTACGTCCATCGCATCGGACGCACCGGACGCGCCGGGCGAACTGGCCGCGCAATTTCATTCGCCTCCGGTCGCGAACTGTTTCAGATCCGCAACATCGAGCGTTACACGAACACGAGGATTCAGCGCGCAAAAATTCCGACCGTGGACGAAGTTCACGAAGTCCGCGCGAGCCTGTTCCTCGACAAACTGCGCGCCACGCTGACCAGCGGCGAATACAAAAAACAGGATCACCTCATCGAACGTCTGCTCGAAGAAGGTTTTAATTCCACCGACATCGCGTCCGCGCTCATCCATCATTTGCAAGGTGGCGATGCCGCGCCCGCGAAACCCGCGCCGCCGGAAGAAATTTCTTTTGAACGCCCTGAACGTCCCAGCTTCCCCGACCGAAACGAAGGCCGCGACAATCGTGGCGGTCGTTTTGAAGATCGCCCCGCGCGCAATGCTCCTTTTCGCGATGACGACCGCCGCGAGCGAGCGCCTTACCGCGACACGCGCGAGCAGCGTCCGCCGCCGCGCACTTTCGGAACGCCGAACTCCGGCCCGACAGTTCCTCGCGTTCCAAAACAAATCATTCCACCGCCAGCAAAGCGTGTTGTGAAAACATTTCACGCCGCGTCTGCGCCAATCGCCCCGCCCGTTGCAAAAGCTCCAGTTACCGAACCGGCCAGTCCCAAAGTTGTCGCGCCAAAAACTTTTTCCGACGCGGAAATTCTTGCATCCGTAAAACCCGAAACGCTCGCGCCGGAATTTAGCAAACCCAAGTCCGCGCCGTTTTACGCAAAAGTTGCGCCGTCGGAATCCGCATCCAAGAAAAATCGCGTGAAACCCGAACGCAAAACGCCGGCGGATCAGACGCGACTGCACCTCAATGTCGGCGAAGAGATGGGCGTCGTGCCGATTGACATCGTGAATTCCATCGCCGGCGAAACCGGCCTGCCCGGCAAAGTCGTCGGCAAGGTGGACATCCGCGAGCGGCATTCGTTTGTGGATGTTTCCAGCGAACACGCCAACGCCATCCTCGCCAAGCTCAACCGGGCGCAAATCAAAGGGCAGAAGGTGAAAATAAAAATGGCGTGAACGGCGCGTGGTTTTGCGCGGCGAAAATTTCCAGGTTGGATTTCAAAAATAATCTCGTGCCATTTCCAGAAATTCGTGTCTTAATTTTCCCGTGAACATTCAAGTGGCGACCCTTTGCGACGCGGCGACGGACGACAACGGAAAATTAAATTTGCTCGGCGCGTTCGACACGATTTTCGCGGCGCAATTGCCCGCCATGCATCCACAATGCTCTGTCGCGCTGCGCGTCACGTTCATGTCCGGCGACGAAGGCGAACGCAAATTGAAATTGAATTTTGTGAACGCCGACGGCAAGAGCATCATGCCGCCAATTGAAATTCCCGTCGCCATCGCGCTGCCGGAAGACGCGCATTTTCTCACGCGCAATTTCATCGTCAACATTCAGGGATTGAAATTTCCCGAAGCCGGGCTTTATTCCGTTGACGTGCGGCTGGACGACAAATCGCAGGCGGGAATTCCGCTGCAAATCAAACTTCTGCCGTCGCGCGAAGCGGCGTAATCCATTTACGATTTATGATTTTATTCGCGGCTTTGGAAAAATCATAAATCATAAATTTGCCCCGACTTTGAACCTTGAACTCTGAACTCTGAACTTAATAATTTCCGCATGGCAAATTCACAAAACGAAACCGTCCTGCAACTCGATCTGCCTGGCATCAAAAAAGTCCGCTCCGGCAAGGTTCGCGAAGTCTTTGACCTCGGCGACAGTTTCCTGCTCGTCGCCAGCGACCGCATCTCCGCCTTCGACGTCATCATGCCCAACGGCATTCCGCGCAAAGGCGAAGTGCTCACGCAGGTCTCGCATTTTTGGTTTGAAAAATTTTCCGCGCTCGTCCCAAATCATCTGCTTGCGGGCGCGAACGATCCGTTGCCGAAAAATTTGCAGCCGTTCGCCGACAAACTCGCGCGCCGCAGCATGATCGTTAAAAAAGCCACGCCGCTCGCCATCGAGTGCATCGTGCGCGGCTATCTTTCCGGCAGCGGTTGGAAGGAATATAAAAAATCGCAAACCGTTTGCGGAATCAAATTGGCCGCCGGTTTGACTGAATCCGCCGAGGTGCCTGAACCGATTTTCACGCCATCCACCAAAGCCGAAGAAGGCCACGACGAAAATATTTCATTTGAAGAAGCGCAAAAAATTGTTGGCGCGGAACTCGCGAATCAAGCGCGCGACTTGAGCCTGAAGATTTACAAGGCCGGACGCGATTACGCCCGGCAACGCGGCATCATCATCGCCGACACAAAATTCGAGTTCGGCCTGTTCGAGGGCAAATTGATTTTGATTGATGAAGTGTTGACACCGGATTCCTCGCGCTTCTGGCCCGCCGACCAATACGCGCCTGGCAGCGGCCAGCCGAGCTTCGACAAGCAATTCGTCCGCGACTATCTCGAAACGCTGACGTGGGACAAAACCCCGCCCGGCCCGAAACTGCCGGACGACGTCGTCGCCAAAACCAGCGCGAAGTATTTGGAAGCGTATGAAAAGTTGACGGGAAAGGAATTATAAAATGGCACGTCGTAAAAAATACAAGCTCGCAGATTTTCCAGAAGCTGGAACTGTATTTGTAATGCCGTGGGAAGGTGGACGCGTAGGCATTTGTCGAGTTATACGAAAAGGGATTATACGAGACGAGGTAAATGGAATTCCGGGCGCTCTTATCGCTGTTTCTGACTGGATTTCAAAAGAGCCGCCGCCATTAAACCATCCCGCAGTGCGAAAAATCCTTGTAAAAAATCATCATAATTGGAAGACATTGTGAATGCGGCAAAATTTCCCGACTTGATAGAAAAAGTTGAAGATTGGAAAGATTGGTAAGTGTCCTTTGAATTGTGCAAACGCTCGTCGAAGATTTTCTGCAATACCTGCGCCACGAGCGCGGGCAGTCGGACAACACGGTGAAAACTTACGCCGCGCTACTCGGCAAATTCACCGATTGGGCGGCGAAACAAAATCTCACGGACTGGAAATCGGTCGAGCTGAAACATCTCATGGCGTTCCTGCAACACGAACGCGCCCGTCCGCTCGCCGACGAGCCGAAGGAATCCACCAAGCGTTTGAGCGGCGAGAGTGTTTATCTCGAAATCGCCGCGCTGCGGGCGTTTTACAAATTCGCCGAGAACGAAAATCTGCTGCCCGCGAACATCGCGGAAAATCTTTCACTGCCGCGACGTTGGAAACGATTGCCAAAAGCGTTGTCGAACGACGAAATAAAAAAATTGCTCGAACCGGAAAATCCCGAAACGCCGGAAAGTTTGTGCGACCAGGCGATTTTGGAACTGGCTTACGCTTCCGGTTTGCGCTTGTCCGAATTGAAAAATCTGCGGCTGGAGCAGCTTCATCTCGACGCCGGATTCATCAACGTCATCGGCAAAGGAAATAAAGAGCGCGTCGTGCCGGTGGGCAAAAAAGCCGTGGAAGCGTTGAATCGTTACATCGAGATTGGTCGGCCAAAACTGGTCACGCAGAAATCACCGGCGAATGTTTTTCTCACGCAGCGCGGCACGCCGTTTGCAGCGGTGACACTGTGGCTGCACATCAAGAATCGCGTCCGTCGCGCCGGAGTTTCGCGCAACATCACGCCGCATATGCTGCGGCACAGTTTCGCGACGCATCTTTTGGAGCACGGCGCGGATTTGCGCGTGATTCAGGAATTGCTCGGTCACGCGAACATCAGCACGACGGAGGTTTACACGCACGTCACAGGGAATCGGCTGCGGGAAATTCACCGAAAATTTCACCCGCGAGCCTGAAAAGTGGCTTCGGAAAATTTTAAGAATCAAGCGCCGTTGTCACCGATGGCCTCGACCGGACAGCCCTCCTTGGCTTCTTTGCAGCGCGCTTCCTCTTCGGGCGTCGTCGGTTGCTTGTAAACGAACGAGTATCCGCCGTCGTCATTGCGCTTGAAATTGTCGGGCGCGGTTTCGCGGCACAGGTCGCAGTCAATGCACTGGTTGTCCACGTAGTATTTGCCCGGGACACTTTCGGGATATTTATTTGCGACATCTGCCATAAATTCGTGGAAGAAATATGGATTTAATTTCGGGCACTGGCAAGTCTCATTTGGAATTACATAAATTCAATTCGATTAGACTTTTAATCGCCTCACATATTTGCAATCGTTTTTCCCATGCAACGAGGAACCGTTCGCCGCACAAAAATAATTTCAACGCTCGGTCCCGCCACAGACTCCGCCGAAATGATCGGCAAGCTCATTGACGCGGGCGTCAACATTTTCCGGCTCAACATGTCGCACGCGCCGCACGACTGGGTGCGCCGCGTGTTCGCCGCCATCCGCGCCGAGTCCGTCAAACGCGCGCGCTTCACCGGCATCATGATGGACACGCAAGGCCCGGCGATTCGCACGGGAGATTTGGGCGTCCCGCTCGATTTGCAGCCCGGCCAGAAATTTACTTTGACCGTGCGCGGCGAACGCGATTTGGAACAGCATTCGGTGGATGTGAACTATGAAAATTTCATCAACGACATCAGCGTCGGCGACGTCGTGCTGATTGACAACGGCACGATTCAAATGAAAGTCCTCGCCAAAAACGGCAACAAAGTGGAATGCGAAGTTCTCACCGAAGGAAAACTCGGTAGCCGACGTCACATCAATTTGCCCGGCGTCAAAGTCAGCTTGCCCGCGCTCACGTCGAAAGACATCAAAGACGTGAAGCTCGGTTTGGAACTTGGCGTGGATTTCATTGCGCTTTCATTCGTGCGCGAAGCGAGAGATTTATTACAACTGCGCGAAATGTTTGAAGAAGGCAAATCGCATCCGCTCGTCATTGCCAAAATCGAAGACCAGGAAGCGATTAAAAATCTTGATGCGATTGTCCACGAAGCCGACGGCATCATGGTTGCGCGCGGCGATTTGGGAATTGAAATTCCTTACGAAGAATTGCCAATTGTGCAGCGCCGCATCGTCAAAACCTGTCTGCGCATCGGACGTCCCGTCATCGTCGCCACGCACATGCTCGAAAGCATGATTGAATCGCCGATGCCGACGCGCGCCGAAGTCACCGACGTGGCCAACGCCGTTTTTGAAGAAGCCGACGCCATCATGTTGAGCGGTGAAACGACCGTCGGAAAATATCCGCTCAAGTGCATCGAGGTTTTTGACAAGATTGCGACGCGCATCGAACGCAGCGGCAGCGCGCAATTTCACGATTTGGCGGAATTGACGACCGCGCGGCAGAAGCTCGTCAAAAGCGCCGTCGTCATGGCCAACGAATTGAAGGCGGCGGCCATCATGGTTTTCACGCGGCACGGCAGCATGGCGCAATACGCCAGTTGGATGCGTCCGCATTACTCGCCCATTTACGCGATGTGCGAGAATGAAAAGGCCGCGAACGAAATGGCATTGTGCTGGGGCGTCACACCGTTCGTCATGCCGTTCGATTTCATCAATCCGCAGAACACGATTGAAACCGCGCTGAAAAATCTGGCCGAACAAGGCCGTTTGCAGACCAGCGCGACAGTCGTGATCATCGGCGCAATCTCCGTCGGCACGGAAATCGTGGACGCCGTGCAGATGCGGACGGTGTAATTCCATAAAGTTCATCACTTGACTGCAGCGCCGGACAGGCCGAGGTTAAGCCATGAAAACGTATGGAACATTACTGGCGATTGGAATGCTCGCCGTTCTTCAAGTGACCGCCGCGCCGCGACCGGAAGATTCTTCGGCTAACATGACGGCGGAAGGAAAAATCCAAGTGTTCACGCCATTGACTGCGTCGGCTCAAACACCGGAAGATAAAAATAAAATTGAACGTTATGGGAATATGAGTTCGCAGCCGTGGACGCAAATTGTTGGCTGGCATCCGGGCACATCACAGTTCCCCGACGCCGAGACGCACGAATCGCAGCTGACCTTGATTTGGATCGGTCACGAACCGTGGCAATAATCGCTGGAATTATTTGAGAACGCTTGCCGCTTGCTCGGCGAGATTCAAAACTGTGTTCGGAAAAATTCCGAGCCAGAGCATTCCGGCGATGCAAATCACCAGCGAAAATTTTATCGGCGACGATAAAAAAATGGGCGATAAATCCGGCGTGTATTTACTCCAAAAAATCGCGCGCACAACGCCAAAATAATAATAGAGCGAAATGACCACTCCGGCGAGCGCGATGAATGCGAGCCAATAATAAGCGTGATTTTGAGCGCCCTGTTCGATGACGGCGCGCAGCAATAAAAATTTTCCAAAAAATCCAGCGAGCGGTGGAATGCCCGCGAGCGAAATCATCGCGAGCGTCATCGTTGAGGCGAGCAGCGGCGAACGTTGATTCAATCCGGCCAGCGTGGAAATATCTTCGCTTTCCAAATGTTGCATCACGAGAACGATGACCGTGAACGACGCGACGACGGTAAATAAATATCCGGCGAAATAATACATGAGTGCCGCCTGCCCGCTCGCGCTCAATGCCGCCACGCCAAGCAGCAAATAACCCGCGTGCGCGATGCTCGAATAACCGAGCAGCCGTTTCAAATTGCGTTGCGGAATCGCGCACAAATTTCCGTAAAGAATTGTGGCGGCGGAAATGATAATTAAAAAATTTTGCCAATGCGCCGCGACGCTCGGAATTGCCGTGAACAAAACGCGCAGCAGCAAAACAAATCCGGCGGCTTTAGAACCGACAGCAAGAAACGCGGTCGTCGGCGTGGGCGCGCCTTGATAAACGTCGGGCACCCAGATTTGAAACGGCACAGCGGCGATTTTGAATCCAAGCCCGGTGAGCAAAAATAAAACGCCGATCAGAAAAATTTTGTTATCGAGAAATTGCGGCGCGACTTGCGCGAGTTCGGTAAAATTCATTTTGCCGGTCGTTCCCCAAATCAGCGCGATACCAAAAACCATGAACGCGGACGACAACGCGCCGATGATTAAATATTTCACGCCCGCTTCAAGTGAAGCCATTTTGTTGCGCTGAAAACTGACGAGCACGTAAAACGGGACGGTGATAAGTTCGATGGAAACGAAGAGCATCGCAAAATTATTTGAGGAAGCCGCGAACAACATTCCCGCCAGCGCAAAAATGATGAGCGAATAAAATTCAGAAATGCCGCTGGAAATTTTTTCGGAAAATTCCGCCGACAAGAATAAAACGAGAATTGCGGCGGTGAGAAAAAATCTTTTGAAAAATAAAGCGAGTCCGTCTTCGATGAACGAGCCCGTGAACGCGGTGCCGAACGAACTGCAAATGCCTTCGCCGCTAAAACTGATGAGCAATAGAACACCGAGCGCGACTGCGCCGAAATATGCGAGAAATTTTTTGCGCGCGGGAGAAATCCAAAAATCCGCGAGCAGCAGCACGATGCCGATGGCGATGACGCAAAGCTCGAGGGTGATCAATGAGGAGTTCATCAATTTGGGATTGCGGATTGCGGATTGCGGATTTCTGAAATGGCAGCAACGTTTTGTTTTTCAACAGTCGAATTTGCCAGGCTCACGATTTTTTGCGCGTCAGGATTGATTTTTTCCGTCAGCAATTTCGGCAGGAAGCCGAACAGCAGGAGGCTCGCCAGCAAAAGCGCGTAAGGCAGTTTGCGCCAGACGTTCGAGGCGTCGGTGAGGGTTGAAAATTTTTCCGAGACCGGCCCGTGCAAAATGTCGCGGATGGCGCGCGTCATGTAAACCGCGCCGATGATGAGCGCGCCCCAAACAGCGAGCGTCGTCACGAGCGGAAAAATTTTCCACGAGCCGAAGAAGACGGTGACTTCGCCGACGAAATTCGCGAAGCCGGGCAAGCCGCAACCGGCCATTGCCGCCATCAACAGTGCCGTGCCAATGAATCGCAACGGACGGCAAAGTCCACCGAGTTCGCTGATTTGGAGCGTGCCGGTTTTTTGATAAATGTAACCGCTCAAGGCGAATGTCAGCGCTGCGAGAAATCCGTGCGCGATCATGATCAAAACCGCGCCGGTCACGCCGACGATATTCAGGCTCGCGATGCCAAGGAAAATGAAGCCCATGTGCGCCACGCTGGAATTGCCGATGAGCAGGTTCAAATCTTTTTGTTTCATGGCGACCCAGCCGACATACAAAATGTTGCCGAGGCAAAGCCACGCGAGAATTTGCATCCAATGTTGCGCGGCCTGCGGCATCAGCGGCAGCGCGATGCGGATCAAACCGTAGAGGCCGAATTTTTTCAGCACGCCGGCGTGAAGCATCGCGGTCGGCGCAGGCGCAACGCCGTAGCCAAGCGGTGCCCAAGAATGGAACGGCCAGAGCGAAACCAAAATCCCAAATCCGAACAACAGCAGCGGGAAAATAAGATTCTGCGCGTTCGACGTCAGCGGATGCGCCGCGATGTATTCCGTGAGTTTTGGAATGTCAAATGTGTTCGCGCCGGATTTCAGATAGAGCGCGATGAGACCGATGAGCGCGATGAGCGCGCCGAGGCTTAAGTAAATCGTGATTTGGAACGTTGCGTAATTTTTCCGTTCGCCGCGTCCCCAGACGCCGATCATGATGAACGTCGGGATCAGCGCGAATTCGTGGAACGCGTAAAAGAAAAACAGATCGAGCGACGCGAACGCGCCGAGGATGCCGCCGGTCATCACAAGTAGCAAAATGTAAAATTCCTTTTCGCGCGTCTGGATTTCACACGAGCAGAGCGCGGCGGCGAACGCGACGATTGCGCCCATCAAAATCAGGCCGACGTTCAAGCCGTCCACGCCGACGTGATAACTGATGCCGAGTGATGCGACCCACGGGATTTGCTGCACGAAGCGATAGCCATCCGCGTCCACCGGCGTGCCGGCGTATTGGCAAAACATTTTCACGGCGAGCGCCGCCGAAATGAGCGTCGCCAAAACCGCGATGGCGCGGATGATGACGCGGTAATTGCGCGGCACGAACACCAGCAACAGTGCTGCCAGCAGCGGCCAGCCTAAAATGTAAGTCAGTATGGACATTTTATTTTCCAAAAATCATGGCCGGGTTTCTTCCGGCAACAAACTCAACACAAAATCATAAATTTCCCGCGCCTGTTTAAGCGCTTCATCAAATTCTTCGCGCGTAGGCATCGTTTCGGACAAATCGTCCGGGTAGCGAAATTCCCAGGCGTAAGGCGTCAACGCCGCCGCCGCCGGAACAAATTTATCGAAACGCGGTTCAATCGCGGAGGCTTCAACCGCCAGCTTGCGAATGTCGTGCGTTTTTTCCGGCGTGATTTCTTTGAACACCAGAAATGATTTCACGGCTTTTTCGGCGCCCTGCTGGCAATGATAAATCGCCACGTCGAGCGGACCTTCCGGGTCGTTGCTCAAAACGCGCGCGCTCCGCAAATCGCCGGCGGCTTTGGTCAGCCAGGAACGCACAAGTTGTCTGTGAGTTTCATCCATAGAGTTTGCGTCCCCGCTTCAAAATGTCCTGCGTCAAACTTCCGCGAACGTCGCGCACGCGATTCACCTCCCGGCGCGTCCTGACCAAAATGTCGGCGGAAATCAGTAGTCTGCCCAGACAATGCTGCGCGCGCTGGTCGCGGCGAATCGGCCGCTCGTCGCTTTGCGGGACGATGACCATGAAATCCACGTCGCTGTCCTCGGTCGGCGCGCCCCACGCGTGCGAGCCGAACAAATAAATTTCCTCCGGTTGAAATTCATTTTTCAACCGTTCAACCGCTTCGTCCAATAAATGTTGCGGGACGATTTTCATTTATTTTCCCAAAACAAAATAGAGCAACAGCGCCACGCCGAGCACGAACAGAAAAGCGTAGGTTTGCAAGTTGCCGGTTTGCATGAGGCGCAGGGCGCGTCCGCTCAAATCCGTGCCGCCGCGAATCGCGCCGATGCAAAAACCTTCGACGAGCCAGCGGTCAATCCAATCGGCGACCGTTGCGATGAAATCATGCGCGCGGATGAAAGTGGCTTCGTAAAGTTCGTCGAAATAAAAGCGGTTTTTCATCGCCGTCGCGAGACCGCCGAGTTTCGCGGGCAATGGATCAGTTGACGCTTTGACGTAAAGTTTGAATGCCAAAGTGAAGCCGATGATGAAAGCAAGAATGCCGAGTGACGCGGCGAGAGGCGAATGGATGAACGGCGCGAAAAGTGTCGCGGCAAAACCGGCGGATTTTTCCGCTCCGTCGGGAAAATTGTAGTGGTAAATTCCTTCGATGCCGATGACGCCGCCGATCAAACTGAAACCGGCCAGCACGATCAGCGGCAAGGTGATGACCGCCGGTGATTCGTGCGCGTGCGAGGCTGCGTCGGATTTTTCCGCGCCGTAAAAAACGACGAAGAAAAGTCGGAAAATATAAAATGTCGTGAGTCCGGCGATGAAGACGGCGTTGGCGAACAGAAGATAATTATGCTGCGCGAGGGCTTGCGCGAAAATGCTGTCCTTGCTGAAAAATCCGCTCATCGGCCACACGCCGGAAAGCGCGAGCGCGCCGATGAGAAATGTCCAGAATGTCACCGGCATTTTCTTTCGCAGATTTCCCATTTTCCAGATGTCCTGCTCGTGATGCGTCGCGAGAATGACCGAGCCGGCGCTCAAGAACAGCAGCGCTTTGAAAAATGCGTGCGTCGTCAAATGAAACATCGCAGGCACGGGACCGGCGAGGCCGACGGCCATGACCATGTAACCGAGTTGCGACAGCGTCGAGTAGGCGATGATGCGTTTGATGTCGTTTTGCTGGACAGCGATGAGCGCGGCGAGCAACGCGGTGAATCCGCCGATGTAAGCGATGACGTGCAGCGCGTCGGCGTTGAGCAAAAAGAAAATGCGGCAGAGCATATAGACACCGGCGGCAACCATTGTTGCGGCGTGGATGAGCGCAGAAACCGGCGTCGGGCCTTCCATGGCATCCGGCAACCAGACGTGCAGCGGGAATTGAGCGGATTTGCCGACGGCACCGCAGAAAATCAGAAGTCCGGCGGTGGTTGCCATCGCGCCGATCGCGGCGGGGTTGGCGACAATTGAATTTTGCAGCGCGGAAAAATTCAGCGAACCGAGAATTCCCCAGACCATTAAAATGCCGAGCAAAAATCCGAAGTCGCCGAGGCGATTGACGATGAAGGCTTTTTTCGCGGCGTCGCCGGCGCTGGGTTTTTCAAACCAGAATCCGATGAGCAGGTAGCTGGACACGCCGACGAGTTCCCAGAAGATGAACATCTCGATGAAATTGTTCGCGAGCACGATGCCGAGCATCGAGAACGTGAACAGGCTCATGAACGCGAAGAAACGCGCCATGCCTTTGTCTTCGTGCATATAGCCGAAGGAATAAATGTGGATCGCGCCGCCGACGCCGGTGATGATGAGCAGCATCATAAGGCTCAACGCGTCGAGCTTGAGGCCGAAGTCAACGTGCAGGTCGCCGATGGTGAGCCAGTTCGTCGAAGTTTCCGCATTGATGTGAAATCCATTCGCGCTGATAAAAATAATTGTCAGAATAAATCCGGCGACGACTGCGCCGATGGAGATGAGACTGCTCATCGTTTTGCAACGCAACGTGAAAAGCGTTATCACCACCACTGACAGCAGCGGCAGGAACAAAATGATCCAAGGCAAAATTTCGTATTTCATCCGTCAGAGTTTCATCGAGGTCAGGTCTTCGACGTGCGCGGTCTGGCGTTTGCGGTAAAGCGCGACGATGAGCGCGAGGCCGACCGACACTTCCGCCGCCGCCACGGTGATGATGAAAAACACCAGGATCTGGCCGTTCAAGTTGTCGTTGAAACGCGAGAACGCGACAAGCGCGAGGTTCGCCGCGTTGAGCATCAGCTCCAGCGACATATAAATGACGAGCAGATTCCGCCGCATAATGACGCCGAGCAATCCCAGCGCGAAGAGCAGGAAGCTGACGGTCAAATAATGTTCGAGTCCGACGTGCATATTATTTCAAATCCTTTTTGCTCAACAAAATCACGCCGATCATCGCCACGAGCAGCAGCACGGAGACGACTTCAAACGGCAAAACGTATTGCGTGAACAACAATTTTCCGAGCGCCGTGGTGTCGCCTTCAATCGTGGGCGATGCTTGTGCGTTGAGATTTGTCGCATGCAAACTTTTCAAAAAGATGGCGACGATTGTGCCGACGGAAACCAATCCAGCCACGATGCCGAACATTTTTATTTTGCGACGTTGTTCCTCTTTCAAATCGAGCAACATGATGACGAACAGGAACAGCACGATGACCGCGCCGGCGTAGACGAGGATTTGCACTGCCGCGAGGAAGAACGCGTGCAGCAGCACGAACAGCCCGGCCATCGAGATGATGGTGAGCACGAGAAACATCGCGCTCGTGACCGGGTTGCGGCTGAACGGGTTCGCGATGACGAGCACGCCGCACAACAGCGTCAGCGCCGCGAAGACATAAAATAAAATGTCAGGCAGTCCCATGTTCAAGGTTTCAGACTTTTACCGGAAAATCTTCCTGTTCCTTCGCTTCTTCCAATTTGTTTTTCCATTTCTGGACGCCGCCGACCGTGCCGCCGAGCGCGAGGAGTTTTTCCTTGTCGTAAATCATTTCCTCGCGCGTCAGGCCGGTAAGCGAATAATCTTTTTGCAGAAAAATCGCCTCTTCGGGGCAGACTTCCTGGCAGAAACCGCAGAAAATGCAGCGGAGCATGTTGATCTCGAACTGCTCCGGCATTTTTTCAGCGTTCGAGCGGTCGGCCAATTGTCCGGCCGGACCGGGCGGAATGATTTTGATCGCCTTGGGCGGGCAGACAAATTCGCAAAGCTGGCACGAGACGCATTTCGTGTTGCCTTCCTGATCCTTGACGAGATACGGCGCGCCGCGATAATCCTCCGGCACGGCCCATTTCTGCTCGGGATATTCCATCGTCACTTTTTTGCCCTCGAACAAAGTGCGATAGGCATGACGCATCGTGACCTTCAGCCCACCGATGATGGCGGGCACATAAAGTTTTTCCCAAAACGTCAATGGTCTGCGATTTACGATCATTTCAATTTTTTTTCAGACAGAATTAACAAAATTTTCAGAATTAAATTCCAATTTTGTTAATTCTGTAAATTCCGTCTCAACTCTTCATCCACAAAATCACCGCTGTTATCAAAATGTTTGCCAACGCGAGCGGCACGAACCGCCGCCAGCCCAAATCCATCAATTGGTCGTAACGAAAACGCGGGAACATCCAACGCACCCAGATGAACAACGTCATCAACGCGCACATTTTCGCGAGAAAAATTAAAATCTGCAAAATGCCGATGCCGATGTTTTGCGCGGGCTGATCCAATCCCCAAAACGGCAGCGTCCAGCCGCCGAAAAACAGCGTTGTCATCATTCCCGCCGCCGCGACCATGTTGGAATATTCCGCGAGAAAAAACAGCGCGAATTTCATCGAGCCGTATTCCGTGTGATAGCCGCCGACCAATTCCGTTTCCGCTTCCGGCAAATCGAACGGCGTGCGATTCGTTTCCGCAAAACTTGCCACGAGAAAAATAATGAACGACAGCGGCGCGTAAATGATGAGCCAGCCGTGTTGCGTTTGCCAATTGATGATCTGGCTCAAATTCAAATTGCCCGCGATGAGAAAAACCGGAATCGCGCTCATGCCCATCGCGATTTCATACGAAATCATTTGCGCGCTCGAACGGATGCCGCCGAGGAACGGATATTTTGAATTCGCCGCGTAACCCGCGAGCACAATTCCATAAACGCCGAGCGAAACGATTCCAAACGTGTAAAGAATTCCCACGTTCAAATCCGCGATGACCATTTTTTGATGACCGATTTGCGAGCCAAACGGAATGACCGCGATGACGAGCAGCGAAGGAATCACTGCCAGCGCCGGTGCGAGCCAGAAATACGCCTTGCGCACGCCTGCCGGAGTAAAATCTTCCTTGAGCATGAATTTTAAGCCGTCCGCCAGCGGCTGGAAAATTCCCATGCGCGTCAAAATCGGTCCGAGAATCGGAATGTATTTCATGAACGGCGGCGCGACGCGATTCGGCCCGAGGCGATCTTGAATCCACGCCGAAACTTTCCGCTCCACCAAAACCGCGTAAGCCGCGATGACATGCAGGATACCGATCGCCAGCGCGATTTTTACAATGCTGAAAATGATAAAATTCCAGTCCATGTTAGATTTGCACCGTCACGCCGGTGTCGCCAAGCGTCGCCCACGCCAGACCGTTGAACGCGGAAACGTCCTTCGCCATTTCGTTGAACAGACCTTCGATGGTCACAAAACCGTTCTGGCCGGTGACATTGTGAACGAGGTCGTGCAAAAATTCCCATTCGGCGCGTGCGTCGCCGGGCGCTTCGACGGCCTTCATGAATTTCTGGACGCGTCCTTTCGTGTTCGTGAACGTGCCGCGTTTTTCCGCGTGCGCGCAGCCGGGCAAAAGATAATGCGCGAGCCTTGTCGTCGCGTTCGGCAAAATGTCGCTGACGATGAGCGTCTCCAATTTGCCGAGCAAATCCGCGCCGAGGCCGTGCTTCGTCACGTCTTCGCCGAAGACAATTAAAGTTTTGATTTTACCGTTTGAAATTCCGTTGGCGATTTGCGGCAAATTCGTTCCCATTTCGGTGAAACAAATTCCCGTGAGCCGCGCGCCGTTGCTGTTCGGATTTTTATCCGCGCTTACGAGCAGCTTGTCGCCTTTGCCGATGCGCGCAATTGAATCACTGATTGCGCCGAACTTCGATTTCAATTTTGAAATCAGCCACAGTTCTTCGTTTGTCTGCCGCGCGGAAGCAACAATCGCGACTGAGCCTTGCGGCGCTTTCTTCAGCTTGTCGCTGATTTCATTGAGCGCCGCCGTCCACGTCGTTTTTTGTCCGCGAGCAAGCACATCCTTCAAACGGTCTTCGCGGCCGATCCATTTGTAATTCAAACGGCCGGCGTCGCACATCCAGCAGGAATTGACGGCGTCGTTCTGGCGCGGTTCGTAGCGATAAACTTTTTCCTCGCGCGAGCCGACGATGACGTTGCAGCCCGTCGCGCAGCTTGTGCAGACGCTTTTGGTCTCCTTTAAAAACCAGACGCGCATCTGGAAACGAAAATCCTTCGACGTGAGCGCGCCGACGGGACAGATGTCCACGGTGTTGAGCGTGTAATTGTTGTCGAAAACTTTTCCCGGATACGCCGTGAGCGTGTTCCAACTGCCGCGATTGACGATGCCGAGCGCGTCGTCGCCGACGATGTCCTTCGTGAACCGGATGCAGCGCGTGCAAAGGATGCAGCGCTCGTCGTCAAGCACGATGCGCGGGCCGAGGTCAACGGCCTTGGGCTTGTGGACTTTCGGTTCGACGAAGCGGCTCGCGCTCTGGCCGTAATCAACGGAATATTCCTGCAACTTGCATTCGCCCGCCTGATCGCAGATCGGGCAGTCGAGTGGATGATTGACGAGAAGAAATTCCAGAACGCCTTCGCGCATCTGTTTCACGCCGGGCGTCGAAGTGTGAATCTCCATGCCCGGCGAAATCGGCGTGGCGCACGCGATGGCCGGGCGCGGCGATTTGGCAATTTTCGGTGTGCCGTCGGGATTCAAAATGGGCTTGCGATCTGGGCCGAGCGCGGGCGTGCCGTATTCCACAAGGCACATGCGGCAGTTGCCGACGACGGGCAGTTTCGGATGATAACAATAATGCGGCACGTCCACTTTGTTGAACGCGCACGCTTGAATCATCGTCGTTGGAATTTGTTTGCCGGAAATCGGGTCGGGCATCGTCTTCGGCACTTCGATTTCGCGACCGTCCACCTTCACCTTGATTTTTTCAATCACAGGCGCGGGCTTAATTTCAGTTGTGGCTGCGGTTGACATTTTTCAAATTTCTCCGCGTCGCAAATCTTCAATCGGGAAAATCATTTCAAAATCTCCCCACATCAAATCGCCGTTCTGAATATGGAATGACTTGAATTGTTTCAGGCGACGATATTTTGAAAACATCGGATTCTGCGCCTTCTTCAGAAACGGCCCGAAGTCAACGAGGCGATGCTTGCCGTCGTTGAATTCAACGTCCACCTTGTAACGGGGAACATAGCTGGCGTGTTTCACTCGCAAATACATATTCTATTTAATTTTCCGCGTAATAATTTCAGGTTTCACGACTTTGTTCAAAACGAAAACATCCGACCACTTTTTCAAAATATCCTCGGCCTTCGCGTTCACCAGTTCGGCAAAATGTTTTCTGACTTTGCCGGACAGCGGACGGCGATTCGACACGCGGCAAAACCGGATGGAAACAATTTTTCCATCGCGCGTAATGATTTCAGCTTTTGTCTCAAGCTCGCCATAACGACCATGCACATGAACCGGCAAATGTTCGCCCGCAAAAAAGAAAACCGAAATGCCAAGATATTCATAAAGTTTGGGCATGACGCTTTCAGTGATGCGCTTCGGCTAATTCTTTTTGTTCAGCAGGCGCGACAACTTGCTTTGCATGACGTGCTTCATCCGCCGCGCCTTTGGCGACAAATTCATCTTTGAACTTCGCGACGAAACTTTGCACGGGCCAGGAGCACGCTTCGCCGAATGCGCAAATCGTGCGACCGCCGGGAATGTTGTCAGCGATTTTCACGAGATAATCCGCGTCGCTCGCGCGGCCTTCGCCGTGCGTGAGGCGATGCAGCGCCTTGCTCATCCAGAGCGAACCTTCGCGGCACGGGGTGCATTGACCGCAACTTTCGTGCGCGTAAAACTCTGCGATATTTGAAAGTGCCTCAACGATGTCGGTCGAATCGTCCATCACGATGATTGCGCTCGAACCGCTCATCGAACCGGCGGCGGACAGCGAATCGAAATCGTAAGGCAGATCGAGCATGTCGGTCTCGACCAAAATCTCTTTGCCCTCGGCGTCTTTCTTCTTGAGCTTGAACTTTTCGCCCGCCTTGAAAACTTTCGCGGAAGAACCGCCGGGAATCACGGCTTTTAATTTGCGACCATCGCGCAATCCGCCACCGAATTTCGGATCGTTGATGAGTTCGCCGATCGTCGCCTTGCCGACTTCGATCTCGTAGTAGCCCGGTTTCTTGACGTGGCCGCTCAAGCTGACGATGCGCGTGCCGGTGTTGTTCGGCGTGCCAAGCTTCGCGAACTCTGCGCCGCCCATCGCGACGATGTGCTTCACGTTGCAAAGCGTCTCGACGTTGTTGACGATGGTCGGGCACATCCACAAGCCGAGCACGGCCGGAAAATACGGTGGCTTGATGCGCGGATAGGGCCGCTTGCCTTCGAGCGATTCAATGAGGCCGGTTTCTTCGCCACAAATATAAGCGCCCGCGCCGCGATGAACGTGAATCTCCAAATCGTAGCCGCTGCCGCAAATATTTTTGCCGAGGAAATTTTTCGCGAGCGCTTCTTTCAACGCGTGATTCAGAATTTTCGCGCCGTCCACCATTTCGCCGCGAATGTAAATGTAGGCGAGCTTCACGTCGTTCGCGAAACAGGAAATGATCATGCCCTCGATCATTTGATGCGGATCCTTATACATGATTTGACGATCCTTGAACGTGCCCGGTTCGGATTCGTCCGCGTTGCAGATCAAGTAAATGGGCTTGCCGCTTTTGCGATCAACGAAACTCCATTTCAGGCCGCAGGAAAAACCGGCGCCGCCACGACCGCGCAGACCAGAAGTTTTCACCGCATCGCGGATTTGTTCCTGCGGCGATTGTTTTTTTCCATCCGCCAAATCTTTCGACGGCATGGCGAGCGCCTTCTTCAGCACGTCGTAGCCGTCGTGGCGCAAATAGCATTCGATGTCCGGCGTGTAACCCGGTTCATCGGCATGTTTCAAAATCAATTTGTATTCCTGCGCCATATCAGCAACTTGACTCTCAAATAAAATTCTCTAGCCTAATCTGCCCATCCTGCCCGATGGTGTAACGGTAGCACAGCAGACTCTGAATCTGTTTGTCATGGTTCAAATCCATGTCGGGCAACCATTTCATTTGCATTTCTCCACAATCTCGTCCGCTTTTTTGTGGCTCACGGCTTCGTAAAAATCGTCATTGCACATCATCACCGGCGGCGTGCCGCAACTGGCGAGGCACTCGACAAATTCCACCGTGAATTTTCCGTCCGGCGTCGTCTGCGCGCCGTGCGCGTGCGAATCCAAACCGAATTTTTTGCAAAAATGTTCGCGCAATTCATATGCGCCGCCCAGCGCGCAACTCAACGTGCGGCAAACTTTGATCTGGTATTTGCCCATCGGCTGCGCGCGCAACATTGGATAAAAGGTCAGCAACTCGTAAATGTTGATCGGCTGCAATTCCAGTTTCTTCGCCGTCCATTCAACGGCTTCTTGCGAAATCCAACCGAATGTATCCTGAATAGCGTGCAGCACCATGAGCGACGCGGCGCGCTTTTCGGGGTAATGCGTAAGCAATTCTTCCACTTCCGCCTCAAGCGCGGCGGACGCGACGAAATCGCGCTGGTGTTGCAGCGGATTCGGAATCGGTTCTGTGTGCATCGCGTTCATCGGTCAGCCTCGCCCATCACAAAATCAATCGAACCCAAAATCACCGGCACGTCGCTGATCATCGCGCCGGGCAGCAATTCGCCGAGAATGCTCAAATTGATGAAACTCGGCGAACGGATTTTCAGGCGATACGGCACGCCGCCGCCTTTGCTGCAAATGTAAAAACCGAGTTCGCCTTTCGGATTTTCGTGGCCGAAATAAATTTCGCCCGGCGGACAATTCATTCCTTCGGTCACGAGCATGAATTGATGGATCAATTCTTCCATCTTCGTCATCACTTTTTCCTTCGGCGGCAAAATAATTTTTCCGTCGTCCACATTGACCGGCTCGTGCGTTTCATTTTTCCAGCCGCCGGGAATTTTTTCGAGGCACTGATATAAAATGCGAACGCTCTGGCGCATTTCTTCCATGCGCACCATGTAACGATCATAACAATCGCCAACGGTACCAATGGGAATATCAAATTCCAAATCTTTGTAGCAAAGATACGGCTGATTTTTTCGCAAATCGTATTCGATTCCGCTACCGCGCAAATTCGGGCCGCTCAAGCCGTAATCAATCGCCATTTCCTTCGAGATGTGGCCGAGGTCGCGCAGGCGATCCACCCAAATACGATTGCGTGTGAGCAGCGTCTCGACTTCGTTGAGCGCGGGAATAAATTCTTTGCAAAATTGGCGGACTTGATCGCACCAATTTGGCGGCGTGTCGCGCATGACGCCGCCAATGCGCGTGTAACTCGTCGTGAACCGCGCGCCGGAAATCGCCTCGGCCAAGTTGTAAATTTTTTCGCGCTCGGTAAAAAGCAGGAGAAAAACCGTAACCGCGCCGGTGTCCATCGCGAACGCGCCGAGTCCGAGCAAATGCGCCGAGATGCGCGCGAGTTCCGCAACCATGACGCGAATGTATTGGCAGCGCGGCGGCAGTTTATCGTGGATGCCCAAAAGTTTTTCGACGGCGAGCGCGTAGGCGACATTGTTCGCCAGCGGCGCGAGATAATCCAAACGATCCGTGTAAGGAATGAACTGCGTGTAAGTCATGTTCTCGGCGATTTTTTCGTCGCCGCGATGCAGATAGCCGACATCGGGATCGGCTTTCGTGATGACTTCGCCGTCGAGTTCCAAAACAATTCGTAGCACGCCGTGCGTGGCCGGATGCGATGGTCCCATGTTCAGCACCATGCGCTCGTCTTGAAAGTCCGGCAATTCTTCAATCACCGCTGCATTGCGCGCGGCGGAATCGGGAATTTCGATGTCTTGAATCGTGGGCATGAAAATTATTTTTTTTCAATCGGTCCCGGACCTTTGGGATGGCCGTGCGTTTCTTGAATATCTTTGCGCCGTTCCAAATGCGACATCGTTTCAATCGAATCGGTTTCGGGAATACGGATTCGCGGCTCGCGCGCTTGCGCGGAATTTCCACCGGCCACAGTCACAAATGGGCCGCCTTCCATCGGCGACGGTTTGGAAAATGCGACGCCGGGCATTTCGCTGTCCTTGCCCGCGAGCGGAAAATCTTTGCGCAACGGAAAATACGGATAGCCTTCCCACATCAAAATGCGCCGCAAATCCGGGTGGCCGCGAAAATGAATGCCCATCATGTCGTAAATTTCGCGCTCGTGCCAGTTGGCCGTTTTCCAAATTCCAATCACACTCGGCAATTTTGATTTTTCCTCGCTGACATCGGTTTTGAGCCGGATTTCATTGCCTTTTTTCAGATTGCGCAAATGATAAACAACCGTCCAGCGCGGCTCGTCGCCGTAATTGTCCAGACTCGAAATATCCGCGAGATAATCGAAACCAAGAATTTTTTTTGCAAATTCGCAAACGTCGGAAATTTTTTCCGCGTCGGAAATGTTCACGGAAACATCGCCGCGAAATTCCGTTGGTTTGGAGATTAAATCGCCAAACTTTTCTTTAAGTTTTCCAGCTTGTTCCAGAGAATTCACTTCGATCAAATCGTTGAATTGTTGAATCGAACATTCGCAGCCGCTTCAACAATTTAACGATTCAACCAATCACGCTGCCGCTTCTTCTTTTTTCAAGTGAAACATTTTCAAATCCGCGAGCACCGGCTCTTTGCTGATTTTATTTTGCAATTTCATCAGCGCGTCAATCAACGCTTCGGGGCGCGGCGGACAACCGGCCACATAAACATCCACCGGCAAAATCCGGTCCACGCCTTGCAGCACGGCGTAACTGCGATACATTCCGCCGGTCGAGGCGCACGCGCCCATCGCGATGCACCATTTGGGTTCGGCCATTTGATCCCAGACGCGCTTGACGGCGGTGGCCATTTTGTAAGTGACCGTGCCGGCAACGATCATGCAATCGGCCTGTCGCGGCGAAAAACGCATCACTTCGGAACCAAATCGGGAAATATCGAAACGGCTCGCGCCGACGGCCATCAATTCAATCGCGCAGCAGGCCAAACCCATTGGCATCGGCCAGACGGAATTTTTACGAAACCAATTGAGCGCGGCGTCAACCGTGGTGACGACAACGTCGCCCTCAATTTTTGAATTATAACCGACTTCGCTTTCAGTTCGCATAATCTTGCCGCCTCAAAACAGAGACAACTCAGCGTAACTCCTGCTAAAATCTCCGGCAAGTCAATTTGTGATTTTTTTCACAAGGATTCGAGAATTTGCGTTGTCACCGAAAATTAACAAACGAAAACGGCTGCCATCGGTTATCAACTTGCGCCTTGTGAGCGGCGGCGGTTTGGCTAAAATGACAAAACGCTGCTGGCGCGAATTATGAAAACTTTTGCCGAATTGAATTTTCCGGGACGATTGATCGCCGTCGAAGGACTCGACGGTTCGGGCAAGTCAACGCAGATTTATCTGCTCAAACGCTGGCTCGAAGCGGAAGGCATCAAGGTCTATTTCAGCGAATGGAATTCTTCCGAGCTGGTAAAATCCGCGACGAGCAAAGGTAAAAAGCGCGAACTGCTCACGCCGACGACTTTCAGTTTGATCCACGCGACGGATTTTGCCGACCGTTACGAGCGCCATTTGCTGCCGCTTCTGCGCGCCGGTTATATTGTGCTGTGCGACCGTTATGCATTCACAGCGTTTGCGCGCGACACGGTTCGCGGCTGTCCGCCTGAATGGGTTCGCGGACTTTACAATTTCGCCGCGCAGCCCGACCTCACGGTTTTTTTCAAAACGGATTTGGAAGTTTCGCTGAACCGGATTTTGGAAGGCCGTCCGAAATTGAAATTCTTCGAGGCTGGAATGGATTTGCGGCTTTCGACCGATCCTTACGAAAGTTTCCGCATTTTTCAGGGGCGCATTTTGGATCAATATGTCGCGATGACCGAAGAATTCAAGTTCATCGTCATGGACGCGAACGAAAACGTCGAAAAACAGCAGGTGATTTTCCGAAAACTCGTGAGCGAGAAAATTGATTTGAGAAAATTCCGGCGCAAAAGTCCGCTGCCATTGCCGCCGTCTGTTCGCGTCGAGGAAAAAATGAGGGAAATCGAAGAGGATTTGGCCGCCGCATGAACAATTCCGAAACAAAAAAGAAATGCCGCCGTTTTTACGGCCACGGCGTTCCGCGCGTGAAGCTGGAGGACCTCGCGGGAAAATTGATCGTCGTCGAAGGCGCGGACGGTTCGGGCCGCTCGACGCAAATCGCGCGGCTCGTGGACTGGCTTGAAACCAGCGGCCATCCGACGGTGCAAGTTGGACTCAAACGCTCGACGCTTGTCAGCAAGGAACTGGAAAAGGCGCAGGAAGGAAATATTTTGAGCCGCTCGACGTTGAGCCTTTTTTACGCGACGGATTTTGCCGACCAATTGGAAAACATCATTTTGCCCGCGCTGAAAGCGGGTTTCATCGTGCTGGCCGACCGTTACATTTACACGCTGATGGCGCGCGATCTGGTTCGCGGCATGGACGATGCGTGGCTGAAAAATCTTTACGGCATCGCACCGGAACCCGACGCGGTTTTTTATTTGTCGGTCGAACCGCAAGAACTCGTCCAACGCAATCTTTCCAAAAATGCGACGCTGGATTATTGGGAAAGCGGGATGGATTTGGGCTTCTCGCGCGATATGTTCGACAGTTTTGTGAAGTATCAAACCGCGATGCAAGGCGCGTTCCGCAAGTTGCAGAAGACTTACGGCTTCACAATTCTGGACGCCAACCGTCCCGTCGGCTCGATCACGAAGGAATTGCGGAAAAAAATCCGCGTGCTGCTTGCGGAAAAATAAAGTCAATTGCCCGGCGCGTTGGTCGCCGTCATCGGCGGAGAATCTGTTTGTGTCTGCAAAACCGATGGCGCATTCGTGAAATTCGGCGGACGGCGCGGCGGATGGAATTGTTTCAGTAATTTTTCAAACTCCTTCCGTTGGTCGGCATTCAGTTGTTCGCGGATTTTTTGATGCACATCCTGCATGACCGCGCGAAATTGCGGAGAAACGAGTTTCCAAAGATTGTGATTGCGCTCCTGTCCGTCGGCGATGATTTTTTCAATCGCCTTGTGTTGCTCCGGCGTGAGATGCAGCACGTCATCGAGTTGAGACAAAAATTGTTTGCCTGACATTTCTCCGTGCGGCATCGGCAAATCGACATCGTGATTCTCGGGCGGACGATGATTTGCAAAATGCGCGTGGTCAACGTAATTGACCAGCAGTCCGCCGGTCATGACGCCCGCGCCGAAAATGACGACGGTGGCCAGAATGATTTTCCAGGAATTCACTGCGCTTGATCGCTTTGGTCAACGGACGCCAGCAGGGTGCTTTCAAAATTTTGCGAAAGATCGTTGCTGGCCGGGGCTGGATTAAAAAAAGCCCACGCGCCGCACAACAGTGAAATCGCGACGCATGAAACCGCCGCGCGCCAGAGTCCGCGCACCCATAAATCCAGATTCTGCGGCGCGACACGCGAGGCGAGCAGCGCCGTCACGCGCTTTTCAAAAGCATACGGCACGCGCTCGTCCAGCACTTCCGTGCGGGCGATTGCGAGCAGTTTCTTTTGCAGTTCGGCGATATTCATACAC